>JAZLCF010000084.1:0-1719 GCA_045614105.1 Alphaproteobacteria bacterium | reverse complement strand
GGTATCTGAGGCCATTGCTAAGGGTAATGAAAAGTCCTTGAATTATTTCTTGGGGCAAGCGTATGTGGAAGCTTTAAAAGAAATTGTGAAAGCGCCGAATCAAAAGCTTTTGATGTTGCCGTTTGAAACATCCCAGTTGGCCAGTTCGTTGGCAGGTATTGCCGAGGTGACAAAAACATTGTTGGCCGATAAAAACTCGGAAGTCAAAAAAGATAAGAAAGGATAATCTATGCAAGCGTTTTTTGCCTATCTAAGCCAATGGGGCATGTGGGGGTGGTTGACCTTTGGGTTGATTCTGATGATTTTGGAATTGATTATGCCAGGCACTTTTATCATTTGGTTTGGTTTTGGTGCGGTGGCAACGGGCATTGTGATTGCTGTCATGCCCCTTTCTGTCAGTGCTCAGTTGGCGACTTTTGCCATTTGTTCGGCCATCAGTTTGTGCTTTGGATTCTTTGTGTACAAGCACATTTTCGGTGCGAACAAAGAGGTGGCGCAAAAGAACAAAACCGGAGCTCACAAATATATCGGTCAATCGTTTAAAGTGGTGGAAACCATCGGGGACGATTTAGGCAAAGTAGCGGTGGGTGATACCGTTTGGTTGGCTAAATCGGCTCATCCGATTGCGGTTGGTAAGCGCGCCAAAGTCATTGGTGTTGATGGCACTATTTTGATCGTTGAGTAATCAATTTTTACAGCGCATATTTTGTTGCGGCGGCGTGGACAGCCTTGGATACCTTTTGATAAGCCTTTGTTTCAATTTGGCGGACGCGTTCGCGACTGATATGAAATTCCAACCCCAAATTTTCCAAAGTCTCAGGATTATCCGACAAAAAGCGTTTTTGCACGATCTCGCGCTCACGATCCGACAAGGTTGCTAAAGCTTCTTTTAACAGCTTTTTCTTTAAGATCAACTCTTGCGAAGCGCCCAGTTTATCCTCAATGGTTTCGTCATCATCCGTCAGCATATCTTGATAATTCGTGGCCGAATCATGGGAAAGGGTGGCATTCAAAGACGAATCGCCCGATAAGCGTTGCTCCATCTCCACCACATCACGTTTGCTGACACCCAGCTCGGTGGCAATTTGTTCGGCTTTTTCGTCATCCAAAGATGTTTCGCCATAAAGCCCCAAGCGAGATTTAATTTTGTGTAGGTTATAAAACAGGCGCTTTTGTGTGGCAACTGTCCCAATTTTCACCAAAGACCAGGATTTTAAAATGAACTCAGATACCGCAGCTTTAATCCACCAAATGGCATAGGTTGCCAAACGGAAACCCTTGTCCGGATCAAACTTTTTAATGGCTTGCATCAGGCCGATATTCGCCTCGGAAATCAAGTCAGAGAGTGCCAACCCATAATGCCTGAACGAAATAGCCACTTTTGCCGCCAAACGCAAATGCGAGGTGGTCAATTCATGGGCGGCCTCGATATCGCCAGTTTCCTGATAACGTTTGGCCAACATATATTCTTTGTCAGCGTCCAACATCGGAAACTTGTTGATTTCAGCCAGATATTTCGGTAAAGAGGCATTGGATGCCAATAATGATAAAGCGTAAGTATTTGTCATTTTATATCCTTTCCTTGAAGCAATATAAAGTTTTGTTCCTTCTGCTTTGAGACCGAAACAAGCCCGTCTTTTGAACTAAGCCCCTTTATTGTATCAAAAGGGATAGGCCTTGTCAAAGTCGGATCGTAGCCATGTCGTTCTGTGAGCCAAG
>JAZLCF010000083.1:0-4994 GCA_045614105.1 Alphaproteobacteria bacterium | reverse complement strand
ATAAAGGCGAAGATGACAACGCTTTGTTGCCAACAATGAATGAGGGCGAAATGCTAACAACAAAAGCTGTTCATGCCGATCAACACTTCACAGAACCCCCTCCCCGTTTTTCCGAAGCAAGTTTGGTAAAAAAGTTGGAAGAATTGGGAATTGGACGTCCTTCCACTTACGCAACGATTTTGTCCGTCTTGCAAGAACGAGAGTATGTCAAATTGGTCAACAAACGCTTTGTACCCGAAGACCGTGGCCGCATTGTGACTGCCTTTTTGGAAAACTATTTCAATCACTATGTACAATATGACTACACTGCCGGTATGGAAGATAAATTAGACGACATCACCAACGGATCTGTGAAATGGAAAAGTGTGCTGCAAGATTTCTGGGCTCTGTTTAATAAAACGGTTAAAGAAGCAGAGCCTCATAAGATGAGCGAAGTATTAGAAACAATTGCAAAATCATTAGAAAAGAGCTTGTTTCCTACGCCGGAATCGCGTGTCTGCCCAGAATGTAAAACAGGAACTTTGTCTTTGCGTGTAGGACGTTTTGGTGCCTTTATTGGCTGTTCCAATTATCCAAACTGCAAATATACAAAACAATTTGCCACCATTGAGGCTAATCGCGATGAAAATGGCAATCCGATTGAGCCAACGGTAGATACAGAAAGCAAAGTATTTGATCTGGGTAAAGATGAAAAAGGGTTGGATATTTCTGTCCGAAAAGGTCCATATGGTTGGTATGTCCAACAAGGTATGGGCAAGGATGCCAAACGGGTCAGCCTCACAAAATCCATGAAGCCAGAAGATATTGACATTACCAAAGCTTTAGGCTTGTTAACACTGCCTCGGACTTTGGGCAAAGATGATAAAGGTAATTTGATTGAAGCAGGCATCGGACGCTTTGGCCCCTATGTCAAGCGCGACAAGACATTCCAATCTTTAACAGCTGCGGATGATGTATTGACAATAGAGCTGCCACGCGCATTGGAATTATTGGCCGGCGCTAAAGAAAAACCAAAAGCAAAGAGCCTCGGCAAATGGCAAGACCAAGAGATCACTTACCAATCTGGCCGCTTTGGCCCTTATGTAAAATGGGGCCGCATTATGGCCAGCGCCCAAAAGGATGGCACAGTACCTACTTTAGAGGAAGCCATCATCCTAATCCAAAATAAAATCCGTGAAAAATAAAAATTTTTCAGTGGTTCTCTTTCTAAACTAAAGGAAGGCAAGAATTCCAACGCTTGCACCCATGTGAGCGTATAAAAAAACCACACAATACCTAAAGCATCGTGTGGTTTTGAGCCCTACCAAATCAATCTAAAATACACAAAGCTTGATAATAAGAAGTGGCTTTATCGTGGGCTCTACCTATACTGGTTTTACCACCTCTATTACTCACCAGATATGGCATACAGCCTTCGGTTGATGCCGTCCAATACGTCTTAGCATCCGCAGGTAGGACGCTTTGTAAACGCGTTCCTTCCACGCTTTCCTTACAAGTATGCTCATTCGAAACTTCAAAACAATAGCCATCCTGCTCTGTTTGAAGAGGATTAACGCCAGTAAAATCTAATATCCAACCACCTCCACGATATGCAGGCTTAGAATCTTCTCCATCTTCGTTTTTAAAAGAATAAGTTTTGTTCTCCGTGTCATATTTGATTTCGGTTATTGTTTTCTTATTTTTATCCAGCAATTTTGGGCTTTCAGTAATTGTTTTCCATTCACCCTCACCCGTAGCAGTAGTTCTCATCCAGTCGCCCAGAATTTGACAGGACGCGACCGTACATTCTTCAGTTCTCTGATTATTATTACATGGTGCACAAGCCCAATGAAAACGCAAGCCATCGTTTGATAGAGGAATAGGAAGCTGCACACAGCCACCTTGTGACCTCACACAATTATTAGGGCTCACTGTCGTACCTTCCCTCATCCAATATTCACCACAATACTCTTGTACACCTGAATTATATTCCAGGCAGGCACCATAATTGGCCTCCATCCCCAATTCCGCCAAGCTGGCCAAATGCCCATTCATTTTGGCACAGGCATTTTCGGCCGCCCACCATGAATAAAATGCATCTTTATTTGCATGCAAAGCACACACGGTACGTCCATTGGAATTTGTTTTTTTTGCACATCCTGCTGGCAAAGTTCTGCATCCTCCTTTGGCTGGGGCACAAGTACCATGTCCCAAGCCCCCAACATCACAGTATTGATTTTGCTGACAGTCACTATTAGAAGTGCATGGCGCGGTCTCACATGTCGGATGACCGGGCTGACACTTCGTTAAACTCGCCACATCAATACAATCCATCACACCATTTTTATTACCACAAACTTGTTGAGGATCATACGCCTCCGTGGCGGGATTATCCCCCACACAGCATTTGTTTCCACACATTTCTCCGCCATCTGTGCACTGACAAATCCCGAGTGAGCAAACTGCACCACCTCCACACTTGCTGTCATCATCAACACAAATGCCATTTTGGCATACTTGACAACGCGCACATTCTTTTCCTTCATCTCCACACAAAATTGTTCGGACATTTGGGGATAAATCATCATTAAAAACAATATCTAGAGTATTATTATCATCACATTCTTCGTTCTCACCAACAAAATCAATTCCCATAATCCCTTGGGAACCATCGCCAACAATTCCTTGCATACTATTACATATTTTTTTAGGCACTTCTTGCACTTGAATATAAAGTTTGCGCCGTTCTAACTCAGCTTCATTTGGGAATTTAACGCCAAAAACATCCTGTTCACCGAACTCAGGCAAATCGTAATAGGTCAAATTTGAATAATCAATACCCTCATCCAACTCTTCTTCTGTCGCCGATTGCAATCTTCCTTTATCTCCACCAGCAATTCGCGCAACCAACACAACAGCACGCTTATGAGCCTCATACAACACCTCATTCGCACGATACCGAATCATCGCAATCGTGTATCCCCAAATACCCATCACACTTAAAACACCCACGATGGCCAACACGCCCAACATCTCCACCATCGTACGGCCTGTTTCATTCGAATTTTTAAAACTATGCTTCATCTTATTCTCCCTTCATATCTCAACAGCTGATCGGCACTAAAAATACACCCCACAGCAATTATGTAGCTATTTTTTCACACATTTTCCACATTGTCAACCCCTTTTTTAATAATCATCGTTGGGAATGATGGCTTTGGCAAATTTTTTACCACGTTTCATCTTTTTCAGCTTTAAGGTCGGTACAATTTTTAAAATCGTATCGTATAACTCTTTCAATCGGTTCGTGTACAGGTGATCAGCCCCTTTCAACGCCGAATAAGCCACATTGACAGACGGATTATCGTCCAGTTGCTCCGCTAATCGTGCCACCTCAGATTCATTCACCACAGCATCATCCGTTCCTTGAACAATTAACCCCGAAGCTGGACAAGGCGTTAAAAAGTTAAAATCATATTTGTTGACACTAGGCGTCGCGAACACAAAGCCTTGAATCTCAGGACGTCGCATCATAACCTGAGCCCCAATCCAAGCGCCAAAAGAATATCCTGCAATCCAACACTTGTTGCCATCAGAGTCCAGCGCCTGCAACCAATCTAACGCTGCAATAGCGTCTGCCAACTCCCCTACACCGGAACCATCCATTTGTCCTGCGGATAACCCTACACCACGGTAATTCAGGCGCAACACAGAAAATCCTAATCCTGCAAACGCTTGAAACAATGTATAGGTCACCTTATTGTTCATTGTTGCCCCTTGCTTCGGATCTGGAGGCAAAATCAACATCAATGGAGCTGTTGGATTTTCCGAACGATAAAACCGCCCTTCTAAACGACCACAAGGGCCTGCAAAAAAGACTTCTGCCATACAAAACCTCCTTATCTGGATTTTACTTACCCATGAAACTACAACATTTTTTGTAAAAAATCAAGATTTTTGTTGACAAGAACAAAAAAAAGCAGTATAAATATATCCGTTGGCAGAGTAGCTCAGTTGGTAGAGCGGTGGAATCATAATCCATGTGTCGGGGGTTCGATCCCCTCCTCTGCTACCAGATCAAACGGCCCCTGTTTATGGGGCTTTTTTTTGTTTTGTTAAAAAACTTGACCTCAAACCTTGTTCGTGTTAAGTTTTGACCAAAGAAAGGGAAAATAAACATGAAGAAATTTCTCATACTTGTGCTATTAGCTGTAATCGCTAGCTACTTTTTCAGGCCGACTAGATTTCGATTTTTTAAAGCAAATTATGTTCCGTCTGAAACATACCACTGTGATGACGCAGATTGTCGTTGGCTCTATCTATCTTCGTCTTTTCAACAAAATTCTGCGCAATGGTACTCTTGTGATGAACTCAGTGATGAATTAATATCAACACCAGAACAGTGTGCCACATGTCCCAACAGAGAAATGGTCAAAAATGCTTGTTTACTAAAATGTACAAAAGGCCTGAAAAGAGTGGCCACTCATTGTGCCGAACCTTGCCCAATCGACAGCTTTCAAGAATCTGAATGGGCAACAGAGGGAAATTGTTATCCATGCAGCACATATCAATCTATTCTTTCCAGCGAAGAGGAATGTCAGAAATGCTCGGAACGCTCTTATCAAACTGTGTGGATTGAGCATGGGTATTTATATGAAGAGAAACGGTGTATTTTAAATGTCTGTCCTGTTGGAGAAATTCGTACTATTTCGGGGGAATGCGTTCCATGCCAAAGTACACACGATGCAATCTCATATACAACAGAAGAAGAATGTCTCAAATGCTCCAACAGAAAATACGTTGCTAAGAAACAAGAAACATTTTATGCAGATACAACCATTGCATATGGTCAATGCACAGTCCAGTAACAATCGTTATCTTTACGACCCCCACAAAAAACCCCTAAAAGGAGGGTATAAAGTGGGGCGGAAGACTGCGTAAGATAAAAGTTGCCGGTGGCAAGTTTTATCGCGCAAAGCAATGAGACACAATGAATTCAAGTGGCAACGCAGAAT
>JAZLCF010000082.1:0-8711 GCA_045614105.1 Alphaproteobacteria bacterium | reverse complement strand
CGTCTGCCACTTGGAAAACGGTGTTTTCATCAAAATGTTTTCCAATCACCTGCAAACCAATTGGAAGCCCGTTTTGAGAAAGTCCAATCGGCAATGAAAGACTTGGAACGCCCGCCAAACTGGCTGGTGTTGTAAATACGTCGCCCGCATATACATCCACCGGTTTCATATTTTTCATTTCTTCGGCGGAAAGTGCTGGCGTTGGGGCTGCTGGTACCAAAATCGCATCCACTTGCTTAAAGGCTTCCACAAAGTCATTGTAAATCAAGCGGCGCACGCGTTGAGCGCGTGTGTAGTAAGCATCATAAAAGCCAGCTGACAACACAAAAGTTCCCAACAAAATACGGCGGACAACTTCGTCGCCAAAACCGTCTGTGCGCGTGTTTTCATACATCTCGTCCAAGGATTCACCTTCCACGCGTGTGGTATAACGCACGCCATCATAACGTGATAAATTGGAGCTGGCTTCCGCACAGGCGACAATGTAATATACGGGCAAAGCATATTTTGTGTGTGGTAAAGAAATATCCACAATTTCCGCCCCGGCGTCCTTTAAAAATTGGATACCTTTGTCCCAAGTGTGTTGCACATCTTCATTCAGGCCGTCCAAACGATATTCTTTTGGAATACCAATTTTTTTGCCTTTAATATCGCCTGTCAAAGCCAAAGTGTAGTCTGGCACGGGGATATTGGCAACGGTGGAATCTTTGTCATCGGCACCTGCCATAGCACCCAACATAAGCGCACAATCTTTGACGGAACGAGCCATCGGGCCCGCCTGATCCAAAGAGCTGGCAAACGCCACAATACCATAACGTGAGCAACGCCCATAAGTTGGTTTAATGCCTGAGACGCCACAAAAACTGGCTGGCTGACGAATGGAACCGCCTGTATCAGAACCTGTGGCACCCATACATAAGCCGGCAGACACGGCGGCGGCCGAACCACCAGAGGAACCTCCTGGTACCAAGTCCAAATTCCACGGGTTTTTAGTCACGCCAAAATAACTGGTAAGTGTTGAACCACCCATCGCAAATTGGTCGGTGTTTAATTTACCTAGCATTACTGTGCCAGCATCCTTTAACTTTTGAGAAACCGTGGATTCATAAGGGGGCACAAAGTTGGATAAAATCTTACTAGCCGCAGTTGTGCGCACGCCTTTTGTACAATACAAATCTTTGTTAGCAATCGGGATACCCTCCAAAGCCCCCAAAGGAGAACCACTTGCCCGTTTTTCATCGCTGGCCTTGGCTTGTTCAAGCGCTAACTCTGGTGTTTCCGTGATAAAAGCGTTCAACACACGGCCCTTTTCCATTTCGGCCAGGTGCGCCTTTGTTAAATCCACGGAAGAAATTTCTTTTTTGTTTAATAAATCCAACGCGTCGGCGATGGTCAAGTTCACTAAATCTGTCATTATTTCACCACCTTTGGGACCACATAAAAGCCTTGAATTTCCTCGGGCGCATTTTGCATCAATTCGCGTTGCAGCCCGCCATCCGTCACTTCGTCTTTGCGCATAGGGGCGTTCCCTTGAGTCACAGACACCAATGGGTCCACACCCTCAATATCAACCTCTTTTAATTGTTCCACCCAATCCAAAATGCTTTGCAAATCGGACAAAATTTTTTCTTCTCGTTCGGCGGGTAATCTGAGCCGCGCCAAAGTGGAAAGATTTTTAATTGTTTCTTGATTTAAGGCCATTTTTTTCTCCTTGACGAATGGTAAAATTATGCCAAAAAATATAAAAAAAGTCAAGGAAAAAGCATTTTTTTCTTTTCATTTGCAAGAATTTAGGTTATGGTAGAACGAGGAGATTAAAATGCGGGAACCAATTTTAAGAGCCGTTTCAATGCCACCTCGTTTGTTTTTAGCCCCTTTTGTGCTGGCTATGGCGAATTTTGTGGTTCAGATGGCGTGGATGTTTTTGTTGCTTGGCTTGTTTGATGTCAATCCGCTTTTTCCATTGGGGTCAGTGGTGTTGGTTCATGGAATTTTGATTCTGGCGGGAACAAAAGAACCGCATTTGACCAATATGTTGCAGGCTCATGGTAAAAATGGTCCTATATCAACGCATAATATTTATAAATCAAGAGGGGTGAAATTAGCACCATAAGATTCCGATGAACAATATAGATGCCAATATCGTTGATTTTATTTTGACTAGTGCAACTTCCGTGCCAATGTTGTTGGCTGTGTTGGGGTTGTTGGCGGCGATTCTGTTATCTTTTGCATCGGTCACCAAAATTGGCGAATGGGTTTTGCCTAAACCACATGAAACACGCCTGAGTGATTTTTTACCCTTTGAAAGTGTTGATCAAGATGGGGCGACGCTTCATTTGCGCAATGGCGCCTTTGCCCGTGTTTTTGAGGTGACGGGGGTGGATAGCACCTTGATGTCTCCTGAGGATCGTTTAACTTTGATTGGAGCGCGGAAGCGTTGGATAGATGCGATGGCAGAGTTAGAGATTGTTGTGCGCGTGGTGACGGTGCGTGATAAAGTTCGGTTAGACGTGATGGAATCTTTCAAAGATGATAAGTTGTTGCATAAAATTGATGAGTTGTGGACGGAAAGTATGCATCGTGTGTTTAAAAACCGACATTACATTATTTTAAGCGTGAATGATCGCAAAGAGGCTATTCGTGATTTAGATCAAGCCTCCAATGCGATGAAGGCTATTTTGGATATGTATCACCCCCGTTTGTTGTCTGAACGAGATAATGACGGAATGGAGGATAAAAGTCCCCTGTGGTTGTTTGCCAGATTGGCCAGTCCTTTGTCTCGTCCCAAGCCGATGGTTCATGGGGAACAAGGCGATTATTTAAATATTTTATTGACCTCTGATTATGTGCATTTTACAAAGGATGAAGGGCTTGTGCGCTTTTTTGCCGGAGATCGGGATAAGTTGGCGATTATGATGGGCATCAGAAAGCCGGGTGATTATATGGATGAGCAAATGGTGGCAGATTTGCTGAGTATTGATATGGAAATGACGTTTTTGCACAATGTGAAGGCTGTCCCAATGACGAAATCTACGGCGCTTTTACTGAACCAACGCAAGATGGCCTATATGACAACATTTTCTCAAAATGTGATTGATCAGTACAATGAGGCTTTGGCGTCATTAGATGCGACAGATGTGGATAGTCAGACTTTGAATGAATATGCGATGTCTATTATTTTGTATGGAGATTCTTTGGATGAGTTAAAGTTTGGACAAGAAGAAGTGGAACGTGTTTGTCGTATTCATAATGTGACGCCTATCCGTGAGGGATGGTCGGCCCAAGCGGTCTTTTTTAATCAATTTCCCACGTACGATGTGTATCCTAGAACGTATTTATATTTATCCAATGTTGTGGCGTGTGCGACGATGATTGATCAACCCTCTGAAGGACGTAAGAAATCTGACTGGGGTCCTGTGCCTTTGGCCTATTTTAGAACAATTACGGGAACACCTTATGCCTTTCAATTTCACGTCAGTGAGGAACAATATGCGGTGGCACACACGGCCTTGATTGGTCCAACAGGTCAAGGTAAAACGACATTTTTCAGTTTTATTGCTTCTCAGGCGATGCGGATTCCTGATTTACATACGTATTTCTTTGATCGCAACAAAGGCGCCAAGGTGTTCGCTGTTGTCAATGGAGCGCCCTATATTAAATTTGACGGAGAAGAAGCCGTTTCCTTAAATCCATTCTTAATAGATGATAATTTGCCGAATCGTGCCTTTTTGCGGGGGTGGTTGCGTGACATTACGGGAGGTCAAGACGCTGTTTCTGAAACGGAAATTGCTCGTGCTGTGACAACGGCTTTTGAGTATTTGCCCAAAAAGGATAGAATCTTGCGAAACCTTTATAAGGCTTGTTTTGCGCCGAATGGTTATATGCGTCGTGAATTGAATCGGTGGATTGATCCGGAGCAATATGGAAATATTTTTAATTCGCCCGAGGATAATTTGGATTTGGGAAATCGGTATGTAGCCTTTGATTTTACCAGCATTTTTAATGACAGCAACAAATCTTTGGCGCCCGCTGTTATTAGTTATATTATGCACCGAATTGATGAGCTGGCAACTTCATCTGGTGCGCCTAGTATGATTATGATTGATGAAACGGCACCGATGTTGGAGCATCCGATGTTTAAGGAAACATTTATCGTGGGCTTGCGCGAAGGACGTAAGAAACGTCAAGCGTATTTGTGCGCATTCCAGCAACCGAAGTTTTTGGATGAAGCAGGGTTGGGAGACGTGATTCGCGGACAATGTCAAACTATTATTTTCTTCCGTAATCCTCAAGCCAATGCCGATGACTATGCTACATGGAATTTAACGCCACGTGAATTGAACTTTATTTTGGGAAAAGAATGGGTTGATCGGAAATATGCTATTTTAGTCAGTCGTCCGGCCATTCACGAATCGGTGATTTTGGACGTGGATTTATCTGGCTTGGGTTCTTATTTAAAGATTTACTCATCTGGGAGCAAGAATATTTTGTTGGCGGAAAAGTTGCAATCTGAAATTGCTGATACAGACCAATTGGTGCAAGAATATTTAAAGCGTGCCTAACAGTTTTTCAACTTCTTGTAAGTCCATCCATGCTTGTTGACGTAAGGGCGTTGTTTTTAAGGTTGACAAGGCTAATGTCACACGCGTGGGGATGTTTTCCAAAGAATGCCATGTTCCACGCGCCTTTGTCAATGTGTTGATTTTCAACAAAGTTTGACTTAATACAGCACCGAACAATAGTGCACTTTGAGGCTGAACAAGACGTATTTCTTGAACTAAAAAAGGCAAAAATAAAGCTCTTTCTGCCTCGGTTAAAACGCGATTGCCAGGGGTGCGCCACGGACTTAAATAAGTCAGATAAACATCTTGCGTGATGTCTAAATGAATGGCGGTCATCATCTTTTTTAATTGCTCTGCTTGTGCTCCTGTCCAGGCGTCTCCCGAACGATCTGACGTTCCATCTGGCATTTCCAAAAGACACATCAGCTTTGGCTTGATGGGGCCTTTGCCCAGTATTGTGTGTGTGGCTGTTTTTTTGAGCGCGCTTAAGTTGAAATTTTCTTTTTCGGTGTTTAAGCTTTCTAAGGTTGTGGCATGTGTGGCAAAAGTGTGTGCTTGGGTGGTTGCAGGCGTTGCTTCTTGTTCTTGTGACGGGGGTTGAATATCCTCTAGACAGTGCCTTTTTTCACCGCAAAAACAGGTGATTCCAGCGCCCATTAGCCAATATAATTTTTTCTGAATATCCATTTTTATCTTTCTTTTTGTCAAAAAATATCTTAACATATTTTCAAGCAAAAGGAAAGAGGATGCGTTTAAGATCGATTTTTAAGGGATTGTTATTGGTTGGGGTGTTGAGTGGGTTTGGTTTTGCTGGATGGTGGGGATATCATCTGTGGCAGGAGACGCCAACCTTGATGCTTGAGAAAACAGAGGAAAAGCCCCTTTGGGTGGCGACGCGCCCTGTTCCAGAAACGGTGGTTCCTGGTGCATATTTGGCCGCTTTGCATGCTGTTTTTAGCGATGATGTTCAAAAAGCAGCCGATTATTATTTACAGGCTATACAGGGAGATCCTGATAATGAAAAATTGCAACGTGAGGCCTATTTTTTTAATGCCGTTTTGGGGCGCTTTGATCTGTTGAAACCAATTGTTGACAAGTTGCCTGTGGGGTATCGGGCTATTTTCTTTACCGACTATGTCAAAATGGCGTATGCGTTGCATGCGGAAAATTGGGCTGAGTTTAGGGAGAAAACAAAGAATCGTTCTGCTTTGCCTTTGGATGAGATTGTTGTGCCTTTGTTGACAGCTTGGAGTTATGCGGGGGAGCAAAATTATGAGGCGGCGATGAAGGCGTTGGAGCCATTGAACAAGAATCCAGAACTCAAGGCCTATTATGCCTATCATAGTGGTCTGATTGCCCTGACTTTGGGGCAGGAGTTTGCTGCGGATGATGCCTTTCAGAATTTGGCGGAAAACAAATTGATGATTTTTTCTTTGTATCCTGAAATTATTTCTTTTTATATCAGTCGTGGTCAATGGCGTCCTGATAATCCCTTTTATATTCAATGGCAGTTATTTTTGTCTGAGCAATCTGCCCCAGCCGAGTTGATTTTAGCACGTTCTGCCGAACCAATGACGGCTCGTCGTGGCGCAGCTGAGGTTTTCTATAATTTATCAACAGCCATGGGGTCTTCTAAAAATAGTTATGAGGGAGCCTTGATTTTAAGCGCCCTTTCCTTGTATCTGAATCCGAAGCAGGAACTGCCAAAAATTTGGAGTGCGGAGGTTTTGGAACAGGTGAAAAAGCCACAATTAGCTGCCTATTATTACAATCAGTTGCCACTTGAATTGACTCAGACGATGGAGTTTAAAAAAGCCATGAATCTAATTGCTTGTGGGCGCGAAACAGAGGCAAAACCTTTATTGTTGCGCCTGAAGCATGCGAATCAGACTTCAACTTCGCTTTGGTGGGCATTGGCCTCTGTCTATCAAAGTGAAAAAAATTGGTCTGCTGCGATTCGGGCTTATACGCGCATTTTGGAAATTGAGGGCGAATCGAATCGTAAATATGCTTCGGATATCTATTTTGCGCGAGCCTTTATGTACGGAGCTCAGAAAAATCAATACAAAGAAGAACAGGATTTACAACGGGCTTTGGAGTTAAATCCAGAAAATCCGATGTTGCTGAACCATTTGGGGTATTATTGGTTGGAAAAAGATACCACGCTCAATCAAGGCTTTGAAATGGTGAAAAAAGCCTATCAAATGCGGACTTCAGATCCCCATATCATTGACAGTATGGCCTATGCCTACTATCGGAAAGCTGATTATCAAAAAGCGTTGCCATTGGCGGAACAGACAGTGGATAAAATGCCACAAAGTTCTGTGGCAAATGCCCATTTGGGCGATATTTACAAGGCTTTGGGACGGCATCGTGAGGCAGTGTTTCAATATAAAAAGGCGTTGGCCCTTAAATATGATTTGACTCCTGAGTTGAAAGAAGAATTGTTGGCTAAAATGGCTCAAAAAGAATAAAATTCGGCATTTGTGGGGCTTTTGTTTTTGCTATATTCCATTGAAAAATAAGGAAAAAGTATGTCTTTGCTAAAAATCTTAAAAAAAGTTTAAAAAAGTGCTTGACATTTCATTTTTGTTCTGATAGAATAACGTCACTTTCGCGAAAAACGGAAGAAATGTTGTTGAACAAAGTTAAATATGAAATATAGAAACGGATGCATGGACGGTCGTTGATCGCGAATAGATTAGGGCTGTTGTGCATCAGGAAACTATAAAAACGGATAGTGTACATAACATGTAGATTGGTAAGTTTTTGTAGGGTTTCTGTTATACTACTTTATAGTAAGTAATGATGATGCACAGGAACAGCTACTCAAGAGATTTTTAAATATGAGAGTTTGATCCTGGCTCAGAACGAACGCTGGCGGCAGGCCTAAGTCATGCAAGTTGAACGGCTGTAGCAATACAGCAGTAGCGGACGGGTGAGTAATGTATGGGAACGTATCTTCTAGTGGGGAATATTCTTTGGAAACGAAGAGCAATACCGCATAAGTCCTACGGGAGAAAGTCGTAAGACGCTAGATGAGCGGCCCATATTGGATTAGCTAGTTGGTTAGGTAATGGCTGACCAAGGCAACGATCCATAGCTGGTCTAAGAGGACGATCAGCCACATTGGGACTGAGACACGGCCCAGACTCCTACGGGAGGCAGCAGTTAGGAATATTGGACAATGGGGGCAACCCTGATCCAGCCATGCCGCGTGAGTGTTAAGGTCTTCGGATTGTAAAGCTCTTTTGTGTGGGAAAATGATGATGGTACCACAAGAATAAGCACCGGCTAACTTCGTGCCAGCAGCCGCGGTAATACGAAGGGTGCAAGCGTTGTTCGGAATTACTGGGCGTAAAGGGCGTGTAGGCGGACAGATTAGTTGGGAGTGAAATCCCGGGGCTCAACTCCGGAACTGCTTTCAAAACGGTTTGTCTAGAGTGTAGTAGGGGACAATGGAATACCCAGTGGAGAGGTTAAATTCGTAGAGATTGGGTAGAACACCAGAGGCGAAGGCGATTGTCTGGACTATTACTGACGCTGAGGCGCGAAAGCGTGGGGATCAAACAGGATTAGATACCCTGGTAGTCCACGCTGTAAACGATGAATGCTAGGGGTCAGGCCTTTAAGGTTTGGTCCCGCCGCTAACGCATTAAGCATTCCGCCTGGGGAGTACGGTCGCAAGATTAAAACTTAAAGGAATTGACGGGGGCCCGCACAAGCAGTGGAGTATGTGGTTTAATTCGACGCTACGCGCAGAACCTTACCACCCCTTGACATGGGTATCGCCGAGTTTGTAATGAACTCTTCATTTAGTTGGATACCACACAGGTGCTGCATGGCTGTCGTCAGCTCGTGTCGTGAGATGTTGGGTTAAGTCCCGCAACGAGCGCAACCCTCGTCTTTAGTTGCTACCATTCAGTTGAGCACTCTAAAGATACTGCCGGTGTAAGCCGGAGGAAGGTGGGGATGACGTCAAGTCCTCATGGCCCTTACGGGGTGGGCTACACACGTACTACAATGGCGATGACAGAGGGAAGCCAACTCGCGAGAGTGCGCTGATCCCAAAAAATCGCCACAGTTCGGATTGTTCTCTGCAACTCGAGAGCATGAAGTTGGAATTGCTAGTAATCGCGAATCAGCAGG
>JAZLCF010000081.1:0-1933 GCA_045614105.1 Alphaproteobacteria bacterium | reverse complement strand
TGGTGGAAATGCTGGGCGTGTTGGCGGTGATGGGATTATTGACTATCATTGGGATTGCAGGCTTTAGGGTAGCGATGAACAAACATTATGCGAACCAGACGGTGGATCGCCTTATGCGCAGAGCTGTTGTAGTAGCAGGACAAGCGAACTTCGGACAAACGCTTTCCCTGCGTGAGTTTGACCCCAACGATGGGGAATATCCCATTCCGAATCCAGATGCTTTAGAACACAATGCCGAATCTTTTACATTGACTGTGAACGATGTACCCCAAGAGGTATGTCAACAAATCGTGGGGCTTGATTGGAGGATAGCCAAAATTATCCCCGCGGATTGCTCGGATACCACGATGAAATTTATGTTTTTAAATGATTTAACAGATTGTTCCGCATGCCAGCCAGAAACTTTCCCTTGTGATGATTATGGCACCGAGTGTGGCAAGTGCAGTCCAGTGAAAGGCTATACAACCAACGAAGGACCAACCTGCACCGATGGTTCAAAACCATACTGTGTGATGGGACGCTGTGAAACCTGTCCAGCTGGACAGACAATTTACAATGGCAACTGTAAAGCATGCTCGCAAATCAATGTGTTGACATTGGATAGTTCCGATGATTGTCACAGATGCATTGATGATGAAAATCATCCAACCCATTGGATTTACACCCAAAACAACATTGAATATTGTGTTCAATGTGATCATGTTCAGAATGGTTGGGTAACTACTCTTGAAGAATGCAGCCGTTGCTCCAACAGGTGTAGCCGTCGCGATTCTGGGGGCTGTGTAATTCCTGGGTCTTCTGGTGCACAAGCTTATGTTCGTGGCAACGATGGTTATTGTGATTGTGCAAAAGGATATTATCTTGGAGGGCCCGCGCCCTATGGCCCTATTAATAGATGTTATAGTTGTTCTGAAATTAATGTAAGTATGCTTAATAATCCAGAGGATTGCCATAAATGCGTAGATAATGAAGGGCGAGCTATGCATTTTATGAGGTCCGATGGCTATTGCACATTATGTAGTTTTAATAATAATCAACAACCGGCTACCATAGATGAATGCAAACGCTGTCATAATAGATGCTTGACCCAAAACAATCAGTGTGTTTTTATAGGCGATGGGGGACTAAATTATATCCGAGGCAGTGATGGTTATTGTGAATAAGTCGTAGATGTAGATCGCCACATGAACGCACAAAATCAATGCGTGGCGACACAATAACGCCCTAAAATTTGGCAAAATTGATTATAAAATAGCATTATTTATAGTCAATTTTTTGGTGCGAAACCACAACTATTAGGTTTAATAAACTTTTTTTCTTGACTTTTGGTTTTATATGCTTTAGTATACGAACACAAGCCAATAAAAAAGGAGAAAACCTAATGGAAAAGAAGAATAAAAACATTGATCAAAAGATGATTGCAGAATACCTTGCCCCAGAACTGACGAATTTAAAAGCCTTACTCAAAGGATTTCAGCTGACAGAAAGTCTGACGGCATTGATATTCCTGCAAAAAATCATCAAAAATGAACTGAAACACTATGGAAACTAGGCTTATGGGGTCTTTTCGCACTGGGCAAGCGGAGCAGGGGCTTCTTCTTCGCAAAATGCGTCTGAGATCAAAATTATTTTGAACCTGGCGATGATTCTACAACAATTTGTGTCTGAGGCGGTTTAGGAAAGAAATAATCCAGAATATCCGTAAATACATACGCCATACCAATCACGGCCATCATCAATAAAAACAAAATCATCCAAATATATTTCATTTTGAGCTCCTTTGAGTTTTAAATAGGATTTTTGCGTCAAAAATGCTAACAGCCAAAAGTTTGGGAGAGGTTAGCTATCTGTGGATAATGTGCATAAGTTCATAAAAATTCAAAAATTTTAGTTTTAGACAAAATCTATAACCAATTAAAAATAAAAGGGAATT
>JAZLCF010000080.1:0-34433 GCA_045614105.1 Alphaproteobacteria bacterium | reverse complement strand
CCGCTTGGCCTCCGACTTTGATGCTTTTCGGCTAAACGCGCTAAGCGTTCCCCAACCGCCGCTGCCGTGGCCCCTGAAATACCCGTATCAATTTCATCAAACACAAGCGTTGTTTGATTGTCTTCGGCCAAATTGACTTTGAGTGCCAACATGAACCGAGCCAATTCACCACCGGAAGCACATTTGTGAATGGGCGTTAAGTCCGAGCCTTTGTTGGTGGCCGCCGTAAAAACAACTTGATTGAGTCCAGTTGTATTTCCTTCGTCCAAAGACAAATCTGTCACTTGTGTCTTGAACGTTGCTTTTTCCAATTTTAATTCGGGCAGTTCTTTCATCACGGATTTGTCCAATGCCTCGGCCGCTTTGTGGCGCTCTTTGGATAATGCCTCGGCCAGCTGTGCATAGGTTTGACGCAGTTGTTCTGTTTCTTTTTTAAGCTCTGCCAGCTTTTGAGTGCCATGTTCGGCGGTGGCCAATTTTTGCCGCACTTCCTCACGAAAAACGGGCAATTCGGCAATGGAAATACGGTATTTTCTGGCCATGTCACGCAGGGCAAAAAGCCTATCATCAATTTCGGGCAGTTCCGATGTGTCGCCCAAATCGTTTAAAGTATGTTCTAATACTGAGGACAAATCCGCTAAAATATTTTGTGCCTCCGATAAAGATTTCAATTCGTTTTCAAATCGGCCGTTCGTCATTTTATCTGCGTTGAGCAGTTGATTTTCCGTTTTGTTGATGAGACGTAAAATGCCTTGTTCCTCGTCACCCAACAAATTGCAGGCATTTTGCATATTTTCCACAATGTGTTCAGCATTCATCAATTCCGCCCGGCGTTTGGTTAAATTTTCCTCCTCATCAGGTTTTGGATTTAATTTGTCCAAAGCCTCCAAATCCGCACGCAAAAAATCCTCTTCAGCCAGTTGCTTTTGCAAATCTTGTTCAAAATCCAAAGCGGCCTGCTTGGCCACTTGATATTTTTCCCAAGCTGTGGCCACCTCTTGTGTTTGCTTTTGCAACTTACCATAGGCATCCAAAGTTCCTAGATGTGTAGCAGGATTCAATAAACTATACGAGGCAAATTGTCCATGGATTTCCACCAAAGTATCACCAATGGATTTCAATAATCCCACGCTGACGGGTTGATCACAAATAAAGGCCTTTGTCTTGCCGTCTTTGGTTAAAGTGCGGCGCAAAATCAATTCATCTTCATGAGCAAGCCCTTGTTCGTCTAACAGCAAAAAAGCGGGGTGTTTTTTGGGTAAAGAAAAGGCAGCACTCACCACAGTTTGCTCCGCACCCTTTTGAACGAATCGAGCTTCTGAGCGCGCGCCTAACACCAAAGATAAAGCATCCAAAAGAATAGATTTTCCTGCGCCTGTTTCGCCCGTAAAAACACTTAAACCCTTATCAAAAGCAAGGGTTAAGTTGTCAATCAAAACAAAATGTTGAATCGCAAGGGATGTCAGCATTTAAAGCTACTCCGTTATCTTTTTTGCCCTTTGTGTCCAAATGGAATTTTCAAATTTTTCAGCCAACTTGTTCGCGATATCTTTGGCTTGTTTTGTCATGCCCAATGCCTGATAACAAGCGGCTAGACGGTAGTAAGCCTCGGCCACTTGATTAGAATCAGGATAGTTAATGAGAACTGCTTGAAAACGATTCATCGCGGCGGTAAAATCTTCACGTTTTTGATAATAACGACCAATCTCCATTTCTTTGCCTGCCAAATGATTTTGAATCATCACCAACTTTGCCTTGGCATCATTATAGTAAATGGACGAGGGATAGCGAATGGTCAGCTCTTGGAAAGTTTGTTCCGCATTGGCCGTCATTTCCTGCTCGCGCGTTGTGTCCGCCATCTGCTCAAAATAACACAGCCCTTTTAAATAGAGCGCATAGGGCGTGTTTTTGTTGCCAGGGTGCAGTTGAATAAAGCGATCCAACGTCAACAAGGCTTCGCTATACTCGTTTTGTTTGTATTGAGAATAGGCCATCATGACCTGAGATTTATCAGCCCACTCGGAAAAGGGGAAGTTTTGTTCCACCTGATCAAAGATTTTGGCGGCCGCCTCGTAATCTGTTTTTTCAAAAGCGCGATAGCCAGCCAAATAGGCTTCCTCTGCCGTATCATATGTTTGAACCGTTGTGGAAGAACAGGCCGCCAAGGCGCCACACAAAATTAAAGAAAATAATCGTTTCATAGACATCCCTTTCTTTTTTTACATATTAGAACAAAAATAAAAAAAAGGCAACCTGAAAAAAATCTTGCTTTTTCATTTTAAAAAAGTTAAAATGAGCGAGATAAAGCAAATACAACGAAAGGATTTAAAATGGCAGGCAGTATCAACAAAGTAATTTTAGTCGGAAATTTAGGGCGTGATCCAGAAGTACGTCATACAGCGGCAGGGGCAAAAATTGTGCATTTGTCCGTGGCAACCTCGGATGTTTGGAAAGATAAAAATGGTGAGCGTCAGGAAAAAACAGAATGGCATCGGGTTGTCATTTTTAATCCAAATTTGGCCGATTTTGCCGAACGTAATTTGAAAAAAGGTTCTAAGGTTTATGTGGAAGGTTCCATTCAAACACGGAAATTCCAAGATGCCAGCGGACAGGATAAGTTTTCAACCGAGATTGTGTTGGGTTCTTATCGTGGTGAGTTGGTTGTGTTGGAAGGTCGCGCCGATAATGCGGCGCCGGGGGATTCCGCTGAAGGGGCTCCTGAGGCATCGGGTGATGCCGGTTGGGATTCTGCCCCCACAGGTGGCAACGAATCTTTCAATGACGAAATTCCCTTCTAAGTGGATTTCATAAATTTATGTTAAAAAAATACCCCGCGTAATGACGGGGTATTTTATTGGCGTCATTACTAATCATCATAGACGGTAATTGTATCCACCTCATAGGCAACACCGTTGCCGGTTTTAGGGTCGTATACAACCTCAATCCAATCATCCTCTTCTACGATGGGTTCATAGCTCCAATCGCTTGGTCCGCGCATGCCCCGCTTTTTTTTATGATGTTTGTGCAAAGCTTTTTTGCGATAAGTTGTATTATCATTTGTTTTAAAGGACATTTGTTTGCCTTCTTGATTTTGGACGGTGATGATATCGTCTGTGACGGAAACAACTTCGCCCATCGCTGTTTCAGCATGCGCTGATAAAATGCTAAAAGCCAAGGTTGCCACTGTTAAAAATAATGTTTTCTTCATGTTATTTTCCTCCTTTTTAATAACAGGCTTGATATAGCGACATACGATTTGCTTTGCAAGGCAGACTTTTGGGCGGCTTGTAGGATTTTGGAGGGTGGCCCACATAAACATCAGGTTGCTTATGAAAAGCAACCGTAATCATGAAACAAAAGGAGAAAATATGGAATTAGGAACCAGATATCCCACATTGGGATTTTATACAGGCGGTGCCGGTCAAGCAGAGGACGGTATTCCCCCTCAACCATTTGAAACATTCTGCTACGACTCGGCTTTGTTGCAGGCCAAAATTCAGGACTTCAATGTTGTGCCTTATACATCTGTTTTGCCACCAGAATTGTATGGCAACATTGTCCATGTAGACCAAGTGGCTCATACCTTTAAGCATGGCGCAGTGTTAGAAGTGATTATGGCCGGCAACGGCGCCAAATCCACCGAGCACAAAGCCATTGCAACCGGTATTGGCATTGTGTGGGGCAAAGATAAAAAAGGTAAATTCTTGGGCGGCTGGGCGGCCGAGTATGTGGAATACTTTGACACCTTTATCGACGATGATATTGCTAAAGCCCATTGTGAGATGTGGTTGACAAAGTCCATGAATCATGAATTGCAATTGCGTGGATGTCAACAACACAGTGATTTCCAATTTTTCCACAATTATGTGAATATCACACAAAATTTTGGATATTGTTTGACAGCGTTAGGATTCTTGAATTTTGAGTATGCGCCCGTTGTGGATATCAATGGAAAAAGAAAAAAATAAATAAAGAAAATTCCCTCTAATTTCCCAGGGGGAATTGTTTTTTTAAGGGAGATTTTCAAATGAAAAAAGAAACAATAAAAACGACAACCGCCGGCAAATTGGGCGTCTTTGGCTTGGCCGGCATTGTTGTCAGTTCTATGATTGGCGGCGGTATCTTTTCACTGCCTCAAAATATGGCGGCCTCGGCTAGTGTGGGTGGTGTCTTGCTGGCGTGGTTGATTACAGGTTTGGGTATTTGGTTTATCGCCAATACTTTTCGTCTGCTGGCCAATTTAAAGCCAGATTTAACCGCTGGTATTTACATGTATGCCCGTGAAGGCTTTGGCCCCTATATGGGTTTTAATATCGGGTGGAGTTATTGGTTGTGCCAGATTTGTGGTAATGTTGGCTATGCTGTGATTACCATGGATGCGCTGAATTATTTCTTCCCAGGTGTTTTTGAGGGCGGTAATAATTTGCCCAGCATTATTGGTGGCTCTATTTTAATTTGGGGCTTTAACTATTTGGTTTTACGCGGTGTACAAGAGGCCACAAAAATCAACTTGATTGCCACCATTGCGAAAATAGTTCCGCTGTTTTTGTTCTGTATCATTATGCTGGCTGTGTTTAACATAGATAAATTTGACTTTGATTTTTGGGGTGAACTGGCCAAAGCAAAACTGGGAGATCTTGGCGATCAAATTAAAAATTCAATGTTGGTCACTTTGTGGGCCTTTATTGGTATAGAAGGCGCTGTGGTTTTATCGGGGCGTGCTCAAAGCCAGAGTGATGTTGGTAAAGCAACAGTCATGGGCTTTTTGGGATGTTTGGGTATTTATGTCCTGCTGTCCGTTTTGCCTTTTGGTTTTATGACGCAGGCTCGTTTAGCGGGGATTGCTAACCCATCCACAGCTGGCGTGTTGCAAGCGGTTGTTGGGCCATGGGGAGCTTGGTTGATGAATATCGGCTTGTTGATTGCTGTGTTGGCCAGTTGGCTCAGTTGGACCATGATTACGGCTCAAATGCCTCAATCTATGGCTCAAAATGGCACGTTTCCTGATCGATTTTCAAAAGAAAATGATAAAGGTGCCCCTTGTTTTTCATTGTGGATTACCTCAGCATTGATGCAGTTAGCGATGTTGCTTGTCTATTTTTCCAATAACGCCTGGAATACGATGTTATCCATTACAGGCGTGATGGTGCTGCCAGCATACTTGTTCAGCTGCCTATATCTTTGGAAAATTTGCGAAGATGAGCAAGTGACAGGTGTATCGCGTTGGTGGGCCAGATTGACGGGTATTTTGGGCAGTGTTTATGCGATTTGGCTGATTTACGCGGCGGGTTTGAACTATATGCTGATGGCTGTCATTTTTATTGCTGCAGGGTTGCCAATTTACTTGTGGGCTAAAAAAGACAAAGGACGTATGAATTTTGCGGACACTGTGTTGGCCAGCGTTTTGGTGGCTGTGGCGTTGTTTGCAATTTATGCCTTTACACGCGGCATTATTAAAGCCTAATGAAAAGCCCAAAACAAAGTCCCTATGCTGAAAAAGTGTAGGGACTTTTTGTAAATAAAACTTGAAATTTATTTCAATTTCATGTATACTATTTGGCGTTATCGGAGGGTGGCTCAGCCTGGTAGAGCACTGCGTTCGGGACGCAGGGGTCGGGGGGTCGAATCCGATCCCTCCGACCATTAGGAAAGCCTAGTAAGCAAAGGGATTTGATTGACCAATCAGAAATTTCCAAAGGATCAAATGACACAAACAAAACAGCGTTTGGGTTTGTTGAATATGTTGGAAAAATCCTGTGGATAAAAATAAAGATGGACATCTTCTTTTGATTTTTGGTATAATAGATTTGGAGGGTTAAGAAATGTCTATTTTTGAATTGTCAACAACCTTGAAAAAAAAGTCTATTAAGCCTGCAGGACGGGCGACAAACGTCAGAGCGTCTGTAGATTTATCCTCAGTGCAACCTGAGGATTTAGAAAAGCAAGCCAACGAAGCCATTGCGGATTTAACAAACAAATTTCCGTCATGGGCTTGTGGGGATGTGCAAAAGATGAAAAATTTGTTGGTTGAGGCTTCTGGTATGTTTAATCAAGAACGGGCCGCCCTCATTCGTCAAAAGTTTTATCCAAAAGCACACGATTTAAAGGGGCAGGGAGCAACATTTGGTTATCCTCTGATTACAGATATCGCCTCGCATATGTGCCGACTGATTACCACAAAGACACAATATAGTTCAACGGATTTGGCTGTTTTAAAGCAAGATACACAAATGATGGAAACGGTGTTGTGGAAAAAGCTGAAGGGGGACGGAGGATTGAAGGGCGCGCAAATCTTGGAGGCGTTGAAATAGTTGATGTTGGACAAGCATGTTTTGATTGTAGATGATGATAAGCGATTGCGTCAGCTTTTAAAAGAGTATTTGGCGCAAAATGGTTTTGTCGTTTCTGAAGCACCCAATGCATTGGATGCAGAGGATTTGTTGCGCTATGTCAAGCCTGATGCCATTGTGATGGATATTATGATGCCGCGCAAAAATGGAGATGTTTTGACCAAAGAATTAAGGCAAAAAGGGGTGATCACTCCCATTTTGATTTTGACGGCGCGAGGCGATTCGGCCAGTCGTATTTCAGGTTTAGAGGCCGGCGCAGATGATTATTTGCCAAAGCCATTTGAGCCGAAAGAATTGGTTTTGCGTCTGAATAACTTGCTGAAGCGGCAATCTCAGTTGGATGAAACAGTTTTTACTTTTGGACCCTATGTTTATAATTTAGAGTTGGGGCTTTTGAAAAAAGGCAAGGAACAACTTGTTTTGACCACCGCTGAGCGGGCGCTCTTGACGCTTTTAGTGCGCCAAAATAATCAGATTGTTTCGCGCGAAATAATAGCCGCCCAGTTGAGTTTAGAAAATATCCGCACGGTTGATGTTCAAATTACACGCTTGCGTAAAAAATTGGAAACATCGTCTAACGAGCATTTTATACAAACCATCAGAGGAAAGGGTTATAGGTTGCTGAGTACATGACACATTATTGGATTAGAAATATGAAAAAAAGATTTTTGCCCAATGGATTGTTGGGGCGTTTTGTCTTGATTATTTTGTTGCCCTTGATTATCGTGCAATTTTCAGTGGGAGTCATCTTCTATCATCGGCATTGGGAAACAATTAGTCATCGTTTAGCGCGTGATATTGTGGGGGAAATTGAGGTTGTGACGAGTTTTGTGAACACAACAGAGCGGCCAGCTTCAGAAATCAATGCGTTTTTGGATAAAGCGGGAAATGATTTGTTTTTGGACTTGGCGTGGTATCCAGAGGCCAACCTGAATATGAAACAAAAAAAGCGCCTGTTGGATATGAATCAGGCCTTGACGACAGAGTTGACGCATTTAAATTTCCCTTATCAAGTAAGTACGTCCACCGATGGCCAACAACATATTCATATTCAACTTGATCAAGGTGTTTTGCAGGTGGTTGTTGCGCGCAAACGCTTTTTCAGCACGACTGTTTGGGTCTTTTTCTTGTGGATGATGGTGTCATCTTTGTTTTGGTTTGGCGTGGCCTTGATTTTTATGAAAAACCAACTGCGTGCAATTATCCGTTTGGCGCACGCTGCCGAGGCGTTTGGTGTTGGAAAAAATGTAGATAATTTTAAGCCAGAGGGGGCAACAGAAGTGCGTCACGCTGGGACCGCGTTTTTAATGATGAAAAATAGATTGCAACGCTATCTGTCCGAACGTACGGCCATGTTGGCGGGTGTTTCTCATGATTTGCGTACGCCTTTGACGCGCTTGAAGTTGCAATTGTCTATGTTGCCCAACAATGAATCTGTCCAAGAAATGATGCACGATGTGGACGATATGGAAAGTATGTTAAATGGATATTTGACATTTGCCAGTGGGGAAGGGCGCGAGGAGGCCAAAGAAATTGCGCTAAGGCCGTTTATGACGAATCTGGTGGATAAATTTAACAGAACCAATCATCATATCAATTTGAAAATTCAGCAAGATATGACAGTGATTGGACGACCAACAGATCTGTCGCGAGCCATCGGAAATTTGTTGTCAAATGCCAGCCGTTATGCCACACAAACGTGGATTAAAATTGTCAAGCGTCAAGATACGGTTCAGATTTTAATTGATGATAATGGTTCTGGCATTCCCAAGGAAAAACGCAAAGAGGTTTTTAAGCCTTTCGTCAGGTTGGAAGAATCTCGCAACCCTGAAACAGGCGGTGTGGGCTTGGGTTTAACAATTTCACGGGATATTTTGTTGTCGCACGGGGGCGATATTGTTTTGGATAACAGCCCTCAGCGAGGCCTGCGTGTTATTGTTATTTTGCCCTTGGTCAAAAAGGTGAAATAATGCTTGCATAAAAAGGAAAATCTGTATACATTTTTAAGAAAAAGGAGGAATAAATGCGCTTTTCTTTGCCGATTTTAATGATTGTTGCATCTGTTTTAGTGGCCACACAAGTTGGTGCCGCCAACAACACGAATAATACGAAAAATTCGACAGAATCAAATTCAAACTTGACACAGACGTTGCAAGGTATCGCCACGGGGACGGGGAAAACTGGGACAACGAAAAGTACCTCGTCAACGGGTTCTAAAGAGTTAGACTGGCTTTTGCAGGATATCGCGTCGGATAATAAGGCTTCTGCTGAAGAAGCCGTTCAGGCAATTACCGAAAGAAAAAAAGTAGATAAGAGAACAGTTAAATTGAAATAGGCTGTTTTCTTTATTAAACTTTTGGGGCCAAAGCAAATTTTTTGACAAAGGTCAGTAAGGGTATCTTTCAAGATACTTTGTGCACAATGGACATATATGGATTGTGAGTTGCTGTAAAAAAAAAGCCCCGCCAAAGGCAGGGCTGCTCTCTTAAGGCGTATCAACCTTTCAGATTTTCTGGATCCCAAGTCACCGTGGTTTCTGGTTTCTCAGTTGCATCTGTAGCATATTTAATTACTTGATCTGCAATGGCTAATACGGCCAAACCGATGGCCAAAATGGCCACTTTCTTCCAGGCCAATTGTCCCATCACGGCCAACCAAGCAAAACCAACCAAGGCAAAAGCCCCCAGAATATAGACGATTTTACGCACGTCCTTAAATAATGCACCTAACTTATCGGCTGCAGTTTGTATAAAACCTTCAGCATAAGCGGAACAAGCCATACACACAAGGGCAACAATTGCCACTGAAAGCATAATCTTTAATGTTTTGTTCATTCGTTCTCCTTCTTGTTTTTATTAAACACAGATTGAAATTGCATCAACCTTGAGTTAATCATACACCTTTTTAAACGAAATTCAAACACTTTTTTATTTTTTTTGCAAAAAGATGCATTTTTTTTATTTCTCTTAATCAAAAATTAACTTTTTAAATTTTATGATGTATTCAATCGTTTGAAAGGGGGCGCGGATGCGTCATTGCAAGGAAATACTTAAAAAAGTGTGTATAGGGATATGTGTTATCACCTCCCAGACGGCGTTGGCGCAGAATGTGGATATTTCTGTTTTTAATGGTTCTGGGGATGATTTCTTGTTGCCTTCATATTTTGATGCGCCAACCGCACCTGTTGTGTCTCAACAAGTGGTGATAAAGCCTGCCGATTCAGGGGCGCCGCAATCTATTCCCTCGGATGTGGACATTTTAAACGAAATTTTTGGTGAGAACAAAAACGTGACAGCACCAGCCCCACAGGCGACAACTGGGACTAGAAAGCGTCAAATGTTTTATCCTACGCCCAAAATTCAGACCAGCTCAAATGGGCCCTTGTTGACGCCACTAGATCCGATTCCGCCTGTGTCAGAGCCGAACCCAGATCCGCCCACAAAATCACAATATAAGTCAGCCTATGCCTCCAAGTTTTTGGCTCAAGAAACGATTGGGAAGGGAAAGGCAATGTTTCAAGTGCCCAAAGAAATGCGTCTGATTTTTGATGAAAATTCAACGCATTTATCTGAATCCGTGGTTAAATGGATAAAGGCGTATTCTTTGTATGTTCAAAAAGATCCTCGTTTAGTTTTCAATATTCGGATCAGCAACCAAAATTGGCCACTGCAACGGGCGCGTTTGGGGCTGATTATGCGGTTGGCTATTGAAAAAGGATTGTCGGCAAAACAAATACGTGTTTATCAATCAAATCGTGATGTAAATAGTATGATTCTAAGCGCAGAAACAGATCCAAATCAGACGCAAGTTGTAGTGCCGATGGAGACAAAACGAGTGATTAAAGATCAAAAAAGTTTGATATGGTAAAAAAAGTGTTGTAAGTTCTTAAAAATTATGTTAGGTTTAAAAAAAAGGAGTTAAAAATGGGGAAACAAAATTTATATTTAGGTATTCAACTGGTGGCTGCTTTTTCGCTGATGATGGCGGAACAGGTGCGTGCTGAAGATATTTTTATCAATTGCACAGGGCCGAATGCAAATAATGAGCAATGCGCTGCTTTGTATGCTCAGCAATCCGCTGGTCTTGGTGGGGCGAACTATCAAGTCAATCCTCAAGGTGCTTATGTGCCCACGGCTTATCCTGGCAATATTGATCCAATGAATCCAAATGTGCCGATTCAAGCCACGGTTGGGCAAGATTTTGTGGTTCCTGGTATGGGCTATGAGTTGCCTCAGCAACAAGTTGTTGTGCGTGATACCGCTGCCCCGTTGGCGGTGACTCAACCAATGGATGATGACGAGGAATTGGGCTCGGAATATGCTGTTTATAAGACTCAGACGGGCAGCTTCATTATGGAACGTGATGTCACTCAAGAGCAATTGGCTGATGGGGCGATTGTGAAAACATCGCGCAGAAAAGAAACAACTGTGACACCACCTTATGTGGAAATGCCGTCTATTTCGGCGCATCAACGCGGGGGTAAGTTGGCCTATGGCGAAGCGGCTCACGATTGGGAGGCCAACAATGGCGACAGTTTGCGTTCGTTGCTGATTGAATGGGGGCAAAAGTCCGGCTGGACGGTTGTTTGGAAACTGGACAGAGATTACATTTTGGAGGCGGGCGTTGTGTTCCGTGGAAACTTTGTCGAAGTGGCAAGCGCAATTATTCGCACCTTTGCGCGTGCTGTACCCGCACCAATTGGCACGTTCTATAAGGGCAACCGTGTGCTAGTTATCAATACACAGGAGGATGATAATGCGTAAAAAATATAGCTTTTCTTTAATGGCTTTGCTGGCAGGGTGTGTTTTGATGTCGGCATGCAATAAATATGTGGCTCAAACGGATAAAAAAATTGAAACAACGTTGGAGCGGATTGAAGAATACAACCAACAGGCTCAAATTCCTATGATGCCGGAAGAAAACGACACAGTTCGGATGCATAATGATATTTGGTTGGGTAATGAAAGTATCAAGATTATGGAGGGTGAAACACTGCCTGCTTGGTTGGAAAAGGAAGATGGTATCACGATTTCCATTGCCGAGGATGCAACTTTGCCTGATTTGGCTCAGCAAATTTCGGATTTGACGAACATTCCCGTCCGCTTGGATGATTTGAAGCTGGATGAGGCTGTGCCAGAGGACGCCATTACCGTGCGTTATTCGGGTAAATTGAGTGGCCTCTTGAACTATCTGTCCAATCGCTATGGTGTTTATTGGCAATATCGTAATAAGGAAATCAGCTTTTTTGCCAACGAAACACGTATCTTTACAATCTATGCCTTGCCAACAGAAACCAGTATGAGTGCCAGCATGTCTGGTTCCACGATGGGAGAGGGTAGTGGAAGTGCGAGTTCTAGCTTATCTACCTCGGCTAATTTGGGCTTATGGGAGAACATTGAAGAAGGTGTGAAGCAAGTTGTTGGCGATAATGGTCAATTATCTTTCAGTCGTGTGACGGGAACTATTACAGTGACCGCTAGTCCCTTTGTCATTCAAAAAGTGGCCAGATATGTGGCTTCTTGGAATGATAGATTGTCGCGTCAAGTGGCTGTAACTGTTCGTGTGTTGGGCGTCAGTCTGACGAATAGTGATGACTATGGATTAGACCTTGGAGTTGTTTTTGGTAGTAAAAACCTTTTGGCTTCATTTTTATCTCCAACTGGATTTGGTGCGAGTAGTGTTGCTGCAACGCCATCTGCAGGAGTTGGTCAATTAGCGATGGCGGTTATTAAAAAAAGTAGCAAATTTAATGGTTCCAATGCTATTATCCAAGCGCTTTCATCTCAAGGAAAAACAAGAAGTATCACGAGCGCAAGTGTGACGACAATGAATAACAAGGTTGCGCCTGTTCAAGTGACAACCAGTCAGAACTATATTAAAGAGATAAGTGTTACATCTTCGGGTTCGGGTGAGGATAGAACAACAGATACGGACGTACAGACAGATACTTTAACATATGGTTTTACAGTGGATGTATTGCCTCGTATACTGGATCATGGACGTTTAATTCTTATGTTTTCAATGAGTATAACGGATTTGTTAGAACTGAAAACGGTTGCATATGGTGGAGCTTCCAGTTCGGGTGATGATTCGGAGGAAGATTCGGATGCGGAAACAGAGAAGACAACACTTCAGTTACCAACGATGGCTGCGCGAGGCTTTATGCAAGAGGTTGCTATGCAATCTGGTTCTACGCTTGTTTTAACTGGATTTGAAAGAGTGACAGATAGAACTCAAACATCGGGTATTGGAAAGGCAAAAATGGGTTTATTGGGTGGTCAGTCTAAAAATGAGAATACGCGCGAAGTATTGGTTGTGTTGATTACACCTGAGATTTTGCAATCCCCCTTGTCCCCCGAGGCATTGATGAATTCACAATAGAGGTTTAATATGGCAGACAACGAGAACACGGTTCCAACATCCAATGAAACACAATCCCCACCGATTAGACGTGGGGTTGTGGGCGTTGATGGGCAAAGTTATGCCGTTGGATTGACGTGGCAACCTGTTCAAAATTTGGATGATCCTTTAACGGAAATTAAAGAAACTGTTGCCAGCGAGCCAGGTGCTGATTTATATTGTTATCGACAAACAAGTGTCGCTCAGTATGGTATTGGGCACAGTTCTATGGGTCATCGTAATGGGATGCCTTCTTTGGCTGCATCTGTGGCTGAAGCTTTGGCGGCACATGAATCTTTTTGTGCTGTTTTCAAGGTAAAAGAGGGTTGGTGGTTTGTTGCGGCCCGCAATAATTTGATTTTGGCAGAAGAGGACGTTTTGTTTGAGACAGAAGAGGACGCCAGACGTGCCTATGCCTCTATGATGGCTGTGCCAGATTGGGATGTCAAGATTGTGCCAGAAGAATGGGGCATGGAGGGAACTCAGCAAGATTCTTTGTCCAGTTTGACGCGCAAGGGTATGAAGGTGCGTTTGCAGGATATCAATGCCGCCAGAAAAACCTATTTCTTAATTTTTATTGCTGCCATTATTGTCATTGCCTTGATTGCATTAGTGTATGCCTTGGTAGGATTGTGGAAGAATTTGACGCCAAAGCAGGTTATTCAGCCCGTTCAAACGCCTCAGGTTATTCAGCCTGTTGCGCCAGAGCCAGAAAAGCCAAAGCCATGGGAACAATTGACAGAGGTTAATGCTTTGATTCGCGCTTGTTGGAATGATATTTATCAGATTAAATCGGTGTCATTTCCTGGTTGGAGATTGGGGTTGATTACTTGTAATTCGGAAGGAATCAAAACGAATTGGACAAAAAGTGGTCGGGAAGGTTTGTTGTCATGGTTGCGTTTTGGTGTCAAGGAGTACCAATTCACTGAGTTGACTGTGGATACAAATAATCCGTCAACGGCCTCTGCTTCTATTACTTTCAAAGATTTGCCGACAATTGCTTCTATGCCCACATTGTCTGTTAAAGAATTACAAGAGGATTTGACTGAGATTCAACAAATGACGGGCTTAGGCTTCCAATTTTCACAACAAACGATGTTGGATCCACCGACCAATCCAGATGGATCTCGTCCCGCAAGTCAAAAAACATATACCTATTTTTCGTTTTCCACAAACTCTGATTACACGCCGTGGGAGTGGATAAAGTTTTTCGAAAAATTTTCGGGATTTGAGCTCTCTAAAATAGAGTATAATCCGTCGAATGATACAACAACAAAATGGAAATATGAAGGGAGGATTTATGCAAAATAAATTTTTATACCAAATTGTGTGTTTAGGTGGGCTGTTGATGGCCGTTGCCGTTCAGGCACAGGAGGCTGAGGATTTCCTGTTGCCAGAAGAGGAGTCTATGGCTGTTGGACAGGAGATGGATAATACGCCTGATTTGTCGGATAAGCAAGCGGTGGATTTCCCTGCGCGAACCTCGCTAGATTCGTTGGAATTGGCACCATTGCCTGGAATTTATGAAACAGATATCAATGGGCCTTTGCCTTTGGCGGCTTCTGTTTCTGCCAAGGATATGCCTAGCGAAAGGTTGATTGGTATGTTGACGCCAGAAGTCTTTAAGGAGATGGCTGAGTTGGAGCGTGATAATACCTTTTTGAAGTTGCAAATCCAAAAGGAAACGATGAAAAATGATTTGGAAAAATTGCGGGCAAGATACCGCCAAGATCGGTTGGATGAAATTGCCAAGCGCGAAGATGTGGTTCGGACCCGTATTCAGTGGTGGCAAGAACAGGAAAAGGTGCGCCAAGATTTGGAAAAACAACGGGCTGCTTTGGAGGCTGCTAAGGCTGGCCAAGGGACTTCTGCCACAGTGATTGAGCCAGAGAATACCGATGAAGGCGCATCTGAGGCGGATGCTGCTGCCAGCGATAAAGTGGTTAAGAACTATGAAATTGTAGATATAACTGGTACACGAGGTATGCTCAATGCTCGCCTGAAAAGTGTTGATTCTGGCCGTGTTTCAAGTGTTCAGATTGGAGATGAGTTGACGGATGGAAGTCGTGTAGAGTCTATTTCTGCAACACAGGTTATTTTGAATAAAGATGGTCAGAAAATTGCTTTGATTTTTGATGATGTTTAATCTGTAAGAAGGAATGTATGGAAACTACTGAGAAGCCTGTTGAGCCACCAAAAGAACAAGAGGCAGAAGATACAAAGGATCAAGATTTCCAATCTTTGGATTTGGTTGAAGATTCTGAAACTTCTGCCCCTGATAATATGGCCACAGCGGATCAGATTTTAAGTCCCCAGGTTCCTTTATCCGAGGTTTTGACCAGTTTAAAAGATTATCCTGCAAAACAAGGTGCACAAGTAACGGATCAAGATCAAGAAGGAGCTCCAGATGTTCCTGTGCAGGAGTCGGTTGTTTCCGAGCAACAGCCTCAGCCAGAGCAAAAGTCAGAAATTCCGGCGTCTGAGCCTCATCAAGAGACGCCTTCTTCAAATAATCAAGTTCCCGAAGAAGAGGAAGATGATGAACACCGTTCTAGAAAGGCTTTGCTGAAAGAATTATATTCAAATGGTAATGAGTGTATAACTTTGCCTTCTGGGGCATTTCCTGCCAGTGATCAAACGCGCGAATTATTGGCGTTATTTTCCAATGGTCGTTTTTTTGTTGTGGAAGATGCTAAATATGATGGGCGTGTGTTGGGTTTTGAATATTTGGCCAAAAAACGGCGTTTGCAATTAGGCCAACCTGAATATGTATCCAAAGAACTTTTAAAAGATATTTATGATTATGCCTCCCAATTACATGCGGCAGATCAAACTTTTACAGATGAGGAAAATCAAGAGCAAACGCGTATGCAGCGCGATTTTGTGACAGTTGTTTCTCGGGCGGCAATGAATCAGGTGTCAGATATTCATATCGTTGTGGCGGATCATACAACCGTTATGTTTCGTGTGAATGGTTTGATGCAAACAGAAATGGAATATAATCGCGAATGGGGCGAAAGTTTTGTGCGTGCAGCATTTGCGTCATCGGATATTTCAGATTCAAACTATGCTCAAAATGAGTATCAGGCGGCACAAAAATTAGGGCGTACCCCATTGCGTGGATCTGGTGGTCGTTTGGTTTTGCCAAAAAATATCTTGGGTATTCGTTTGCAATTTAACCCGATTGCCTTTGGTACACGTTATGTGGTGATGCGTTTATTATATGCTGATGAATCAACTTCTAATCCAGAAGCGGCATTGTTAGAGCTTGGTTTTTCCAAAAGGGATACGGATCTTTTTTATCAATTAAGGGCAATTCCAACTGGGATTATTATTGTGTCAGGGCCAACGGGTTCGGGGAAATCTACGACCTTACAGCGCAATATGATTGCGATGTTGAAAGAACGTAATTATGAGACCAACCTGATTACCGTGGAAGATCCGCCAGAATATCCGATTCCAGGGGCGCGGCAAATGCCTGTGACGAATGCAGGGATTGAAGAGGCAAAGGATAGGGAATTTACCAAAGCCCTGTCAGCAGCTTTGCGTTCAGACCCCGATTCGTTGATGATCGGAGAAATTCGAACCTTGTCGGCAGCGGATTTGGCTTTCCGTGGCGCCTTGTCTGGGCATAATGTGTGGACAACTTTGCACGCGAATACAGCCAGCGCGATTTTACTCCGTTTAAAGGATATGGGCGTTGAAGATTTTAAGTTGCAGGATCCAACGATTATGCGTGGCATGTTGGCTCAACGTTTATTCAGAAAACTGTGTCCTGTTTGTCGTATTCCGGCTAAGGAACATTTGGACAATCCTGCTGTTCAACGGTTGCGTAGTGCCTTTGGGGATGTGGGACTGGAGTATGCCTATTTAAGAGGTCTTGGTTGTGCAGAATGTAATTTTAGAGGGGTCAGTGGGCGTACCGCTGTGGCTGAGTTTATTTTGCCTGACTCGACCTTTTTGAATCTTATTTTAAAAGGAGAGGTACAAAAGGCTCAAAACTATTGGATTAATGACTTGAATGGGCGTACATTAAGAGAAAACGCTTTGGCGCGAATGTTCCAAGGATTGATTGATATAGAAGAAGTTGAAAGATGGACTGGATTTTTGGATCAATTGAATTTAAATTAAACAAGGAGTTTTAAAATGGATAATCATGTTAAACAAGCAATGGAAAAATCATTGAAAACAAATATCATCAATATTTGGTATGCACGGTTTTCAATGCGAATTTATGCCTCAGATCGGTTGGAACTTTATCGGAAATTGATGGCTCTTTTAAGAAACCGTTTTTCTTTGATGGATGCGTTGGAGCGATTATATTCTATTGCCTCTAAGGATGGACAAAAGCCAGATGATTCTACAGCGATTGCAACGGCTTTTTGGATGCAAAGTATCCGAAATGGTAGCACGTTTTCAGAGGCATTGAGTGGCTGGGTGCCAAACACCGAAATTTTGATGTTGTCCGTGGGTGACGTGGCAGCGTTGGATTTGGCTTTGCAACACACAGTTCGTGTGGTGGAGGGAATGAATAAAATGCGTTCTTTAGTGTGGGGTGCTGTTTCCTATCCTTTATTCTTGATTTTTGCCTCCACATTGCTTGTATGGGCTGTGGCGAAATATATGGTGCCACCGATGGTGGAAGCTGTGCCAGGATTGGTGTGGCGCGGTTATGCAAAAGCATTGGTTAATCTGTCTGAATTTGTGGATCATCATCCGTTGCTGCTTTTTTCTATTGTGCCAGTCCTTGTGATTGTTTGTTTGATTTCTTTTCCATATTGGAGTGGTAAATCACGGGCGAAAGTGGATAATATTCCACCGTGGTCAATTTATCGTATTTTTATTGGTGTCAGCTGGTTGCTTTCTTTGTCGGCTTTGGTGCGTGCAGGAATGCCTGTGTCCAAAGCTATGCGTGCTTTGGCAGATGAGGGTGCGTCACCTTATTTAAAATTCCGCGTGGTGCGAGCTTTAATGTACGTCAATAATGGTGATAACTTAGGCGAGGCTTTGTATCATACCCACCTGAAATTTCCAGATGATGAAATTATTGGAGATTTGCGTATTTATGCGGAATTGGATACTTTCCCAGAGGCGTTGGAAAATTTGGCCAATAGCTGGTTGGAAAATTCTATTCGTCAGATTGAGTCTATTGCGGGTATCTTAAATGGTGCGGCTATTTTGTTTATTGCTGCATTCTTGGCATGGACCGTTTGGGGTACCTTTGAAATGCAAGACCAAATGACGGCAGGTATGGGGCTGGGTAGCGGAGGTTAGTTGCCTTTCAAAATAAGTCAATAAAAAAATCCCTGATAAAGAGAAATCAGGGATTATGGTAGGATTTTATACTTTTTGAATGGCAAAGGATACTTGTCTGTCGCCTAGTTCTTCGGTTTTGTCAGAACCTGCGCCTTCAACAAATGTCGTGGCCAACACTTGTTCAGCAATATAAGCAGCATGTTCTTTAAACGCTTCCTTGACCAAGGTAGAGTCGGATGTCCAAGTCAGTGTGATTCTGTCAGATACATCAAATCCCTTGTCTTTGCGCAGTTGTTGCACCATACGCACAAAGTCACGGGCAACACCCTCGCGTTCCAGTTCGGGAACGACTTCAACGTCTAATTGCACAACAGCACGGTTATCTGACAATGGTTGACCTTTGAATCCTTCTTTCATATTTAAGCGCAATTCAAATTCATCAGCATTGAGTGTTTGTCCTGCAATTGCCAAAGTTCCATCGGAATTGACGGTCCATTGATTTTGCTTGCTGGCGGTCATAATAGCTCCCATAGCAGATCCCAAACGCTTACCAATCAAAGGCGTTTTCAAATACAAGAATTTATCGGCCACCGCAGCCACATCTGTATTAAAGATAACCTCTTTGACATTGACTTCGTCTTTTAATAATTCCACAAAATCAGTCAAAGTGTTTGCTTGTTCACCTGCAATCGTCATCTTAGAAAGTGGCAAACGATTGCGCAAATGATTTTCCTCACGAATAGCCTTTGCTGTGGAAGAAATCGCCCGCACAAAGTCCATTTGTTCAATCAACTTGGCTTCATCTGTCAATGCATTCACATTGGGCCAATCTGCTAAATGCACAGATTTTTCACCCGTCAAGCCACGATAAACTGTTTCTGTCAAGAATGGCATCAAAGGTGCCATAATCTTGGCCAAGGTGACCAACACTGTGTACAATGTATCAAAGGCCTTTTGATCGGTACCATCCCAGAAACGTTCACGTGAACGACGAATATACCAGTTGTTTAAAATATCCAAGAAATCCGCCAAATTCTCAGCAGCAGCCGGCATGTCATAATCCGCCATTTCGGCTTTAACCTTTTGTGTTAAATTCTTTAATTTACCCAAAATATACCGATCCAATACGTCCGTAGCGGATGTTGTCATATTGGCTTTGACACCTTCTGCATTAGCATACAGACAGAAGAAATAATAGGCATTCCAAAAGGGCAACACAGCTTTACGCATAGCCTTGGAGACCTCTTTCCCCTGTGCATCCATATACACATTGCCGCCATGGACAATGGATGAGGACAACAAAAACCATCTCATTGCGTCCGAACCGGAAGAATTCAAGATAATGTAAGGATCTGGGTAATTGCCCAATTTTTTGGACATTTTGACGCCACCTTCGGCCATTACCAAGCCCGTCACCATACAATGCTTAAATGCGGGTTTATGATGCAAAGCCGTTCCCAACACGTGTAAAGAATAGAACCATCCGCGTGTTTGATCAACGCCTTCCACAATGAAATCGGCCGGAAAATGATTATCAAACCATTCTTTTTTCTCAAACGGATAATGGATCTGACCTTCCGGCATAGAACCCGATTCAAACCAACAATCAAACACATCTGGCACACGACGCATCATAGATTGACCCGAGGGATCGTCTGGATTCGGATAAACCACCTGATCAATGAGCGGACGATGCAAATCTGTCACATCACACCCCGTTTTTTTCTTGATTTCAGCGGCAGAACCGAACACATCTGTCCGCGGATATTTTGGGTTGTCCGATTGCCATACAGGAATTGGCGCCCCCCAATAACGTGTTCTGGAAATAGACCACTCACGGGCACCCTCTAACCACTTGCCGAAACGGCCATCTTTAATGTGTTCCGGTGTCCATGTAATCGTTTGATTCAACTGACACAATTCTTCACGGAATTTCGGTACATCCACAAACCAACCAGACATGGCTTTATAAATCAATGGTGTATCTGTTCTCCAACAATACGGATAAGTATGTGTAATTTGCTCTTTTTTCACCAACAAACGATGTTCTTTTAAATAATTCAACACATATTCATTGGCATCAAATACTTGTTTTCCCTGAACTTCTGGCACCTCGGCAGTAAAACACCCAGCCTCATCCACTGGACAAACAATCGGGAAATGCGCATCATATTTACGACATACATCAAAGTCGTCTGCACCAAATCCTGGCGCAATATGGACCATACCAGTACCATCTTCAATAGACACGAAATCACCAGCCAAGACCTTAAAACAACCTTTTTCTTTTAGGGCGGCAAAATGTGGAAACATGGGTTCATAGGACATGCCCACCAATTCGGATCCCTTCATTGTGGCCACTTGTACGGCATTCTCTAACTGTTTGGCATATTTACCTTTTAAAGCTTCGGCCAGTACATATTTTCCACCGTTTTCCTCCATCACGGCATAATCAATATCCTCGCCAACCGCAATCATTTGGTTAGAAAAAAGCGTCCATGGTGTTGTCGTCCATACCAATAAATGCATGCCATTTTCCAATTTGAACATCACCGTGATAGCGGTATCAACTTTATCACGATAGCAACCAGGCTGATTCACCTCAAAATTGGACAATACCGTCTGTGCTGCCCAAGAATAGGGTTGCACACGGTAATCTTGATAGATTAAACCTTTGTCATACAACGCCTTAAAGTTTTGAATCACCGATTCCATAAAGGGTAAATCCATGGTTCGATATTCCAAAGTTGGATCAATCCAACGCCCCATTCGGTGAAATAAATCCACAAAATCACCAGAATATTTTAACACCGATTCTTTGCAGAAATTGTTAAACTTATCCACACCGTATTCTTAATGGCTTTGTGTCCCGAGATACCCAAGGCTTTTTCGGCATTCATTTCCGCTGGCAAACCATGGCAATCCCAACCATAGGGGCGTTCCACCTTCTTGCCCAACATGGTTTGAAAACGAGCCACGGCATCTTTAACATATGAGACAAAAATATGACCATAATGTGGTTGTCCGTTTGCAAAGGGCGGGCCATCATAAAACACAAACTCATCTCCATTTTTGCGTGCATCTTTTACCGCTTCAAAAATATGATTTTCATCCCAATGTTTTAAGACTTCCTCTTCCATTTTGGGAAAATCACATTTACCGTTTAATTCGGGGTAATACTTTTGTTTGTCAGTCATAATTAAATCCTTTGATACATAAAATTAAAAACTGGCAATCATTTTATCAAATAATTCATTAAAAATCAAGATATTTTAAGTTAAAGAAAGCGTGATTTTGTTTTCATTTGTATCCAGATGAATACTTAAATGGGCTTCTTGTGCAAGATGGACCAACCATAATGTGGTCACAAGTTTTGGATCACAGGGTACCTTGGTGTCCATTAAGGCTTGGACCAATAAAGGATTTGGATTTAAATCAGGGCAGGTTATCAATAATGTTTTGTCGGATAGCTGTAAACTACCCCCTGTTCCCAATAATTCCAGACCAACGGCAACCAGTGCTAACTGAAGCCGTGTTTGCAGTTCCCCTTGGAAGTTCACAGAAATCGCTAATGTGTCCAAATAATTATGTATTAAACTGGTGTCAATAGACTTACTTTCGGCACCAAATAAAGCGCGGAAAAAAGCCAAACGAGCAGTCAATTGATGAGCGCTTGTATCTAGTAAATCAATTGATTCTCCAATAAAAGAGGCATCCATTTTCATTAAATCCACCGTATTGGCAAAAGCACCTATAGCACCTGCTAAATCGTGGCTTATCCTGACAATGATTGCCTCTGTTAAAGTCATTTCTGATCCTTTTTTAAAGTTTTTCCAAAAGTGTCAGGACTGTCAATCCAAAGAGCACCAGCTTCAGCCAGAGCATTTTTTTTAGTTTCTATAACATCTGCGAATTTGACTGTCTGCATTCCTAATAAAGGACGTTTTTCTGATTTTTCCAAACTGCGGCCTGGGATATAGACCCACAGGGGCTTTTTGTTTTTTTGTTTTTTATAAAAATGTGCCAGTTCGTATTCCAACTCACCATGTACTTGTCCAATGACCAAAATCCCTTGTGTTTGATTATCGGCCAACAAAGCCTTGACTGGGGGGACGAAGGAAGTGCCTATTAAATGGTCGGCACCTAAAGAAATGATGCAAGAAACACCTAATCCGACAGAGGCCAGTTGTTCTGCTGCCTCCCACATCAAAGATCCTGAACGACCCAGTAGGCCGATTTTACCTTTTGGAAATAGGTGCAGGGGAATAGAGCCAATCATCGTTTGCCCCATCACACCAATGCCCATGGACGATGGCCCCAATAAACAAACGCCTTTTTCTTCGGCCAAAGTCTTCATTTTTAGTGCGTCGTGCATGGGGACATGTTCGGTAATACAAACGACCATTTTAAGACCTGCTAAAATAGCTTCTTGTACATCTTTTAAAGCATGGACAGGTGTGGAAAAAATAACGCTGACTTGAGGTGCTTTGGCGCGCACAGTGTCTGCCACAGTTTGAAAGACAGGAACACCCAAAAACTGTTTGACATTTTTGTCCGCACTGGTTCCTGCAACAATATTGCTGCCATATGCTAAAGCGAGTTCGGTGTGTATAGCACCAGCATTGCTTGTAATTCCTTGACATAAAATAGGTGTTTCCTTGGTTGGCAAAAAAAACATCAACGTCTCTCCTTTGTTTCTTTGATAATAGCACGTACCGCTTCATCCATTTTTGTTTTGACAATAAAGGGTAAATGGGATTCAAACAATAAGCGTTGTCCATCCGCGGCGTTCATCCCATCCATTCTGATGACCAAAGGTAAGCCTGCGGCAATTTCTGGTGAGGCGGCAATCAAGCCTTCCGCGATTAAATCACAACGCGTAGAGCCACCAAAAATATTGACTAAGACTCCATCCGTATTGGGTTCGGACAAAACCAACCGTAATGCTTTTGTCACCGTTTCCTTTGTAGGCCATGTGCCAATATCTAATAAGGCGCCCGCTTTGCCTCCCTTGCGCTGAATTAAATCTACCGTTGCCCAGCCCAATCCAATACCATTGACAACACACGCGATATTTCCTTTTAAGCCCATATAACGAAAATGATTTTGACGCGCAATTTGTTCGCGCTCTTTACCAACACGTGATTCAATCAGCGGCACTAATTCAGGCAACAAATGCATTGTGTTTGGATCAAAAACCAAGCGTCCATCCAACACGCGCAACTCTTTGTTTTTTAATTGAACAATGGGCCTTAATTCCACCGCAACGGCCTTGTAGTGCTGAAATAAACGATATGCTTGTTCCATCAGGTGTTTCATTTCGGTGGCCGCCTGTTTGCTAAAAGCTGAGGCCGCTTTCGTTAAAATATCGGGCGTTAAACCGTTTTTGAGTTCAAAAGAAATTTCCTTTTTGTTGGTGGGTGCAACGGTTAAAAAAGCACATTGTTTTTCAAAATTGACCCGAAAAATAAGAGATCCCAGAACTTGTGCTTCCATCAGTCCTTCTTCTACGTACAGTTTTTGAATCTCAAATAAAGGTGAGGCATTTTTTAACCAATCGGGATGCCCCAAAAAGGAAGTAGCCACTTCTGCCACCTCTGACTTATCCAGAACGCAGGCGCATCCGTTGACACGAGCGCCAGGCGTCAATAATGTGCCATAACAATTGTTCCCATCCACTGTTTGAGCTTTTAAAAAATAAGGCCCTTTCCCAATCTTTCCCGCAATCATTGTGGCTTCATTGGGAGAATAGGCCACATCTCCTTTTAGAACAGGTAATCCGGCCTTTTTAAAAATACGTTTGACATGGTATTCTTGTAATTCCATTCACAACCCCTCTTTATTTTTTTAATTCTTGCACAAACAGGTAATAAAATCAAGTAAAAATTAAACTTGCTTCATTTCTAATATTCCATCAACTTGAGAAAGTGTGGCCAATGTTTCTGGACGTAATGCATATAAATTTGGTAAGGCCATTTCAACTTCATTCTCCCCTGCAACTAATATAATAAACACGCGACTTTTTCCTTTGCCGTCTGCGAGCAATATTTTTTGAATCGCATTGACACAAGTATTGGCTTTGTTTTTAGTATCTAATTTTAAAATTAAAGTCGTGCTGGTTTTGCTCATCATCTCAGACAGTAATTCTACCTCTAAAAGGCGCAGGCTGATTTGTTCTTCACCCTCTCGTTTTTCAGCTTGTACGGTAAACAAAAGTGGTTGATTGGAATTCAATTTTTCACGGGCAGATTCTAATGTGTCTGAAAAACAAATGGCTTCATAACTGCCAGACTTATCACTCGCAGATATAAAGGCAAAGCGGTTTCCCTTTTGACTGATTCGTTCGCGCACATTGGCAACAACGCCGGCAATCTTGCCTCTGAAGACGCCTGTCGCTTTTACCATAGCGGGGATATCCGCGTAATCCACCACGCGCATACGCTCCAATACCGCTTGGAAAGAATCCAGTGGGTGAGCGGATAAATAAAAGCCTAATGCCTCTTTTTCGTGTTCCAATTTTTCCATTTGGGGCCATTCTGGACATTTGTCCAGTTTTAGTTTGTTTGCCGAAGTATCCGCCCCAAACAATCCCATCTGTGCACTATTTTTGGTGGCTGTTTGATCTGCGGCATAGGCCACCATTTTTTCCACATTATTGAATAGGTAGGCACGATTTGGTTCCAAGCATTCAAATGCCCCCGACTTTGCCAAATTTTCCACATAGCGTTTATTCAGAGCTTTGACATCTACACGTTGTAAAAAGTTCTCCATAGATTTAAAAAGGCCATTTTTATTTCGTTCTTCTACCACCATTTTCATACCATCTTCGCCCACATTTTTAACGGCAGAAAGGGCATATCTGACAGCGCCATCTTCTACGGTAAAATCCACCTCGGATTTGTTGATGTCTGGGGGCAAAACTTTGAATCCATTTTGGTGTAAATCGTTTTTGAAAAAGGCCAACTTGTCCGTGTTGATTTTATCTAGCGTCATCGTGGCGGCCATAAATTCCACAGGATAGTGTGCCTTTAAATATGCTGTTTGATAGGCAATAAAGGCATATGCCGCTGCATGGGCTTTATTGAAGCCATATTCAGCAAACTTGGCCATTTTATCAAACACAGCATTGGCCACTTTTTCATCCACGCCTTTGGCCTTGGCTCCCTTAATAAATTTTTCGCGTTCAGGCGGTAATAACTCGGCCTTTTTCTTGCCCATAATCCGGCGTAATAAATCCGCGCCACCCAAAGTAAAATCGGCCATTACACGGGAAATTTGCATCACCTGTTCTTGATAAATCATAATGCCGTAAGTTTCCTTTAAAATCGGCTCTAACATCGGGTGCATATAATCGGGTTTTTCCTCGCCTTTTTTCACTTTAATATAGGTTGGAATTGAATCCATTGGGCCCGGCCGATACAGCGATACCAAAGCGACGATATCTTCAATTTTATCAGGTTGCATATCGTGCAAGATTTTTTTCATACCTGTTGATTCCAATTGGAACACACCCGTTGTATCGGCTCTGCGCAACAATTTAAAAGTTTCCTCATCATCCAATGGAATGTGGTCAATATCCACCTCAATGCCGCGTTTGTTGATGAGTTCAATGGCCTTTTTAATGGTGGTCAAAGTCTTTAAACCCAGAAAGTCAAACTTGATTAAACTTGCCTCTTCCACATATTTCATATCGTACTGTGTGACCGGCATATCAGAGGAGGGGTCTTTATAAACGGGGACAATCTCGTCCAACGGTTTATTGCCAATCACAACGCCCGCCGCGTGTGTGGAAGTGTTGCGATACAGCCCTTCCAATTTTACGGCAATTTCAAACAGGTATTTCACCGCTTCATCTTTTTCAATTTCCTCTTTGATTTTAGGTTCTTGATCAAATGCTTTTTCCAGCGTCATTTTTGGGTCGGCTGGAATCAGTTTAGACAGTCTGTCCACTACAGGATAAGGAATCTGAAGTACGCGTCCCACATCACGAATCACGGCTTTTGCCTGCAATTTACCAAAGGTAATGATTTGTGCCACATGATCAAAGCCATAATGATTTTGCACATATTCAATGGTTTTTTCGCGTTTTTCCTGACAAAAATCCACGTCAATATCGGGCATATTCACACGTTCTGGATTCAAGAATCTCTCAAACACTAAATCAAAACGCATGGGGTCAATATCTGTGATTGTCAAACACCAGGCCACAACCGAACCAGCGCCTGATCCACGTCCGGGGCCAACAGGAACTCCATGAGCTTTGGACCATTGAATAAAATCCGCCACAATTAAAAAGTACCCTGGAAAGCCCATTTGCTTAATCACGCCCAGCTCAAATTCCATCTGTTTGTGATATTTTTCTTGTTCTTCGGGCGAACGGCCTTTCATACGCTCTTTAAAGCCTTTTTCGGCCATTTCAGCCAACACTTCATCTTCTGTTTTGCCTTTACAATCAAAGTTCGGGAAGGCTGGTTTTTTCTTTTCGGCCATAAACGCACAACGTTTCGCAATTTGTACAGTATTTTGTAATGCCTCGGGAATATCGGCAAACAGCGTGCACATTTCCTCCTCGGTTTTCAAATAATGTTCGGGTGTCACACGACGGCGATTTTGCTCTGCTACAAAAGTTTTATCTGCAATACACAATAATGCATCATGCGCTTCGTACATATCTGGCGTTAAAAAATAGGCATCATTGGTGGCCACAAGTGGAATATTGCATTTATACGCCAAATCAATAAAGCCTTGTTCGGTGGCTTGTTCTTGCTCGGTGCCGTGGCGTTGTAATTCAATATACAACCGATTCGGATACGCCGCTTGTAATTTTTCGGTAATCTTTTCGGCCCACTCTTTTTGTCCAGCTAATAACGGGCGGCCCAATAAACCCTCCACCCCACCAGTCAACAACAACAGTCCTTCTGTATGTTCCAAAATTTCGTCAAAGGTTAGGTGCGGCGTGCCTTGTTTTGTCTTGTCCATATAGTATTTGGAAAAGTATTTGAGGAGGTTTTTGTATCCCGCTTCATTTTGCACCAAAAACACCACTTTATCAAAGGTGTCCGCTTCATCTGAAAATTGGTTTTTGTTTTTTTTCGGGGATTTGACCAATAACTGTGTGCCCAAAATCGGTTGAATACCCAACGGTGGCATCTCATGCATCATTGCCATCGCCCCACAAATGTTGCCTGTGTCTGTGGCGGCAATCGCTGGCATTTTGTGCTCTTTTGCCCACGCCGCTAACTTCGGCATTTTAATCGCGCCTTCCAGCAATGAGTAGGCAGTATGCACATGTAAATGGATGAATTTTGGCTCTAACATCAGGCATCCTTTATTTGCCCGCAAGCATACCAAATTTTAGGCCAAAAATCAAGTGAAAAAAGGACTATTGTGTACTGACACAGTTGCCTTCACTATCTCTAGCATACCCATTGCCAACCAAGCGGCAGGTATTGTCGTTGTTCGCATCAAAACAACGATTCTTTACGCCTTCACTGTTTTTGCATTCTTTGCAAGATAACTCATCGGCACCAGATGCTTCTGAACCTGTATTAGGAGAAGAAAGACAGCCATATAAGCTTCCACTATCCAAGTAATACATCTGTTCCAAGCAACTATGCTTATATATTTCTGTTGTTGCCCTCCAAGTATCCCTATTCGTGCATGCCTCACATCGTTGCCATGACGTACTCCACATCGTATTTTCTGGACAAAGACATTGATTGTTTTTCATGTTTTTACATTCACAGTTACCATGAATGCCTCTGCCATGAGGTTGGTTTGTTCCTACAAGATAACAGCTATTATTCACCTGATCCAAAAACGATTATATAAAAGCGTGTTTAAAAATGCAACTTAAAAAAATAAAAAAGAAAAGAGTTTTCTGGCTTATTCGTTCAAAATTGTATGTATTTTAGCTGATTGCCTTTTTCTTAAATTGGGCATTATAAAGGGCTGCATAGGCGCCATTTTTTTGCAAAAGTTGATCATGTGTGCCTTCTTCCACAATCTCACCCTCATTGATCACAACAATTTTATCTGCATTTTGAATAGTGGATAAACGGTGTGCAATCACGAGAACTGTTCTGTCTTGCATCAGGTTATCAATGGCCTGTTGGACAATGCCCTCGGATTTGTTATCTAAAGCAGAGGTGGCTTCATCTAAAATGACGATGGGCGCATCTTTCAAAAAGGCACGTGCAATGGCGACACGTTGACGTTGACCACCTGAAAGCAAAGTGCCACGTTCTCCAATAGGGGTGTCCAAACCATTTTCCAGGTCGTGGATAAATTCTTCTAAACAGGCAGATTTCACTGCGCGGTTGATTTCAGCTTCTGTTGCATTAAATTTACCCAGCAAAATGTTGTCCCGAATAGTGCCAGAAAATAAAAAATTATCCTGAAACACCATGCCAATGTTTTGCCTGAGAGAGTGTAGAGTAAAATCACGTACATCTGTCTCATCAATGGTGATAGATCCTGATTTAACATCATAAAAACGTGGAATCAAACTGACAATCGTGCTCTTTCCCCCCCCAGAATTACCAACAAAAGCCACTGTCTTACCTTTTTCAATCGTTAGATTGATGTGCTTCAAAATGGGGGTATGAGGCTTGTATTCAAAGGAGACATCATGGAAAACGATATTGTGTCTTATCGTGTGCATTTCCACCGCATCCTTTTTATCTTTAATAGGTACGTCATAATCCAATATGGCAAAAACGCGTTCAATGGCCATAAAAGAAAATTGAACTTGTGTGAAGTTTTTTCCAATATTCTTAATGGGGGTATAGAGCATCAGCATTGAGGTCATAAACGCTACAAAATCACCTGCTGTCATTTGCTTTGAAGTAATCAAATACGAGCCATACCAAATTGCCCCCGCAATTCCAACAGAAATCACGATGTGCATCATGGGAGATAGCCAAGCCGTACGTTGAGTGTTTTTAATGCTTAATCTGAAACCTTGACGCAGAATTTCTCCAAATTGACGACGCTTATATTCTTGTAAATTGTACGAGGCAATCGTTTTAGCACCAGCATGTGTTTCATTGAAAATAGTAAAACTTGCGGCACCGACGGCTACTGATTTTTTTACAACGTCTTTGATACGTCGACGAATGCCTGCTAAAGGCCATAAAGCCCCACCTAAAACAACAATAGCAATGATGGCGAGTTGCCACGAAGTATAAAATAGAACACCAATTAAAGTAATGGACGAAAAAATGCGTGTTGTAAATGTTTTTAAATTTGTGAGCAAACCAGCACAAGCTGTGCCAGGATCTGCGTGAAAGCGTTGTGCTAACTCGCCAGATGTTCTGGAATCAAAAAAAGTTTGCTCCATTTGCATTAATTTGGCATAAAGTTTGCGTTGTAATTCTTGTGTAATTTTTCCACCAACCCACGTGTTTAAATAAGCCGAACCGTATTCTAGGATACCTTGTACAACGGTAAAACCAATAATTAAAATAGGAATGATGTAAAGGGGTAGATTCCATGGAGTTGCCCCATTTTGTTCAATGACAACTGTATCCATAAAGGGTTTAAGCGCTAAGGCAATAACAGCGTCCAAGGATCCGATTGGAATCGTAATAATAAGACTGAGTATCGCACGAAACCAAAAAGGCCGAACAAAAGGCCACATGCGTTTATAATTGACAACAAAGTTCATATTTTTAAGTTTGCGAAACATTTTTCTTCCTTTAGTTGATAAATCATTCTATCAAGAGCCTGTTGGAATTGCAAGCAGTTTTTATGTCTCTTCGTCTGTCGCGCCATCTGAGGCTTCTTCTTCGTAGCTAAGAGGTTTTATTTTTTCAATTTTGGCGCCTGCAAATAATTTCTCCAAAGTGGCAACGGTTGGATCTTTTTTGACTTCATTTATCAACTGCTGTTTAGAGTTTTCTTTTTGTTCCTTGATAGTGGGTTGCCCCCCGTCTTTTTCCGTTTTGATTTGCCAATCTGAACCCGTTTGATCGTGTAAAAATTTTCTTAGATTAACCATAAAATTAGCAGGAGTATTTGGAGCAAAAGAACAGGTAATCACCCCAGAGCTAAAAGAAATAGGACGCATAAAATTTTCCAAGTTAAAGGCTAAAATGCGTTCACCTTTTTGGCGTGTAAATTCCACTAATTCCTGAATGTTTTGAAAGCAAATCTGAGGGGCTGATGTGTCCGTTTTTGGTGGACAAACGGAATTGCTTGCTTGTGATTGGGGGAGTTTTTCTGGGCGTGTATTAGATGCATTTGCCTGTTGGTTTTTAATCTCAGACAACAATTGTTCTGGAGTGCCTATATCAGATAAGTATGCCATTTGAATTGCCAACATTTCCAGCGCTTGTAAAGGTGCAGAGGCTAAACGGATTTCAGGAATACCTTTCATCAAAATTTGCCAGTTGGCTGTCAAGGTATGAATGGAGGCCGTTTGTGCCATTTCTTTTAAAATTTTTTGTTCGTCTTGTGTAAAATCTAATAAAGTTGTTAGTTTGGGGACTGTTTTCAAACAGGTGACTTGATAAGTTAAATCCAACATATCTTGAGCTAAATTTAAAATATTAGTACCAGCCGTGTATTGTTGATTGATCAATTCAAAAGCCTGTGTCATATCGGTCTTTAAAATGGACTGATACAGTTGGATCAGGTTGGATTTGTCTGCGACCCCCAGCATTTGACGCACCTCATCAATGCTAGGATTGGAAGACTGCTGTGTTATCGCTTGATCCAATAAAGACAGAGAATCACGTACAGAACCATCCCCTGCTTTGGCAATAAGATGCAGGGCTTCTTCAGAAAATTGCTTTCCTTCTTTTTGGCAAATAGTCGTCAGATATTGGACCAATGTCTTGACCTCAATTCTTTTTAAATCAAAGCGTTGGCAGCGAGACAAAATCGTGACGGGGACTTTGCGAATTTCCGTTGTGGCAAAAATAAATTTCACACGTTCTGGTGGTTCTTCTAATGTTTTCAACAGCGCATTAAAGGCGGCTTTAGACAACATATGGACTTCATCAATGATATAAATTTTATAACGAGCCGAAACGGGATTGTATTTTGCTCCTTCAATAATTTCGCGCACATTATCAACACCTGTATTACTGGCCGCGTCAATTTCAATCACATCAATGTGCGAATCATTCATAATATCTAGGCAGTGTTTGCATTTGCCGCAGGGATTTGGTGTCATCTCACCTTTGCCATCTTCACCAATGCAATTGAGCCCTTTTGCAATAATACGAGCAGAGGTCGTTTTCCCAACACCACGAATACCCGTCAGCATATAGGCCTGCGCCAAACGATTTTGGGAAATAGCATTCGTAATCGTGCGCACAAGGGTTTCTTGTCCAATCAAGTCATCAAAAATCTGAGGACGATATTTGCGTGCTAAAACCTGCGATTGTGTAGGCATTTTAATCCTTTTGTTAGGGTGCAAAGGTATGACCCGAGATCAAAAGGTTGGGCTGCTTTCTTCCGAACCTGACCCGCTGACCCAAAGTCAACGTCCACACCTTTGCGGGAATAATTATACTTAAATTTTGCCCAAAAGTCAAGGCAAAAGTCACTCTGTGCGTAAGGGCCGATGGAACAATTGTTTAATCTCCTCTTTTGGATTGGCGCCCTCATAAATCACATGATAAAGGGCGGTGCACAAAGGAATTTCCAGTTCGCCTCGTAAAGCGTAAACAGCCTTTAAAGTTGGGACACCCTCGGCCAGTTTTTCAAACTTTTCGCCTTTTGCCCATGCTTCCCCATAGGCGCGATTGTGGCTATGCGGCGAAAAAAGTGTGGCTTCATAATCGCCTAAATGGGCTAAACCATAAGCGGTTTTGGCCTGCCCGCCAAAGTATTCAATCAAGCGGCCCACTTCAACGGGGGCACGCGCCATTAAAGCACCTTTTAGGGAACTCCAACCCATGCCGTCTAAAATGCCGGCGGCTAATCCAATCACATTTTTTAAGGCGGCGGCAATTTCGTTGCCGATTAAATCGGCGCCATAATAAGCGCGAATGAGTTCGCTGTTCATATATTCGGCAATGGCTAATTTTGCTTCCTCAACGGCTGAGCTGACCACGACGCAGCTGGGAATGCCTTTTAGGTAATCCTGCGGATGCCCTGGGCCACCCAAGACGGCCACTTGCACATCTGGCTCAGTAATTTCCTCGGCAAAAATTTGTGTCATACGCTTGGAAGATTCCGCCTCTAAACCTTTCATAGCCAACAAGAATTTTTTGCCTTTTAAATCATAGCCGGCCAGCTGTTTGCATAGTCCGCGGAACCCTTGGCAACCAATAGACACAATAATGAAATCATTTTTTAATGTTTCGGCCATGTCTGTGGTGTAGGATACATTCTCAGGCATTTGACAATACCCATTAAAGCCTGTTTTGATTAAAGATTCATAGGCGGGATCCCCAGGTACGCCCAAAAACAAAACATCTGATTTTTTATAAGTGGCAGCATACCACCCCAAAAAGCCACCCCAGCGACCACAACCAATTACGGATATTTTTGAAAAATCTGTCATAAAAGCTCCTTTGTTGAATATGGATTTAGGCTAGCACGCTTTTATCAAAAAGGCAAGTTTTTTATGCGGCTTGGTGAAAAGCGGCGTCAATCAGTTGTACCAAATCCGGTTTGAAATCGAACTTGTTTTTTATAAAATGAGCCAGATATTCAATGTTGCCGCTGCCCCCTTGAATGGGCGAAAAAGTCAGGTTTTGAAGATAAAAACCATTTTCTTGAAAAGTTCTTAAAACCTGTTTTAAAACTTGCTCATGCACTTTTTTGTTTTTGATAACGCCATGATATTTGTCGGCAATTTCTTTGCCACATTCAAATTGTGGTTTAATCAAACAAATTAAATCGGTGAGGGTTGGCATTTCTTTCAATTTGGAAATCATCTTGATGATGGAAATAAAGGAGACATCGGATACAGCCACGGAGCAGGGGGCAATTTTATCCACTGCAATATCGCGAAAGTCTGTTTGTTCATACAAAATCACATCAGGATTTTTGCGCAAACTTTCAATCATCTGATCTTTACCTACATCAACCGCAATCACTTGCTTGGCGCCATGTTGCAAGGCACAATCTGTAAAACCGCCAGTGGACGAGCCTATATCTAGAACAGTGGTGTTTTTTAAGTTGATTTTAAATTCGTTCAGGGCTTTTTCTAATTTTAATCCACCACGCGACACATAAGGACACAAAGTACCCCGTATTTCCAATTTTTCTGGTTCTTGAATGTCTTGGCTGGGTTTTGTGACGGCTTGCCCCCCATAAAAAACAAGGCCTTTTTCAATGGCCACCTTTGCTTTTGTGCGCGTGTCAATCAGCTTTTGTTGAACAAGGGCCACGTCTAAACGCATTTTAATGGGCGTCCTTCCAATTATCGCCTATGCCGACTTCCGCAATCAGTGGCAGGGAAAGTCCTATCACTTGCTCCATGGCAGTTTTAACCAATTTCGCGGCGGCATCCACGTCTTTATCGGCCACTTCAAAGACCAACTCATCATGCACTTGCAACAATAAAGTGGCGTCCAATTTGGATTGTTGTAAAGCCTTATCCACGCGAATCATGGCCATTTTAATAATGTCAGCAGCGCCGCCTTGAATCGGGGCGTTGATGGCCGCTCGCAAAGCAAAGTTTTTGGTGGCGCGATTGTCCAGCCCCGTGATATAGATTTTGCGTCCAAATGGTGTGGTGACATAGCCATTTGCCTCGGCAAATTGTTGGGTTTTGGTCATATACTCTTTGATTTCAGGATATTCGGCAAAATACGTATCAATATAGTCTTTGGCTTCTGTTCTGGAAATACCTAAATTCGCTGCTAAGCCAAAGGCAGAAATGCCATAAATAATTCCAAAATTGATGGCCTTGGCGCGCCGACGCTGATCGGCGGTAATTTGCGCCAGTGGAATGTGTAAGACTTGACTTGCGGTGCGTGCATGAATATCTTCATTGTTCATAAAGGAATCTTTTAATTTTGCCACATTGGCCACCTCGGCCATCAAGCGTAGTTCAATTTGAGAATAATCTGCGGAAAGTAATTTGTATCCAGGCTTGGCAATGAAAATGCGGCGAATTTCTTTGCCCTCTTCAGTGCGGACAGGAATGTTTTGCAGGTTGGGATTAGAGCTGGCCAGACGCCCTGTGTTAGTTGCTGTTAAAGAAAAAGTTGTGTGAATGCGTGGTTCTTGCTGAATCAGTTCTATAAATGCGTCCACATAGGTGGATTTTAACTTCATGATGGAGCGATATTGTAAAACCAATTTTGCCAAAGCATCCCCTTGTTCAGCCAAATTTTCCAGAGCTTTTACATCCGTCACCCAATGGCCATTCGCCCCGCGTTTGCCGCCAGAAAGTGCTCGTTTTTCATATAGGACAACGCCCAACTGAACCGGCGAATTGATGTAAGTCGGAGGCCAAGCGGT
>JAZLCF010000079.1:0-30963 GCA_045614105.1 Alphaproteobacteria bacterium | reverse complement strand
TTTATTATCACAATGCTGGGTTGCTATCATGGCTTTAAGTCCAAAGGTGGCGCCCAGGGCGTGGGTCAGGCAACAACAAATGCAGTAGTGTCATCCAGTATTTTAATTTTAATTTTCAACTACTTATTGACAGAACTTTTCTTTAAGATGTAAGAGGCGCTTATGAAAGAAAAACAAGTTAAAATCAGTCTTTCTCATGTTGCCAAAGCTTTTGGCAAAAAACAGGTTTTGCGAGATGTAAATTTAGAAGTGTACGAAGGAGAATCTTTGGTTATTATTGGTGGCTCTGGAACAGGCAAATCTGTGACACTTAAATGCTTGTTGGGTCTTGTGACGCCGGATAAAGGAACAATTAAAATGTCAACAAATAACATAGGTATGCTGTTTCAAGGCGCTGCATTGTTTGACAGTTTAAGTGTCTGGGAAAATGTGGCATTTGTGATGTTGCAACAAAAGCAGGCTGATCGTGTTGCAGCCAAAAAGTTGGCAATTCAAAAACTTGCACAAGTCGGTTTGCCTGCCGAGGTTGCGGATACATATCCTGCAGATTTATCTGGTGGAATGAAAAAGCGAGTCGGCTTAGCTCGTGCGATTGCTACAAATCCTGACCTCATTTTCTTTGACGAACCAACCACAGGATTAGATCCAATTATGTCGGATGTTATCAATGACTTGATTGTGGATTGTGTGAAAAAATTGGGCGCAACAGCCTTGACCATTACTCACGATATGAGTTCTGCACGTAAAATTGCCGACCGAATCGCCATGCTTTACAATGGTGAAATCATTTGGGTTGGCACAGTTGAAGAATTAGATAAAACCAAAAATCCGTATGTACGTCAATTTGTGGCAGGATCCGCTAAAGGCCCCATCCAAATGGAGGTAAAAGCCGAGTAATGGCAAAAAAAACGACACAATTTGTTTGTCAAAACTGTGGTGCCGTCTATGCCAGATGGGCGGGCAAGTGTGAAGCATGTGGCGAATGGAACACAATTCAAGAAGAAGCCATTCCAACAGCCGACAGCCCAACCGCCACCGGTGGTCAACATGGGAAAAAAATTGAGTTTGCTGATTTGCGTGGCGCTCCCGAAATAATTTTCAGATTAAAAACTGGTATTGGAGAATTGGATCGCGTTTGTGGTGGCGGATTAGTTCCCGGCTCGGTTATTTTAGTAGGTGGCGACCCTGGTATTGGCAAGTCAACCTTGCTGTTGCAAGCGGTGGCTAGTTTAACCAAGGGTGTCAATAAACAAGGTTCTCCCACGAAATGCAGTTATATTTCTGGTGAAGAATCAATAGATCAGGTACGTTTACGCGCTTTGCGTTTAGGATTGGCTGATAATCCTGTAGAATTGGCTAGCGAAACACATATTCGTGATATTGTGGCCACGTTAGACACCGCTAATGCACCAGATGTTGTCATCATTGATTCCATTCAAACAATGTATGCCGATACGGTTGAATCAGCGCCAGGTACTGTTGCACAAGTCCGCGCTTGTGGTCACGAATTGATCCGCCTTGCAAAAAAACGGGGATTTGTTTTGTTTTTGGTGGGGCATGTGACAAAAGAAGGTACTTTGGCCGGTCCGCGCGTTTTGGAACACATGGTGGATACGGTTTTATATTTTGAGGGTGATCGCGGGCATCATTTCCGCATTTTGCGTTCTGTCAAAAATCGCTTTGGGGCAACGGATGAAATTGGCGTTTTTGAAATGACCGAAAAAGGATTAGAGGAAGTTGCCAATCCCTCGGCCCTGTTTTTGGCGGATAGACAGGGACATATTTCTGGCAGCTGCGTATTTGCTGGTATTGAAGGATCTCGTCCTCTGTTGGTGGAAATTCAAGCGCTTGTTGCACCTATGGCAGGAGCAACTCCTAGACGCGCTGTTGTTGGGTGGGATACAAATCGCTTAAATATGTTATTGGCCGTTTTGGAAACCAGATGTGGTATTTCTCTTGCAAATAGAGATATTTTTTTGAATATAGCAGGCGGATTGAAACTGACGGAACCTGCCGTAGATTTAGCCGCTGTGATGGCGATTTTGTCTAATGCATTTGATTATCCGTTGCCATCAGATATGGTGTTTTTGGGGAAATAGGACTTTCTGGTGAAATTAGAAATGTAGCGGCTAGTGACCTGCGTCTCAAAGAGGCCAAGAAATTAGGTTTTACAAAGGCGTTAGTCCCCCACAATAAAAATAAAAAATCCGATTTTAAGGCCACAGAAATCGGCAACTTAAAAACTGTGTTAGAATTTTTTGAAAAAGGGAGGAAAAAATGACACTTGGAACAATTGATTTCATTATTTTAGGCATTATGTTTATTTCTGTTTTGTTTGCACTTTATCGGGGATTGGTACGCGAATTGTTGGGAATTTCCTCGTGGTTGTTAGCAGGGTTTTCAGCCTTATACAGCTATGATCCTTTACTGAAATTATGTGAAGGAACTTTTGAGAATGCAAAGTTAGCAGCTATTACTTTTTCTGTTTTATTGGCGCTCATTATTTTGGTTGTGATGACAATTATAAACGCCTTCATTACAAAACGATTACGCAAAAGTGCTTTAAGCGGTTTGGATCGCATTTTTGGCTTTGTTTTTGGAATTGCACGCGCATTGTTGATTGTGGCTCTGATTTATATTTTTGCCGCAACACTGATGCTGTCTCCCCAATATGTTGCCAAAATCAAACAAGAGAATAAGAGTATCGCATATGTAGAGATTATGGCAGATTATTTAGAGAATATCTTTCCAGACAATATCCGCAACGATTTAAAAACATATCAGTTAAAGACTCAGCAAAAAGTGGAAAAGCATTTGAAAGAAAAGGCGACAAAAGAAAGTACCGAAGCCGTTGTGGATTATAATGCAAAAGAGCGTCAATCTTTGGATGATATGATAGAAGGTATCGTAGAAATAGGAGATATAGAATGACAAAAATTACACCAGAACAATTGATCAAGAAAAGCTGTGACCTATTAAAGAAACGCTACCAACAGGGAGGTCATCATTCAGTGGTCAGTGCGACAGTTTTGTCTAAATCGGGGAAAACTTATACATCTTTGAACACAGGAACTTATCAACCCTCTGTTGCTACCTGCGCTGAAATCATTGCAATCGGCATGGGACACACAGCAGAAAAAGATTTTGAAATAGACACGTTGGTGGCCATGCGTGATTTGCCATCCTATCCGATCAGCCCGTGTGGTAAGTGTCGTGAATATATCGCAGATTATGGGCCAAAGGCAAAAGTGATTGTACCTGCCAAAAATAAAAAAGGGTGGAAGATTATGAAAATAGCAGATTTACTGCCTGAAAAATATGCGAAAAAGGATCGGTAAATGCGCATTGTTTTATCTGCAATTGGTAAGTTGAAAAAGGATTCGCCTGAATATAAGATGATGAATACTTATTTAAGGCGTAGCAAGTGGTCTGTTGAAGTCAAAGAGTACGAAGAAAAGCGAAATTTAACGGGGGATGCTTTGAAAGCGGCCGAGGCGGATTTGTTGCTTTCGGGTATTCCTGAAAAGGCAAAAGTGGTTGTGCTGGATGAGCATGGAGATACACTGTCTTCACGTGAATTTGCTGGTAAATTGCGTACGTGGCAAAATCAAGGAGCGGATACGGTTGCGTTTTTGATTGGTGGAGCAGATGGACATGCGCAAAGCACCAAAAAACAGGCGGATTTAGTCCTTTCCTTTGGACGAATGACACTGCCACATTTTTTGATGCGTGTTGTTTTGGCCGAACAAATTTATCGCGCCCAGACTATTTTAAATGGACATCCCTACCATCGGGATTAAAAATTTTTAAAATAAATTTATCAAAAAAATAGTGGCATGTGGAGATACAAAAACAAGACTTATTTCTCTAAATCGGTGAACTGGCCGAAGCGACCATTAAAGTACAAATCTACCTTACCAGTTGGACCATGGCGCTGCTTTTCCACAATCACTTCCGCCAAATTTTCGGTTTCCTGTTTGCGCTGTACCCCAAGGCGTCTTCTTAAATGAAGTGAAAAAAACGAACTTTACTGCAGAAGATTGTGCCGATTCCAACACATTGACATGGGTGTTTATGGATGATTTAAGTCATTGTGCCGATTGCATTTTATCCGATACCAAATGTGGTACTTATGGGAATGAGTGTGGCTCGTGCAGTGATTTAAGAGGCTTTACCTCAGATGAAACCAAATGTACTGATCCTGAAAAACGATATTGTGTGCGTGGCACATGTACCAAATGCGAACCAGGGTATTATCGCAAAACTGACAACTCATGTGTTGTCTGTGGCCTCTCTGCAGTCTATAATCAAGTCAATAGTGATCAAGCATACTATTGTTTAGAGCAAAACGTCTATGGCCAATGGGGGGGGTGAAGGATACGGTATGATAGCGTGTGATAAAAATGGACAGGTTCAAAATGCAAATGAAATAAGTTGTAAAGCCTGTGCCAATCGGTGTTATAAGGGTGGAACCTGTTATTTGGCGGGTGACGGTTATGATCATCAGCGTGTATCCGAAACAGACGGCACGTGTGCAGATTAATTCGAGCAAAAATCCCTCAAGAGTTCCTTGGGGGATTTTATAATTGTTATATTTAACTTTTATGCTTCTTCACCGAATTTATTTTTGACTAAGGCGGCGAGGGCTTGTACTGCTTTGTCGGCATCTGGGCCCGTGGCGGTGATTTTGAGTGTATCACCCAATGGTGCGGCCAACATCAGCAATCCCATGATGGATTTGCCAGACATCGGTGTTCCTTTTGCCTTGGATACCATAATTTCACTTTGAAAAGTTTCAGCCAATTTCACAAAAGTTGCCGTTGCACGAGCATGTAATCCTTTAATATTTTGAATTTTAACGCGTTTCGTGGCTGTTTGAACTTCGCTCATTCATACCCCCTGAAGGTGGCGTTCTCGGCGGGAGTCGAACCCACGGCCCACAGTTTAGGAAACTGTTGCTCTATCCATCTGAGCTACGAGAACTGCCTTTTTTTATTTGTTGGATTTTGCAGATGTTGCCAAATATTCACAGAACATACGCACAAGGGCAAATTCTGCCACCAACATCAACAAGTCAAACAAAAAGACGGAAAAGTTATCACCGGACAGCAATCCGCCAATCAAACGAATGCAAAAAATTGCCATCAAAAACAGTCCGACAATATAAATAATTTTGGCAAACGGAGCCAATCTTGGGGCCAATTTCTTTGTTAAAACTGGTTTTTCGACATCTAAGAGTTCTTGTATTGTTTTGTTCATTTTATCCTCCTTTATTTATTTAATTTTCTCATTGTGGGGAAAGCTAATACGTCGCGAATAGACGTATTACCGGTTAAAAACATAATCAACCGATCCATGCCAATGCCCAATCCCCCTGTGGGTGGCAAACCGTGTTCCAAAGCTTCAACGAAATCGTCATCCATCATGTCAGCTTCCTCATCTCCTGCTTCACGTGCCTTTACTTGTTCCTCAAAGCGGGCGCGTTGATCCAGTGGATTTGTTAATTCCGTGTAAGCATTGCACATTTCCTTGCAATTGATAAATGTTTCAAAGCGTTCCACTAAGCGTGGCTCTTTGCGATGGGCCTTTGTGAGTGGCGACATGGACTTTGGATGATCCATCACATGAGTGGGCTGAATCAAATGCTCCTCGCATTTTTCCTCAAACACAGCCGCCAAACAGTGTCCCCAATCGGCCTTTTCATCCACGTGAACGCCTAATTTATCTGCAGCAACACGTGCTTCTTCATCTGTTTCAATTGTTAAAAAATCTACACCCGTGTATTCTTTAACCAAATCTGGCATAGAACGCCGTGCAAAAGGCTTGGATAAATCAAACTTCTTGCCATCATATTCAATTTCTAAAGTGCCGTTCACATCCATACAGGCTTTGCGAACAACTTCTTCAAACAAATCCATCATGTCGTTATAATCCATATAGGGGATATAAACTTCCATACCAGTAAATTCGGGGTTATGAGTGGTATCCATGCCTTCATTACGGAAGTTTCTGGCAAACTCAAACACGCCAGGCATACCGCCGACAATCAAGCGTTTTAGAAACAACTCGGGCGCCACGCGTAAGAACAAATCCATATCCAGTGTATTGTGGTGAGTGATAAAAGGTTTTGCTGTTGCTCCCCCCTTGATGGTGTGCAATACGGGCGTTTCCACCTCAATCAAACCCTTGGACAGGAATAACTGACGAATAGATTCAATAATTTTGCTGCGTTTAATCAACGTGTCAATAGATTCTGGATTCATAATCATATCCAATTCGCGATGGCGATACTTTGTATCTGTGTCGGTCAGTCCATGAAATTTTTCGGGCAGGGGCAGCAAAGCCTTGGCCAACATTTTAATTCCTTGTGTATTGACGGACAGCTCACCACGCTTTGTGCGACGCACAGTTCCCGTGATGCCAATGATGTCGCCAATATCTACCATGTCCAACATTTCCAAAACTTCTGGCTTAGAGTTTTCCTTGGAGGTATATATTTGAACCTTGCCAGTAGCGTCATAAATATCCATAAACATGCCAGAATTGCGGATAGCTCGTACACGTCCCGCCACAGAAACAACATCTTCTGTTTGCGTGTCTGGCGCTAAATCAGCATACTTTTCGGACAAAGATTTAGAAGTCGCCGTCGGTTTATAGATATGAGGATACGCATTGATTCCTTTTTCTTCTAATTTCTTTAGCTTTTCCAACCGAATTTGGCGTTGTTCGTGACCTAAATTTTCATCCGTTGTCATTTTAAATCCTTTCATTTGGCGACAATACAAAAATAAGATACATGTTTTTGAAAGGAAAGTCAAATAATTTTATCTCTACTTTTTTCTTGACAGAAGGAAAAGTTGTGTTTAGAGTGGAAAAAGAAGGTGTATAAAAATGGTTTTAGATTTAGGGATAGAGAAAAAAGGGCGAATACCGAGATGGCCCTTATTTTGTACACACACGCACACACACATGTAATCGTTGCTAAGAAATTTTTGCGCCATGGCGCAACTTTTGATATCAATAGCGTCACGCGCTCGTCAGATTCCGCTAATGTCTCCTTTACCCTCAAACCCTACGACGATTATTTTATGGTTGGAGTGGAAGGTGTAGAAAAGGCCGTCTGTGATCAAGCGGCTGGAACGGAACTGCCTGTTTCCTTTCAAAGGAGAGTTTATTGTGACGAAGGGGCAATGGAGTTTTATTTTGCGAACGATATGGGCGCTTGCGATGACGCGGAAAAATGTGCCTTGCCCGAGGTATGTATGGAAGATCAAAACCAATGCGGACGCTTATGCTGTGAATCGGACGAAACCTGCATGCCGGGTCGTTGTTGCCCCAAAGTGAAATACATTACGGCAAATTATAATTATGACGGGACAGGCGATGTTTGTTGTGGGGGAGATCAGGTTGCCGTTGCTGTGGGCGAGACGGGCAAATACAGTTGCAAGAAGACTTTACACCGTATTTAATATGTTTGACACCACCAGTTGGGGCACCTCCATTTTGCTTGATTCATATCAGAATTGTGAGGCTTATTTTGTGCGGGTGCGAGCGAAGAATGTAGGCAATCCAGAATTCACAAATAAAGGATCAAGCATTATTCCTGTTTGTCAACCTATTGGTTATACCGAACCTGACCCAATTTGTTCAGCAGGTACATATGATCCTGCCTCTGACACTTGCCAATAGGGAGAGGCATCTTGTGTGTAAATTGACAGAAGTAAAAAATCTCTTGCCTTTTTATAAAAAATCGGCTATAATATCCCTACTTTTCCAAAGTGGAAAGGTTCGTTCGGCTTTGTATTCGCGCTGGGCGGTTGTGCAAAAGAATACATAAAGTCCGCGGTTTTAACCGTTGGCCAGCCAAAAAAATTAAGGTATTTTATGGTAAATAAAAAACAATCAACACCAGAAATCACAGAAGATTTTGGTGCTTTATTAGATGAATATATGGGTGAAGAAACATCCTTGCAGGGAAAAACAGTTTCTGGTACTGTGACACGTATTGATGATGATGAAGTCATTGTGGACGTGGGTTTAAAATCAGAAGGTCGCATTCCTTTATCTGAATTCGGTATTCAAGCTGTTAAAGTAGGCGATGTAGTGGATGTTTTCATTGAACGTTATGAAGATCGTGAAGGAAATGCTGTGTTGTCCCGTGAAAAGGCTCGTCGTGAAGAGGCTTGGGGTGACTTAGAGGCAGCTATGACAAAGGGTGAACACGTGACTGGGACAATTTTTGGCCGTGTGAAAGGTGGCTTTACTGTTGACTTAAAGGGTGCCACAGCTTTCTTGCCTGGAAGCCAAATTGATGTGCGTCCTATTCGTGATATGTCCCCATTGATGGGAGTAGAACAGCCTTTCGCTATTTTGAAAATGGACAAGGCACGTGGCAACATTGTCGTGTCTCGTCGGGCGATTTTAGAGGAGGCTCGTGCAGAACAAACGTCTGAAATCATCAAGAATATGTCCGAAGGTCAAATTGTTGATGGCGTTGTGAAGAATGTGACAGATTATGGTGCCTTCATTGATTTAGGGGGCGTAGATGGTTTGTTGCATGTGACAGATATGAGTTGGAAACGTATCAATAATCCGGCCGAGATTTTGTCTGTTGGACAAACAATCAAGGTCCAAATTATCAAATTCAACCAAGAGACGGGTCGTATTTCCTTGGGCTTAAAACAGATGGAGGCTGATCCTTGGGAGAGCATTGAGGGTAAATTCCATGTTGATGACAAGTTGACGGGAAAAATCAGCAATATCACAGATTACGGCGCCTTTGTTGATTTGGGCGATGGCGTAGAAGGTTTGGTGCACGTCTCTGAAATGAGCTGGACCAAGAAAAATATGCACCCCAGCAAGATTGTGACATTGGGGCAAGAAGTCAATGTAATTGTGTTGGAAGTGGATGAAGCTAAACGCCGCATTTCCTTGGGCATGAAGCAATTGCAAGAAAACCCATGGGCGAAGTTTGCTGAAGAACACAAAGTGGGTGACGTGATTGAGGGTGAAATCAAGAATGTCATTGAATTCGGTGTGTTTATGTCGTTGACTGAGGATTTGGATGGCATGATCCACAGCTCGGATTTGTCTTGGGATAAACCCAGCGAGGAAGCTATTCAAGAGTACAAAAAAGGCATGGTTATCAAAGCCAAGATCTTGGATATTGACGTTGAAAAAGAACGCATTTCCTTGGGCATCAAGCAATTGACAGAAGATCCAATGGCGGGTTCTATGGAAGGCCTGAAGAAAGGCGCAGTGGTGACCGCTGTTGTGTCCGCTATTGAGGAGAAGGGTATTGAGGTTGATGTGGGTGGCGTGAAAGGCTACATCAAACGTACAGACTTGGCCAAAGAACGTTCCGAACAAAAGACAGAGCGTTTTGCGATTGGCGAAAAAGTTGATGCCAAAATTATCTCGGTGGATAACAAAGCACATACAGTCAATTTGTCTATTAAAGCGCGTGAAATCGACGAGGAAAAATTGGCTTTGGAAAAATATGGTTCTACGGGGGCAGGTGCCTCTTTGGGCGATATTTTGGGTGCTGCTTTGGCTAAAAAAGCTAAGAAAGCCAAAAAAGACGAAGAATAATTTTTTCGGTCTTTCAATAAAACGGGCATTTTTTAATGTCCGTTTTTTCTTGATATATAAAAAAATTGTGTTTAGAGTGGAAGAAGAAGGTGTATAAAAATGGAAAAAATAAGTTTAAAATTGGGGATAGAAAAAAGGGGCGAATACCGCGATAGCCCTTATTTTGTACACACAAGGGTTGAATTCTGGGCAAAAGTGGTTAGTTAAAACGAATGGGGCAGTTTTCTTTCACACACGAAAAGGTAAGAATCATGCGGCCATTTGCGAATAGTTTGTGATGCTTGCGCTTAACTTTCTTTCGGTGGGGTGATGGAATCAATTAAGGCGGGTTGAATATCCGCTTCGGGCAGGGCGTTTGTTTCCACGCCGCGCAATTTGCGGTTGACGGCGCGGGTGCGCTTGTCGGCTTCGTCTAGGGTTTTATGCGCTTGATCCAAATTTTTCTTTAAATGCTCGATCCATGTGGCGTAGCGTTCAAACTCGGTTTTGGCTTCGCCCAAAATTTGCCATACTTCATTGGATCGTTTTTGAATGGCCAACGTTTTAAAGCCCATTTGTAGGGCATTTAGGTAGGCTGCCAATGTGCTGGGGCCCGTAATGGCCACCCGATATTTCTTTTGCACTTCATCGTCCAGAGCAGGGCGCTTCATCACCTCGGCATACAGCCCCTCCGTTGGCAAAAACATAATGGCAAAGTTGGTTGTTTTTGGGGGCAGAATATACTTGTCCGCAATTTTGCCCGCCTGAATTTTAATGGCTTTTTCCAGTTCAGCGCCATATTGTTCCACTAAAGCGGCATCAGCTTTGTCCGCCGCCTCTATCAAGCGTTCATAGGATTCCACAGGAAATTTGGAGTCAATGGGAATCAGTACATTGTCGGGCAACTTGACAGCATATTCCACCACCTCGCCACCATCTTTAATGTGTGCATTTTGCACGAATTGTTCTGGCGCCAGCATTTGGCTCAGCAGATTACCAAGTTGAACTTCGCCCCAAGTGCCACGTGTTTTGACGTTGGTCAGAATACGCTTTAAGCCACCCACGTCGTTGGCCAGCGTTTGCATTTCACCCAGGCCTTTATGAACTTGCTCCAAGCGTTCCGACACTTGCGCAAAAGATTCGCCAAGCCGTTTTTCAAGGGTGCTGTGTAGCTTTTCATCCACTGTGGCCCGCATGACCTCCAACCGTTGCTCCAAAGATTGGCGAATGGAATCGTTAAAGCGCATCAAATTTTCACCCAGCTCGGTGCGCAGGTCCTTTGCGTCTGCGCGCATCATGCGCTCTAAATGCTCTAAAGCGTCTGTGCTTTGAGTTGGGTGTAATAATTGCTTTAACTTGAAAATTGCCACAACAGATAATAACAACAAAAGCAATAAAATGGACAAGATAATATATTCTGAAACGGTCATAGAATCCTCTTTCTCTGTGTTTTGGGGCAGTGTAGCACAAAAAAAATAGAAAAGAAAGTTTTTAATCAAAGGGCTTGCAATTTGTTTTGAATTTTGATATAATAAACTCAATCGGAGTGTAGCTCAGCCTGGTAGAGTACTAGCTTTGGGAGCTAGGTGTCGCTGGTTCGAATCCAGTCGCTCCGACCAATTATGAAAAGCCACCCCAAGAGGGTGGTTTTCTATAAATAGATTGTATCGCAATTGATGTGCTCCAGTTCGCCAGCCGATTTATTGGCGGTATTTTCATCCAAACATTTTCTGTAAATGCTGGTGTAATGCGGACATTGTATCACAAGTGGTGAGTGCTCCTATCTCCAAGCATTTTTGACGATAGGTGGGGGTATTGTTTCCTTCTGCACCCACAAACGCAATACATTGTATGCCGGCGGCTTTTGCCGCTTGTATGCCCGCTATACTATCCTCAATCACTACGCAATCATTGGGGGTGTAGCCCATTGTTTTGGCGGCCAGTAAAAATAGATCGGGCGCTGGCTTTCCGTTTTTAACCATATCAATAGTAAAATGGTTTTCTGGTTTGATATAATCTAGCAGCCATTTGAATTTTGCTAATTTCCAAGTTTGTTGTTGGCGGGTTGCCCCTGTCGCAATACAATGTGAAAAATGATTATCTTTTAAAACGTCTTGAACATTTGGGATGGGTTCCATAAAATGTGTTCCCATATAGATTTGTCTTTCGCTGATTTTTTCCAATAACTTTTTATCAAAGGTTAGTTTTGGGAAATGTTTTTTCAGGTTGTTGCGTACATTTTTATCACCAACACCAACCAACAAAGTCAATTTTTCTTCGGAGGTCAGAATAATGCCTTTTTCTTCTTTTAAAATGTCGCACCAAACTTTGACCCATAACTTTTCGGAGTCTGCGATAACACCATCAAAGTCCCAAATAATCAATGGCTTTTTATTTGATTTTATCATTTATCAACAATTCCTTTAATTCATGCATATTGTGGACTTCTGGAATCCATTTCAAATCTTCGGGTAAATTTGTTGTGAATGGACAGCGATAGCGCACAGGATGGGCACCCACGTGAATGGCGGCGTACTGGTTATAAATTCTGTCATCCACCAGTATTGTTTCTTCAGCGTTTAAATTATATTTTTTAAAACAAGCCTTCAAACTGTCTTCTTTGGCTGTGTCGTGCATAAATTGTCCGTGTTGTACACATTCTATGATTAAAAAATCAGTCACATCGGCGAATAGTTTATTCAATAATTTCTTCTTGGCTTCTACATTGAATGTGGCAGACAGAGTGAATTGGCGAAAACCTAAGTCATGAAAATCCTTTAAAGCCTCAATGACGCCGGGGTATAGTGGTCGCTGTTCAAAAAATTCACTATGGCAAAAATCGTAATCCATTTCTGTGCCATGTGTCGGATTTGTCTTTAGTTCCAAAGCGCCATATTTGGGATCAATGGGTAAAACTTTATCTAAGTCTTCAAACTTTAAATCTTTGTATTGATCGCGGTATTTTGGATGCTGTGTCAAAAAAGTGTAGTAGGCCTGATTTAAATTAGCCAGCACACCATCCACATCCCAACAGATATTTTTGATTTTAGTCATTAAATTCCCCCTTGCGCAGGATTATCTAAAACGCTGCCGAAATTTTTTCAAGCGTGTATCAAAAGATTTTGTTTCTTTCGCCACCAAAGCCAAAGTGTCGTGCATTTCTTGTTTAGAATGTTCAGACATTTCGCCCAGCGTTTTAGCTCGGGGTGATTTTATGAGACCACGCTGATATAATGCCTCTTTAATGGGTAAAGGATTTGCATAAGTATCATTGTTTTTATTGTCATGCATAGAGACACGTGAAAACAAAGGATAGAGCATTTGGTGATATGATTGAGCTAATCGCGCAAAACCATGATGGAAGGATTGAATCATCCCATTTATCTTTTTGCCTTCTAAATGTGACATAACGCTGACAACACCCCTGGCGCCCAAAGCCAACATAGGTAATGTTAAACTGTCATCACCAGAGTAAATTTGAAAATCAGGTGGACACAACATTTTTAATTGAGAGACCTTGTCCAAATCCGGCATGCTTTGCTTAATGCCAATAATGTTGGGATTTTCGTGAGCCAATTGAGCAACTGTGGCTGGCCTAATTTCTGTGGCAGTGCGTCCCGGAATGTTGTAAATCATCATGGGTTTTCCCTCAATCGCTTTGGCAATAGAACCAAAATAAATACGAATAGCTTCTTGTGATGGTTTGTCATATTCAGGAACGGATACCAAAATAGCATCGGCTCCCAGCTCAAAAGCGCGCTTGGCATTTTCAATCGCTTGTTGCGTGGAACGTCCTCCCGCGGCCATCATAATCTTGGTATTACTAGGTACTTGTTGGCGAATATAATCCACAATCATCCATTTTTCATCTGATGTTAATTGAGAGGCCTCTCCAGTAGATCCAGCCAGTAATAAAGTGTCTGTTCCATTGTTCACAAGATGTTGGGCTAATTTTCCCATATCCTCTAAATCTACAGCCCCTGTTTCAGTAAATGGCGTCACCATTGCTGTGATGACATTGCCTAAATCAATTTTGTCACGCATAAAAATCCTTCACCTCAACCGTGTTTATATAATATAGTCTCAGGTGACAAAAGTCAATATTTTTTTAATAAGAACGCATTAAGCCCGCTAAAATACCTTGAATTTCCACGCGATTATTGGTGAAAATGCGGGTCTCATAGGCAGGGTTTGCAGGTTCTAAAGCAATAGAAGAAGCCCGTTTTCTGAAGCGTTTTAAAGTGACATCATATCCGTCAATCAGCGCGACCACAATATCGCCATCATTGGCTTGATTGGCGCGTTTAATGATAACGGTATCGCCATTTAAAATGCCAGCATTGATCATGGAATCACCTTCCACCAATAAAGCGTAGTATTGCCCTGATCCAGTCATAGATGAGGGGACAGAAATTGTTTCAGTTTCATTGGCTACGGCTTCAATGGGGAGTCCTGCGGCGATTTTGCCATAAAGGGGGATTTGGACAATATCATTGGCAGGGGGGAGAGCATTCATGCCCTCAGGGCTGATAGAGCGCGTCAGCTTTGGCGTGCGATGCAGCATGTGTTGTTGTTCCAAGGCGCCGACCAAGCGGTGAATACTGGATTTTGATTTAAGTCCCAGATAATCCCGCATTTCATCAAAGGTGGGAGCGACTCCGTTTTGTGAGACATATTCTTTAATAAAATCAAACAGTTGTAATTGCTTTTTGGTGACCATATTTTCCCCTTTTAGTTGTGTTTGTTCTTGCTTTGTTCGCATTCTAAAACAAAATTTTTTACCTGTCAACAAGAAAAATTTAAAAAATAAGTCAACACTGAAAATCCTTGACAATTTTTGTTGTCTATACTAGAATAGCAACTCGTTTATAAGGAGTTTGAAAATGAAATTGACGGCAGAAATGTTGCATGCTTTATGCAAGCATTATGGGATTACAGGGAAAAACGTAGATGCTCTTGTAGCACAATATATGTCTAAATATGAAGATTATGAAGTCAGAAGTTGTACTTGCCGTGAGATTGGCGGGCGGCCCGAAGAACATACAACCATTTTTTATTGGACGCGAGAGTATGACGGAAAAAAAGAGGAAACATTGCAACGTCTGCTGGATTTTCGCCAGGCCAGAGTGAATAAGGCACGAAAGAGATATGAACCTCCCGAAGCAACTATTTATGATACAGAAAGGGCCATCAAACACATTTTTTGTGGCAAAGATGTGCAAAAATGTATTCCACTTTATCTATCAATCCGTCGTTCAGGGGATAAGGCACGCTGACTTCTTAATTATCAAATTTTCATCTTCGTTGTTGAGAAATTATTTGACAGACATTTCTTGTTGCAGTATATTCACAGTAATTTGATGAAGGAATTGGTAGATGAAGAAGAAAGTGTATATCATTGGAAATATGACGGGGAACAGCATGGATGCCATTGATTTGGTTTTGACCGAATTTGATGGTGATAAGATGCGGGATATTTGTTCGTTTTCAAATCCTTATACAAAACAAATGCAGAAAAAGATGGAGTCTTTGCGGGCCAAAGTCGGTAATAAGACGCGTTCAGAGATTGAAGCGCTTCCTGAATTTAAGGCCATTCACGATGAATATGTGTATCAGGTGGCGACCTGTATCAATGATATGTGTAAAAAGTTTCAGCTGGATAAATCCAAAATAAATGCGATTGGTTTTCATGGTAAGACATTGGATCACAATCCTCCGTCGCGTGCAAAAGTGGACAAAACAAAGCTTTATACCTTGCAGATTGGTTCTGGTAAAATGTTGGCCGATTTAACGGGCATTAAAGTGGTGTATGACTTTAGATCAGCGCCTTTGATGGTGGGGTTTGATGGTGCGCCTTTGGTGCCTCCACACAATGCTCACATTGCAGCAACCGAAGGGGATGGTTGCTATTATAATGGCGGAAATACTTCTAATTTCGCATGGATTGTGAATGGTGTGGCGCAGGTGGGAGCGGATGCTGGTCCGTTTAATGAATATGCCGATAATTTTATTCGTGCTAACACAAAAGATACGTTTGATAAAGATGGAAAATATGGCAAAAAGGGCAAGTTGGATAAGAGATTATTGCAGGAGCTATTTGATATTGGACGTGAGTTTTATGAGCGGGCTTTGCCGAAATCTGGTGATCCGCAATTTTATCACAAAGACAAAGTCTTTGAAATTATTCAAAAGTGGCATTTGAGTTTTGAGGATGCGGTGCATACTGTGGAGTATTTTGCTGCTTATGTTGCAGTGCAAGCGCTGACTTTAACAGATAAAAAAATCAAATTGCCTCCACATATAATTTTGTTTGGTGGTGGTTGGAAGAATCCCGTTGTGCGGGATAGCTTTGAGGCTTTGTTGGCCGGCAAAGGCTATGTGCTTCCCGAACACGAAAAAGCCTTTAAAGATTTTTTGAAACGCTTTGACAAAAAGCCAACGATCAAGTATTCCAATTTTGGCGAGATGATGGAGGCGCGGTTGTTTGCTGATTTGGCGCGCTATAAGTTAGAGGATAGAGCGTGGGAAATTCCAGAAATTGTGAAAGCTAAAAAGAAAGTTGTTTGTGGTGTTGTGGCTACACCTAAGAGAGGCCGCAAAACCTATGATGATTGTGTGAATTTAGCTGCCAAAGGTTGGCAAGATGGATTACCTGCAAAGGAAAGAACAAAAAGGAAGAATAGATGAAGTTAAATTTAGTGGCCGCGCCATCCCCCAATTTTGAAGACAGAAAAGACTCTGTTCAATTTATTATTATCCATGCAACGGGTACTGAAACAACACAAGAAACTTTGGATATCTTTGAAAAACGGGGCGTTAGTGCGCACTATGTGATTGATGTGGATGGCACAGTGTATGGTTTGGTAGATCCAGACAAGCGTGCGTGGCATGCGGGCGTGTCAGATTGGGAAGGATATTGTAAAAGGACTGGTTTTAAAGGCGTTAATGATGCCAGCATAGGCATTGAGTTGCAATGTCCGGCAAAAGAAATATTGCAAAATGGTGAAGTATGTAAGTTTGATAATTTTTCCAATGATCAAATTGCGGCGTGTGTTGAATTATGTAAGCGTTTGATGCGTATTTATGATATTTCGTTGACACATGTGCTCAGACACAGCGATGTTGCGCCAGACCGTAAGTTTGATCCTGGCGATACTTTTCCTTGGGATATTTTTAAGAAGATGCTGAAAAAGGAAATTCAGAAAAAACACGTATAAAAATCCTTGACTTTTAGGTGCTTTTGTCTATAATAAGTCCGTTCAAAGAAAGGATGAAACACAATGAAACTTTATAACACACTCACACGAACCTTAGAAGAATTCAAACCTATTACCGAAGGGCTGGTGAGGATGTATTGTTGTGGCCCAACCGTTTACAGTTATGCTCATATCGGTAATTTGCGTACTTATTTGAACGAGGATTTTTTGCACCGGACATTGGTACGGGCTGGCTATGATGTCAACCATGTGATGAATATCACAGACGTGGGACATTTGACGAGTGATGAAGATACTGGTGAAGATAAAATGCTGAAGGCTGCTGAACAGGAAAAAATGGATGTGTTGGCCTTGGCGCGTAAATATGAGGACTTCTTTTTTGATGAAGAAAAGGAATTGAATATCATTCGTCCGCGTACTGTTTGCCGTGCGACTGAACATGTACAAGATATGATTGAATTTGTGAAGAAATTGGAAGAAAAAGGTTTTGCTTATGTCAGTGGTGGTAATGTCTACTTTGACACAGTCAAATTTGGTCATTACGGTGAATTGTCCCATAAAGATATTGCCGGTTTGCAACACGGGGCGCGTGTAGAAGAAGATGCCAATAAACGTAATCCGACGGACTTTGTATTGTGGTTTACATCGTCCAAATTTGAAAATCAGGTGTTGCAGTGGGATTCTCCATGGGGTAGAGGTTATCCGGGGTGGCATATTGAATGCTCGGTCATGTCATCTAAATACTTGGGCGAATATATAGATATCCATTGTGGTGGAATTGAGCACATTCCCGTTCACCATGAAAACGAAAAAGCTCAATCCGAAGGATGCTTTGGGCATAAATGGGTGAATTATTGGATTCATAATGAGTGGTTGCAATTAAAGGGAATCAAGATGTCCAAATCCTTGGGTAATATTTTAACAGTGCCGGCCATTAAAGAAAAGGGTTATAACCCATTAGCTTATCGGTATTTGGCTTTGACGGCGCATTACCGTTCTGCGTTGCAATTTACATGGGCAGCATTGGATGCGGCTCAAACAGCTTTGAATAACTTAAAGGCGCGTGTGATTGAAATCAAGAAAGATTTGTCTGGTGGCGTGGATGAAGCGAAAAAAGCCGAGTTGCTTGGTAAGTTTGATGCGGCTATTTTCAACGATGTTGCAGTACCACAAGCCTTAGCAGTTATGTGGGACGTGGTCAAAAATACTGGCCTTAATAATGCAACAAAATGGGCAATTTTATCCGAAATGGATACAGTATTTGGCTTGAAAATGGATGAGATGAGGGAAGAAGCCTATGTTCCGGATGTTGAGGTGCAGGCTTTGTTGGATGCGCGTAAAGCCGCTCGTGCTGCAAAAGATTGGGCTAAATCTGATGAAATTCGTGATGCGTTAAAGGCTAAGGGGCTGACGGTTAAAGATTTGCCTGATGGTTCTGTTGAGGTTAGACCGCTTTAGGTTGCTTGTTCCCCAGCCAAATACCGCCTAAGATAATGGCGGCACCAATCAAGTGGATGGGATAGATTTTATCCCCTAGCAATGCCCAGCTTTCAATGGCGGAAAACACTGGCATCAGGTAGTAAATCATCGCTACATGAATGGGGCGGCCGATTTCCAATGCTCTGTTCCAAAAAAGGTATGCTAAAAGCGAGTTGAAAACGCCCATAAACACCATAATCCCCATGATTTTAGCGTTTAAGTTTGTTTGAAAGGATAAAGGGTGGTTCCACGTGTCATAAGCAAAAAAAGGTACGCACATAATGGCTCCTAAAATAATGCAGGCAGCTAAAAAAGGGAAATAGGGCAATTCCTTTGGTTTGTGTGCGACACGGAAACTGTAATAGCCAAAAGTAATGGCTGTGCCTAGCATCCACCAATCGCCCGCTTGCACTTTGGCCAGTCCCATCGCTTGATTGCGGCCGTGGATAACGATCAGGGCGACTCCTGCCAGCGTAATGATTAGTCCCAGAAATTGACGTCCAGACAGGCGGACGCCCTTTAAAATCCATGCAAAGAAAATGAGGAACAAAGGACCTGTGGCGCCAATAAGCGACAGGGTGACTGGTTGAACTGTGTGGGCGGCATAGTAGACGCAGGTGTTGCTGATTGTAATCCCCCAAAACGAGGTCCATAACAGGTTATATTTATATTTTAGTATAACTTTAATATTCTTTTTTAATATTTTGAAACAAAATATAAAAAGTAAAATCGCTGCAATCCACCAACGGAAGAAAGAAATTTGCCACGGGGTCAGTGTGTTCACCAGTGAGGAGGCAACAACGACATTAAAACTCCAACATAAAACAGCAAAGACGGCGAAAAAATATGCCTTCATTTTTTTTTAAAGACTCCTTCTTTGGTAATAGATAAGTTCAAAACAATATTTTGCAATAAAATTTAAGTGTGTATTTTTTTCTTGACAGAAGGAAAAGTTGTGTTTAGGATAGGAGAAGAGGTGTGAAGAAATGGAAAAAATAAGGTTAAAATTAGGGAAAGAAAAAAGGGGCGAATACCGAGATAGCCCTTATTTTGTACACACACACACACACACACACATATATATATAATCGTTGCTGAGCCATTTTTGCGCCTTGGCGCAAATAACCCACCGAGTTTTATCGGTGGGTTAAATGATGTTTAATTCAAAAAAAGGAGAGAAAATGAAAAATAGAAATGTAAAAAATAATCGTCATCCTGAGCAAAGCGAAGGATCTTTCAAGAATTGCTGTCATCCTGTGGCAATGCCGAAGGATCTTTGGACACACCACGATGCCTTGCGAGATTCTTCGCGTTCGCTCGGAATGACGAAAGAAGAATGTCATCCTGAATTTGGTTCAGCATCTAATGATACGAGATTCCGAAACAAGTTGTTCGCTATGCTCATCCCTGCGCTTACGCTCGGGACAGCCTTACGGTGTCGCCTGCGGCTCGGAATGACGCAAGAGAGATGTCATCCTGAACGGAGTGAAGGATCTTGTTATGCAACCGTGATGTCTTCTGAGATTCTTCGGGATAAATCCCTCAGAATGACGTGGGTCTGTGAAGCAGGGCGTAGTATGGTGGAAATGCTGGGCGTGTTGGCCGTGATAGGCGTGTTGGCCGTGATGGGGATCAGGGGCTTTCAAAGCGCCATGACGCGTCATCGGGCAAACGAGCTGTTGAATGAAAGCAATAAGCGTGCAACCGTTGTGGCAGCACAAATTACTTTACAATCACAAACGCCGTCTTTAAGGGAATTTAGCGAGAATACTTTTTCTGGAGGGACGTTTGATACGAATGTCGTTACGGAGGGACTCAACAACAGGTTTGGATTAAAAGTTTCCAATGTTGAAGAGGATGTCTGTGAAGCATTGTTAGGTTTGTCTGGTGAAGGCTCTGTGTTGCGACGTTTATCTGCCGAATCGGATTTGTTGCATGCCACAAATTGTCAAAATGCGGGAAAAACTTATGTGATGATTTACAATAACGATATGGGGGGAGAGGCGTCTGATGGTGCGGAAATTGCATGTCCAGAAATACCCACCAATTGTCCTCTAAACGCGGTGATAGCTGGCACTGAACTTCAATGCCCGTGCACATGTCCAGAGCACCGCAAGGTTGTGGATGGCCGATGTGGTGTCTGTTTAGGGGAAGTGGAAAAATATGTTCCATGGACACAGCCTGTCCTGACCGCCAATGGCACAATGGGCGGGGATGCGTTTGCCTGCGCAAGATCAAGCCAGCATCTTGGTTGTGCTCCATACTTGGTCTTTGATAATATAACAGGGGGGGTATATGATGGTTGGCATAGTGGTGCGGGTTCGACGACTCTTCCCCAATGGATTTCGTGGTATAATCCATATCCTTTGAAAATCAATTCTTTTTCTATCAAAAATCGAAATGATTCTGCGACTTATATAAAAGATTTTGAATTGCAGTATTCGGATGATAATACAAATTGGTCCACCTTGAGGGAGTTTGAAAATGAAAGTGGCAGGAGCCATGTCACAAATTTTCCAGTCAACAATGCATCCGCACACAAATATTGGCGCTTGTATATTACATCCTCATCCAGTAACACGGCGTATGTTTTTATTGATACACTTTCTCTTTCCGCGGAGGAATTACGAACGTTGCCTTATGATTTAAATCCCACAACTTTGCAATGTGAATAAAAGCGGGTTTAATTACCGTTCAATCGGTTTATATTTAATGCGGTGGGGTTGATCGGCATCTATGCCTAAACGGCGTTTGCGATCGGCCTCGTATTCTGCATAGTTGCCCTCAAACCAAACAACTTGGCTGTCGCCCTCAAAGGCCAAAATATGTGTGGCCAAACGATCCAAGAACCAACGGTCGTGGCTGGTAATGACGGCGCAACCGGGGAAGTCCATCAAAGCTTCCTCCAACGCACGCAAGGTATCTACATCCAAATCGTTGGTTGGCTCGTCCAACAACAATACATTGGCGCCAGATTTCAACATCTTTGCCATATGCACGCGGTTGCGTTCGCCACCGGAGAGCTGTCCGACTTTCTTTTGTTGATCGGCCCCTTTAAAGTTAAATTGTGCGACATAAGCGCGGCTTGGTACTTCGCGTTTTCCAAGGAGCAGGGTATCATTTCCGCCCGAAATTTCCTGCCACACAGTGTTGTTGTCATTTAAAGCATCGCGGCTTTGATCCACATACCCCAGTTTCACTGTTTCACCAATACGGAAAGTTCCTTCGTCTGGTTTTTCTTGGCCGGTAATGATACGCATTAAAGTAGTCTTTCCTGCTCCGTTCGGACCAATAACGCCCACGATACCGCCGGCTGGCAGGTTGAAACTTAAATTTTCAAATAACAGCTTGTCACCAAAGGCTTTTTTCAGGTTTTCAGCTTTTAACACCAAATCGCCCAAACGTGGGTCGGCGGGAATGACAATCTGAGCAATATCTGGCACTTTTTCAGTAGATTTTTTCAAAAGTTCCTCATACGCCGTAATACGTGCCTTGGACTTTGCTTGACGTGCTTTGGGGTTGGCATGTACCCATTCCAACTCTTCCTTTAAAGTTTTTTGACGCTTGTCTTCCGCATTTTGTTCAATTTCCAAGCGTTTGGATTTTGCTTCCAACCAACTGGTATAATTGCCCTCGTAAGGAATACCTTCGCCGCGATCCATTTCCAAAATCCACCCCGTCACATTATCCAAGAAATAGCGGTCATGTGTAATCATGACAACGGTTCCCGTATAGTTTTTTAAATAGATTTGCAACCAGGCCACAGATTCTGCATCCAAATGGTTTGTCGGCTCATCCAATAGCAACATATCCGGTTTGGACAATAATAAACGGCATAGGGCAACGCGTCGTTTTTCTCCGCCAGAAAGTTTTGTCACATCCCAATCACTAGGGGGGCAGCGCAACGCATCCATAGCAATTTCTACATTTCTTTCAAATTCCCAACCGTTACAGGCGTCAATCTTTTCTTGGAGTTCAGCTTGCTCGGCCAGTAATTTATCCATGTCGGCGTCAGGATCAGCAAAGGCATTGTTGACTTCTTCCCAACGTTTCATTAAATCGCGGATTTCACCCACGCCGTCCATCACATTTTCCATGACGTTTTTATTAGGATCCAATTGTGGCTCTTGGGGCAGGTAGCCGACTTTCACACCCTCCGCAGGCCAAGCTTCACCAGTGAAATTGTCATCTAATCCAGCCATGATTTTCATCAATGTAGATTTACCAGCACCGTTTGGTCCAATCACGCCAATCTTCGCTCCAGGGAAGAAACTCAGCCAAATATGCTTCAAAACTTCCTTGCCTCCAGGGAAAGTTTTGCATAAATCTTTCATCACATAAATATATTGATAAGAGGCCATTCATTACCCTTTCTTTTTGGGCAAAAGATGCAATTTGCGCAGAATGTATGCCTTGAAAATATCTTTGATGTCCCGTTGTTTTAAACGGTAAATATCTGTATCTGTGTACGGTTTTGCGTAAAAACGACGTCTAGCTTGCTCATAAGGTTGATCAAAAATGTGGCTTAAAAATTCCAAAACTTTTTCATCAGAGACACGTTCCAATGCCCCAGGTTGAAATACAGGCTCGTGCATTATTCTTAAATAAAGCTCATCATCTTGGTCCACCTTCTTCACATATTCCATCATTTCTTCCAATGAGCCAAAATCGTGGGCGTTGATGAAGGCTTTAGGATTAAATTCTTCTGCCACACGTGGGTTGCCATAGTACAAAGGAATATGTTGTGACGCAAAAGAATCCACCAATTTTTCCATGGTATAACCAGAGCAATAGGTGTTTTCAAAGGCAATGGAAAATTTATAATTTTTTTGAAAATCCACTTTTTCTGATGGAGGGTAAACATGTCCAACAGTATTATGATATTTGCCACCATAATCCACCGTTTTATATTGCTCTAACAATTCTAACATTTTAGGACGCGCTCCATCCGTTTGGGTGCCGTTCCCCAGAACTGCACAACAAAATTTCCTGTCTAGCAATTGTTGATCTGTCATTCCTTCTGTACGGCGTAAGGATTTTGCAATATTTTCTTTACCCATTGCCCATAAAGGAAAGCGCATATATCTATCTTCAAAAGTTAAATAACTGTGCCCAAAAGCATAGTCACAAATGTTAAAGTTAGGACACATTTGTTCGCCAGTCCAAAAAATACGAATACCATCAAAGGCATGGTGTTTATTACCAAAAACAGTATAGAAAATGTAATCTGGTTCATTGGAGATTTCTACATTATATTTTGTGCGCAGTAATTTCGTAAAATAAAACGTTTCAGGATCAATCATTGTGCCAAAATCATAATAATTTATTTTTATTTTTTTCATTTATTTTCCTCCTGTTGAACCAAAACCGCTTGTGCTACGCATTGTGTCGTCTGCCACTGTACCGTTGACAATGTTAGGTCGTGCAATAGGACAAACCACCGCTTGCGCAATTCTGTCTCCTGGTTGAATGATTAAATCCTCTTGTCCTAGATTGATTAAGATTGTTTTTAGCTCGCCCCTGTATCCATAATCAATAGTTCCTGGGGTATTCACAACGGAAATCCCTTGTGTCGCAGCTAAACCTGAGCGAGGGCGAATTTGAATCTCCCACGCATTATCCTTGCTTTCAATTTTTAATTTAATACCATTAGGAATCAGTGCATGTGTACCCGCTTTGATGAGTATAGGTTCTTGAATTGCGGCACGCAAATCAAACCCCGAATCATCGGCGTGTTTATAGCCAAGTTCCCCCCAACTTTTATCATAATTTTCCAAATATTGAACAATTAAACGCATAACAACTCCTTTGACGAAAGAGAGTATCCTATCTGGAACAATTTGTCAAGCTAAAAAGCGCTGTCAGAAAAAATCCCCTTCCACGAGGGCAGGGGATAAGTGACAAATTAAATAAATCCCAGCTGCTTTGCCCTGATGAGGATTTGAACGCGATTCTGAACACCAAGTGCACGCAATAATGCGCTGATATGCATTTTAATAGTTGGCTCCGCTATGCCTAAAACATGAGCAATCTGTTTGTTGCTAAGGCCTAACGATAGCTGCTCTAGAACAGCGACTTGTCTTGGGGACAAGAAAAGTCCATTTTCTAACGCATAATCATTTTTATTATAGGGTTTCATTTGAGCTTCCCTTTCCAAGGTTAATCGCTTAATTCCTTTTCCATGTCCTTTAATTTTTCTTCCATATGAGAAATTTTGCGACTGAGCAATTCTACTAAAACTTGGTTTTTATTTTCTTCAGCCCAATTTTCAATCATATATAGGATGTTGAGTTTATGTTTTTTAGCTTCAAAAATGACTTTTTTCAAATCTAATGGAAATTGCGGCCAAACCTTGTGAATTTCCTCCTTTAATTTCTTTTTTTCATCCAAGGTCAAACAGGTTGAATTTTCAGTTGTTTTTGTCATAGTGTTCCTCCTTTTTTGTGACAAAAATTAGGTGGGAACTGTGCCTGTAAATGTCAACTCATATAATCGTAAGATAGGGGAGAGGCGTTTAATGGCGAGGCTTTGTGTGCAATTCACGAACTAAGAAAATAAAATTGGGAAGTTATTTTCTCGTACTACTGTTGTTTGCTCTAGCTTGTCTTAAAGTGCTATCATTTTGATAATTATGAACATTTTCTTGGTGCAAAGCTTGTACTTGAATTGCGTTTAATTTAATTCGTCCACTTTTTGATAATTCCATAGGATTATCAGCCTGTAAAAGTTGACGACATACTTCGGCAGAAACGATACCACATACATGTCTTTCGCGACAAATAGGTTTATCATTTTGAAAAATATTAGTTGTAAAGTTTTGGGTATTAGAAGCATTTTTAAAATAATTCTGTATATGTTTCAGAGTTAAGTCAATCTCGGTTGAATAATCAAGGGTGGGGTTATATTTAGGTGTTCCCTCCCTCTGAGCATGTTGTTCCAATATTATAACGTTAAGCACTTGTTTGGTTTTATCTGTATCTATACACAAGGCAACTCCATGGGGTTCTTTTTGTTCTGAATTAATGGTTAAATTAGCCACAAATCTTTGGAGTGGAATATCATGGCTGGGTAGTGTGACACGCAATAAATTTAAAAACATATCGAGAAGCAAAAATGGAGATTGATTGCTTTTGGGATGTATGGGAATTTCTCCTGAGACAAGATTTTGATGCCAGATTTGTTCAAGCATATAATTATCGGCATCTTCCGATGTTTTTTGTTTTAAGAGTTTGAATGTGTCTATAAAACCGCAATCTGGCTTTTGTTGAGCCATTTTGGAACAAAGGTAATTTGATGCTCGAAAATTGTAACCCGCTTCAGGAATGTCCCCATTGAGATTTGGGGATGGTTTTATATTGTCATAATTTTCTTGGTTTAACAAATAGCCATACTCTTGTTCTTGTTCCATAACTATCTCCTATTAAAAAAAACGTTCACAGAGATAGTAACATATAAAAAAAGTTGAGTCAAGGTGTATGACTACAACGTTTCTATTGGTCAAGACTTTGGGTAAATTAGTTCGTAAATTTGCAAAAATGACTGTTTTTGGAAAGTGGATTTACGAACTCTTATAACATGCTGAAAAACAAAAGAAAAAACGCCAACAAATGGCGTTTTACACATGATGGCGAGGCGAGGTGTGCAATTCACGAACTTTTTTGTGGATTGACTGAGATTTTCTTTCGCCAATATCCGATTGAATCTTCTGTTTGAAATCCACAACGACTATAAACATTTTTGCGCCAATCATAAGAATTAATGTAGGCATGTTCTATGCCCATTTCTTGCAGGCGTATCATTACACTATTTATCATTTGTCTGCAGAAGCCCATATGCCTATATTTCTCTCGTGTAGAAACAGGTTCAATGAAAGCGGTGCTTGTCTTTTTGTCTACATAACAAAAGCAATAAGAACATATATCGCCATCTTCAGTTACAATTAAACTTTCCAAACTATCCTTAAAATATCGTGATTTTTCCCGTCCTTCAACTGAGGGGATAATTTTCCCCACATAATGTGTTAAAATACCATCGTCATCAGCAGGATGGAAACCGTAGTGACAAGCTTCAGATTTTATTGTTTTATCTAAATTTTCGCCATAACTCTGATGAAAACCTTTTGGTACAATAATTTTATATTCATTTTCCAATGGATGTTGAACGTTATCATAATCTTGTGCTTTTTCTTTAGTATATCCGCGTTTTTTAAGCTCATTTGCCTGATATGTCATGCTATCATGTGAAACCACCAAAAAATTAATCGTTTTATCTGTATCTTGATCAAACAGGGGAATTAGATTTTGCTCAGCAAAGTCCAGCATTTGACCAAAAATATGTTCATATCCTCTTTTAATGCAAGAGTTAAACGAATCTTCATCTGGAATAATTAATGCAACAATTTTACTCATTGCTTCACAAAGATAAATAAAATTTGCCGATTTCTTTTGACTTTGATTATCCAGTCTAAAAATCAAATCATCCAAACGCTGAGGTAACCAACAAGACATATTTTTATTTTCCAAATAGCAGTCCGTTAAAAACTGGATGCATCTTTCATAATCATGTTTGAAATTGAATTTCTTAATTGTTATTGTATTTCTCATGAAAATTTCCTTTGAGAGTTAAATTTATTATACATACACTTATTTTGGATTGCAATAAAAATATGTATGTTCTGGGATGATGGTTTAAGAATCCCAGAGAGCCCGTATTGATTTCAAAGGAAAATTTATGAAATTGGTTCGTAAATTTGAAAAAATAGCTGATTTAGGAAAGTGAATTTACAAACTCTTGTAAGCGCTTGAAAATAAAAGACTGTGCAAATAAAAAAAGTCCAGTGGACAGTTTTTATGCGTAAGGCAATGAGACTTGAATGAATCCAAGTGGCAACGCAGGATAAATTGATGTCGGAATTGAGCCAACAAATGGCGTTTTACACATGATGGCGACCCCAACCAGATTTGAACTGGTGTTACCGCCGTGAAAGGGCGATGTCCTAGGCCTCTAGACGATGGGGTCAAATAGCAAAGAACACCCTTCATTATACACGAAAAAAACTTTTTTGCAAGCATTTTTTATGTTTTTTTTGATTTTTGGATCAAAAAAAGACTTGACCTTTTGGTGAAAACTTGCTTAAAATAACAAAAAACAAGGGGGGAGTTTTTGCAAAAAAAACCAGAATGTTCTGTTTCTGATCTGATGGGCTCATTGCGTAAGTTGATGGCAAAAGATATGTCTTTTAAAAGACGATTAGATGCTGTTTTAACTTTGTTGTGTGAGTCGCTGTACATGCCGACGGCTCTTTTGTATATGATGCGCCCAGGCGATATTGTAGAGCAGTATAGAAGTTTAGGCCTATCCGTGCCTTTGCCGACCTTTATGCGTCTAGGTGAGGGGGCTATCGGGCGTGTTGCTTTAGATAAAAAAACGATTTTAGATCATACCGCGTCTTCCAAATATAAAACGGTTTTAGCAGTGCCCGTTATACGAGGAAATGAAGTATTGGCTGTTTTGGCTTTGATTTCCAGAAAAAAAGTCGAGTTTAAGCAAGAGGTTATTGATGCCGTTCAAAATGTGTCAATGGTTTTGGCTGAATTTTTAACAGATGTGGATACAAATAAAAAAAATGTTTCACCATTGCAAGATACAGCGTTGTCTAAAACCTATGAGGGAATTGGAATGGTTCGCGGTTTTGCCTTGGGTGAAGTGATATTGCACCAACGTGTTGAAATGGAAGGCTCTATTTTGGCTTTGCATCCAGACCACGAAGTCAGACGCTTGCATTCAGCATTTTCCCGGGTACAAAGAGCTATTCGGCAACGTCTGGCATGTGTGGCGGCGGCTTCCGAGGAAAAAGAATTGTTTGATAGTTATTTGTTGTTTTTGAATGATGTGGAATGGAAGACGAAAATTATCGCAGCAATTAGGACAGGACTCAGTGCACAAGCTGCCTTGCAAAAAATTAGTGATGAATTGTTGGAAAAAATGCGCTCTGTTGCGGATAATTATATTCGAGAGCGTGCGCGAGATTTCCAGGGTTTAACGGTTCGTTTGATGAGTGCGCTGCTTCAAAAACGTCACAAGAAAAAATTGACGGGATCAAAAATTTTAGTGGCTGATACCTTGGGAGCAGCTGAGCTTTTGGATTATGATTTAAGGAATATCAAGGGCATTATCGTGGAGGATGGTTCTCAAACCAGTCATATTGTGATTGTGGCCAAAGCTTACAGAATCCCTTTGCTAGGTGGTGTGCCAATGGCAACCCGGGTGTTCAAGGAGACAGATCTTGTGGCTCTAGATACAACCGCTGGAAAAGCGTATATCCGCCCTTCGGATGAAGTTTTGGATGGACTTAAAAATCGTCAGCGGGAATGGAAAAAAACACAGGCTATTCAACGGCGAGGGTTGGATAAGCCTTGTATTACACGTGATAAAGTGTCTATCTCTTTAATGCTGAATTTAGGTGTGTCGGGTGCATGGGATAAATTACCCGTGACAGATGGTGTGGGTTTATATCGTACAGAATTATTGTTTATGACCGCAAAGAAATTGCCAGATTTGTCTACGCAAACGGATGCTTATAAAAGGGCACTTATTTTGGCTAAAAATAAGCCCGTTGTGTTCAGAACATTGGATATTGGTTCGGATAAGGTGTTGCCGTATTTTGAAAATCAAAATGAAGAAAATCCAGCGCTGGGCTGGCGTTCCATTCGAATGGCACTGGACCGTCGGGCGTTGCTTCGGACGCAACTCAGAGCTTTATTGCGAGCAACAGCAGGTAAAACCTTATATGTGATGTTTCCTATGGTGACAGAGGTTTCAGAGTTTATTGAGGCCAAAAGGACGCTGAAATTAGAAATGGAAAATGCGTGTCTGTGCAAGGAAAAATTGCCAGTGGAAATTAAAGTTGGTACAATGTTGGAAGTGCCTGCATTGTTATTCCAACTGGATTATTTATTGCCATTAGTGGATTTTGTGTCTATTGGTACAAATGATTTGGCTCAATTTATGTTTGCAGCAGATCGCACGAATCCTCAAATTGCAAAACGGTATGATGTGCTTTCTCCAGCATTTTTAAAGACCTTAAAATATATTGTTGATTATTGCAATAAATACCATGTAAAATGTTGCGTGTGTGGAGAAATGGCTGCTTCACCTTTGGAAGCGATTACGCTGCTTGGTCTGGGGATAAAAACATTATCCATGAGCCCTGATGCGGTGGCGGCTGTTAAAATGGCAATTAGGGGTTTATCTTTAAAAAGATTTAGAGTGTACCTTTTATCACAATTAAATAGTCAGCAACCCTCTTTAAGGACAATTTTGTTTTCATATTTGAGAGATCATCATGTTCAGCTGGGAGAAAAAAGATGAAAAAGTATTTTATACCGCTTGTTGTTTGTGCTGTTTTTATTTTCATAGCCACCTTATTTTTGACGCCTGCTTTTACGGCAAAGTGTACAGAAAAGCTGTTGATGTGTGTGGAAGAAGCGACTTCCTTAAATTTTGCACTGCGTTTGTGGGCTAACCTAAAATGTGTTTTCCATAATGTTGTTTGTGTATTGGGAGGTCTGTTTATATGAGTGTGATTTTGGCAGATATAGGGGCAAGCAATGCACGCTTGGCTATTTTAAACAACAAACACTTGTCTGATATTTACCAATTTTCATGTGATGATTTTAAGGATGCTTACAAGTTGCTTGTCGGTTTTAAAAATGCTTATGCGCCGAAGGCATCAGGACTTGTGTTGGGAGCGGCGGGTGTTATGGTGGATCATCAAGTCACTTGGACAAATCGCCCGTGGAAACTTGGCGTGCAAGAGTTGCAAAAAAAATTACAACTGAACAAGGTGATTTTGACAAATGATGTACAGGCGCAATGTATGGCGCTGGCTCAGTTAAAGCAACACGATTTGAAAATTTTGCAAAAAGGCAAGCCTCAACAAGGCTTACGGGCGCTTTTGTCCCTGGGGACAGGGGTGGGCGCTGCCTATAGTGTTCGTGGAGAGGTTTGTGCCAGTGAATTTGGTCAGACTTTAACTTTAAAAGGGATGCCAGTGGAAAAAACTTTAGCACATTTGCCGGCCAATGCGGGGCGTAAGGTGTTGACACGCAGCACTGAATCATGTGATAAATTTTATCACAATTTGGCTCAGATTTGTATGAATTTGGTGTTAACACTTAAACCAATGGAAGGGCTTTATTTATATGGTAAAATGTTGGATGAAACATATCTTAAAAACAATAAGTTTTTTGCACAATTTGCTTGTCACCCAAGCATGACTAGTTTTTTGAAGACTGTTCCCATTTTTTTAATAAAAAAAGAAAATTTGGCATTCACAGGACTTAAAGAATTAGCGAAAAAATACGGTTTATCATAGAAGTAAAGCCATTGCGTCTGGATGGTGATAAATGTTCATCTAACCCTATCTTGTGAAATAAATTTGGAATATCCAAGGCTTGGATTTCTTGAGCCGTTCGCCCATTGACAAAAGTCAACAGGATCATTTGTAGACCGCGCACAATATGGGCGTCGCTGGTGGCTTGAAAATAGTGCTTGTTTCCTTCTTGATGGTGTGTCATCCAGACTTGAGATTGACAGCCTTCTACCTTGTTTGCCTCTGTTTTGTCGGATTCGGGAAAGGATGGTAGCTGCTCACCCAGTTCAATTAAATAGCGGTATTTGTCTTCCCAATCTGTTA
>JAZLCF010000078.1:0-3271 GCA_045614105.1 Alphaproteobacteria bacterium | reverse complement strand
AAAATGAATAATAAAAAATTGAATCAAAATGAATCTGGCCGTTCTATGGTGGAAATGCTGGGCATGCTGGCTGTGATGGGATTGCTGACTATCATCGGTATCGCAGGCTTTAAAATCGCCATGAATAAGGCCAAAGCGAACAATTTAGTAGCGGATATGAATCGGCTGGCGCACATTGTCGTGATGGATAAATTTTCAGGGTACAGCGATGTGGCCATTCAAAGAGCACTGAGCGAAGATAGTGCAAGTGAGGAATATCAAGTATCCTATCAAGTGGCTACTTCCAAAGTTTTTCGGTTGGATGCAAATAAGATTATAGATAAAAAATTATGTCAGCAAGTGGCGAATTTAGGCTGGCCATTGCCAATTGGAACCTATTTAAATGGGAAGCAAGTTGATGGTGGTTTGACGGAAGAAAAGTGCACAGATGAAAACCAGCTGACGTGGTTTTTTACCTATGATTTAAGTGCTTGCCCCGATTGTGCGCTCAGTCCGTTTAAGTGTGATGGTTATGGCAACGAATGTGGTTCATGCACCGATTTAGATGGTTATACCGAAGATGCTTCCAAATGTGCGAACAACGAGTATTGTGTGGAGGGATATTGTGTAAAGTGTAATATAGGGCAATTTCATGCTTATGGACAATGTTACTCATGTAAAACAGATACGTCTTATTGGGATACAACAGAGGCCTACAAACATAATTGTCCAGGTACCATGTTTTATCAAACTTCAACCGATAAGTTATGGGGATGTCGGGATCACAATGCAACAATAGACAATGCCGATCAAAAATCGTGCATAGAGTGCGGTAATCGGTGCTTCAGAACCGAGGATGGAACTTGTCGTGTGATTGGTGAAGCCTATCATGTGAACGATGATGGTACTTGCGGGGAATGTAAAATGGGCTATTGGTGGTTTAATTCGCAAAAATATTGTCGAGCTTGTGAAAATATCAATAATTACTGGGGAACCAGAGAGTCCAATAAAAACAATTGTCCAAAGACCATGTATTATGAAGATGGCGCCATGTGGGGATGTGATCATACGCGTGGCGATTGGAAGGCAAAACCCGCCGATGAACAAAGTTGTAAAGATTGTGAACATCGTTGTTATTATACCTATGATCAAAGTTGCCGCCTGACAGGCGAGGGCAAAGCCTATGTGCGTAACAGCGATGGCACATGTTCGTGCAGTACGGCCAAAGGAACCGTCCTCTACAATAACTATTGCTATTATTGCCCCATGAATCAGTATCTCACTCTATGGGGAGGGCCTAACTGTCGTGGTTGTGAAAATGTAAATAACGTTTATTCATCTTTCGAGATCTATAAAGATCATTGTCCTGGCACGATGTATTATGAAGATGGTGCCATGTGGGGGTGTAAACATACGCGCGGTGAGTGGCGGGCAAAACCGGCGGATAAAGCCAGCTGCATCCTGTGTGCTGAGCGGTGCTATTTGGAGTCGGATCAATCCTGTCGCCTGATGGGCAGTACATACGATAAAGATGAAGTGACAGGAAACTGTATTGCGAAATAAAGATCAATAATCCATACGTGGGGGCAGGTTGCGAAGCCTTACCAGATAAGGCTTCAACATTTTATCACGGCTGATGACATGCCCCACAAACCAGACGGATAAAAATGCCACAGTCTTTTGCGCTAAATCCAATTTTTTGCCGCGTGTTTCGGCCGCCTCGTACGCTTGACGAAATTCGGCAATGTTTTTAATAAACTGTTGGTGTGCCTGCATATGGGCCATGATATCTGGAAAATTTACACGTTCCATGATGTCTTCTTCGGCGGAAAAATGGTTGCGTACGTAATCATAGCATGCCTCAAACATCGCGGGCATATTTCCCAGTTCGTGCCGGCTTAAATCCATATTGGCATTGTTGATGACATCCAAAAACGCTTTGTGTTCATCATCCAAGGGTGGATAATCCAAACTCATCTGATCGCGCCATGCTATTACTGGCATTTTTGCCCCCTTTGTTTAAACATTAAACAAGAAATGTGCCACATCTCCATCCTGCATTATATAACTTTTTCCTTCCTGACGCAAGTGTCCTTTTTCTCGTGCGCCACTTTCACCACCATCTGCCACATAATCATTATATGAAATAACTTCCGCACGAATGAAACCCCGCTCAAAGTCGGTATGAATAATCCCTGCTGCCTGCGGGGCCAAAGTGCCTTTGCGCATTGTCCATGCGTGTGCCTCCGTTGGGCCTGATGTAAAGAATGTTTCCAGCCCCAGCAATTTATAACCCGCTTTGATAATGCGTGACAAACCTGTCTCTTCTAAGCCCAAGGTATCCAAAAATTCGGGTTGCTCAGCAAGCGGCAGTTGCGCAATTTCTTGCTCAATACTGGCGGAAATCACGACGGAAGTATTGCCTTGCTTTTCGGCCATCTCGGCCACTTTTTGGGAAAACTCGTTGCCTGTCGCGGCGCTGGCTTCGTCTACATTACATACATAAAGCACTGGCTTTGCCGTCAACAAGCATAGTTGGTTAAACAACTTTTTCATTTCGGGATCTTCTGGAACGGCTAAACGTGCGGGCTTGCCCTCTTTTAACAAAGTCAATGCCGGCTCAATCACGGCCACCCATTGTTTCGCTTCCTTGTCACCAGTTTTTGCTTTTTTCTCAGCGCCTGCTAAACGTTTTTCCAAATTTTCCAAATCAGCGAGCATCAATTCCGTGTCCACCGTTTCAGCGTCACGAATGGGATCAATGGAACCTTCCACATGCACAATGTCTGTATTTTCAAAGCAACGAAGCACGTGGATAATAGCGTCTACCTCACGAATGTTGCCCAAAAATTGGTTGCCAAGTCCTTCGCCTTTGCTGGCACCACGCACCAGACCAGCAATATCCACAAATTCCAACTGGGTCGGCACAATCTTGGCCGCTTTATCAATTTTTTGCAATTCATCCAGCCGAGAATCAGGTACGGCCACGCGCCCCACGTTCGGTTCAATCGTACAGAAAGGATAATTGGCCGCTTGCGCATTGACAGTGGCGGTTAAAGCATTAAACAATGTTGATTTACCTACATTTGGAAGACCTACAATTCCACAATTAAATCCCATTTGAACTCCTTGATTCTATTTAGCTATATTATGCGACAAAATGAATTTTTTTTCAAGGGATTTTTTTGTTGACATTTAGGCAAAAGTATTTTAATCTGCAAGTGCTTTGTGCTAAGTATGCACGAAGTCGGAACTGAAATTCCGTTCATGTTGAAAAGCCGCCCGTTGGGCG
>JAZLCF010000077.1:0-3026 GCA_045614105.1 Alphaproteobacteria bacterium | reverse complement strand
CGCTACCGTATGCCATTTGACAAGCGAGTGACAGACCACCCCCGGCAATGCCTTTTCATCGGCACGACCAATAAAGAACAGTTTTTGACGGACAAGACCGGAAACCGCAGATTTTACCCCGTCAAGGTCAATCAATCCGGCTATGACCTGTTTGAACACGAAGCGGAAATAAAAGAGTACATTCGGCAATGCTGGGCAGAGGCGAAAGCTAAACTGGACAAGGGCGAGATGAAGCCTTATGCAGACCGCGACCTTGTAGCCGTGATCCGTGAGATGCAGGCTGCCGCCGTGGAAGATGACTACCGTGTAGGTATGATTGAGGATTATTTGACCGACAAAAAAGAAATCTGTGTTTTGGAAATTTGGCAAAGAGGATTGAAAATGAGCGAATTTTCCAAACCATCCAAAAAGGACAGCAACGAAATCGGCTTGATTATGCAATCAATGGCAGGATGGGAAAAACAGCCAGCAGTAAAGCGATTTGATGATTTTGGTGTGCAAAAATGGTGGGCGAGGGTGCGAGGAAAACCGCAAATTCCCATTTCTGAAATGGAACCGTTTTGAGATGGTTACATAGTTACACGATGGTTACAAAAGATGGTTACATCAAAAACCAAACATTTTCCCCTATATAAACCACAAAAAACACACATTTTATAGTGAGATATATAATAAAAGGGATATAAATGAAAATTGATGCAACCAATGTAACCAAGTTTTGAACTTTTGAAAAATGTGTTTTTGAAATAGTGAAATATATTTATATAGCACCTTGGTTACACGGTTACTTGGTTACAAACCGAAAAATCCTTGTGCCACAACGGTTTTCGCCGTTTTGGTAGCCTGTAACCAAGTGCTGATGGTTACAAAACCACCCTAAAAAATGAAATGGAGGCAAAGGAAGATGGAAATTAAAGAATTTGAAGGTTTTGACAGAAAACTTATGGTCAAGTTCACTTGCAGAAGATGCAAAGCTGAGGCATACAAGCCTTTATATGATTGTTTACCGAGTGATTGCCATGTGCGTTTTTTGTCTGATCTGAAAGCACCAAAGGAGTGGAAAGATGGTGGCTTTTACTATCCCACTTTCTGCCCTGAATGTGCTGAAAAATACAAAAAATTTATGAATGGGGAGGCATAACAATGGATGTTAGGGAAAAGCTGCAAGTGATCGCACACCTTGGCGATCACATCACATACAAAGAGAATATTGGCATTTTCTATGATAGCGCACTTGCAAAAGTGATTGAAGATGCTTATATGACACTCAAAAACGGTGTAACGGTGCAGGAAAATTGCAAATCCTGTGCAGAAGCAACACAAAATTGTATTGTTAAACTACAAGGACAGATTGCAGAATTGCGTTCGGTGCAGGAGTGGATTTCGGTCAAGGATGGACTACCGAAGCTAATTCCTTGTGATGCAGGTACAGCATATTCCGAAGCAGTAAATGTACTGACATCAGGGCGTAAAGTGCTTACGGCGATATGGGACGGCTTTGATTGGATTTGTGATTCAGAATTTTGGGATGCAGAGGATGAGGAAATAACGCATTGGTCACCTGTGCTTTTGCCCCTGCCACAACCGCCGAAAGGAGAATGATTATGTATAAATATTTTGTATCTTATTTTGGAATTAAAAAAGGATGGTTTCACACGACAAAGACACTTGGAAATGCGTTCTTTGAAACAAACCAGTTGCTGAACGATGCGGTTATAAGAGAATTTGAACGGCAAGAGGCAGAAAAAACAAAGGTCAAAAACTGCGTTGTGATCAGCATACACAAGCTGGAAGAATAAAAAGTTATAAAAAATTATAAAAAAGTTGTTGACAAATAAGCAGGGGTGTGGTAATATATACTCACAGGGGGCAAACACCTGATATTGATTAGGAGGCAACTAAAATGAAAAAGACTTATATGGAAACTCGCAAGGCTATCAAGGAATTGGTTTTGACCGTTGGTTTGAATGGCATTACTGGCTATCACATTGTTGATATGCACAACGATGGTCACAACGCCACCAATGTGCAGAACGCAATTAGCTATTTCACATATTCCACTGCTACTGCAAAGTACAGAATGGGCGGCTAACAACCGCCCACAGATAAAGGAAAATTATTTAGGAGGCAATTATTATGGAAAACAAGAAGATTTACAATGACGATGTGGAACGGATCGTGAATGAGCCTGAACGGCAGGAGGTTATCAATGCTTTTCATGAAAAGCGGCAGGCAAAGCGACAGAGAAAAATGCTGGTTGATGCTTGCGTGTATCTGACATTTGCCCTTGCGTTTGGCACAATGGGCATTGTGGGCTGGATGTTTAATTGGCTTGCATATCCCGTGTTCGCTGTTTGCGGTCTGCATTCTGCTTTCCGTTTTGGAAGATGGTTTGAGAATGGCAAGTGCTGGGGGTGGCGTTGATGGCTGATACAACATTGCCAGAACTTCCCTACGAACGCATTGCAATGGCTGGCGGGGAGATGCCTGACGGACTAGAGTGGTTTGACCGAACACTTTTTTTGCAGCTTCGCATGCTTTATCATCAATTCAAAATGGGCCTCGTTGACAGAGAAACAGCAAGCCGGGAAAAACGAAAGCTGTTGAAAGATCGCGACTTTCAGTTGTTCCAGGACAATTTCACAAAGGACATTGCAAAAAAAATTGTTGAAACAGATGCAGCAAGGATCGCATATCGAAAAAATCGAACCCTTGAAAATGCAGATGCAATTATCTTGGCCTTTGAGGGTGTGCCTGTGACATTTAACGAGGAGGCTTTGTAATGGGAAAAAACGGACTTCTTGAGCGGCAGAGGATAACAAACAGGGCGTATTTTGAGGCTGGCTTGCAAATGGGTAGGCAACAAATCTTGGATATGATGTCGATTGTATTGAATAACCCTGACATTATGAAAAAGGATGTATTCGGCAGAGAAAGACTTGTTCCGATTATAAAAGCGGTTGGCGATTACATCGATGTGTTCCAGAAAGCCTGGGAGCGTGACGACGAAACCGACTATTACCGTG
>JAZLCF010000076.1:0-6601 GCA_045614105.1 Alphaproteobacteria bacterium | reverse complement strand
CAGCATCGCATTCTTAGCGTCTTATGATACAGAAGTTGCCGCTTCCATGAAAAAGGAGCTTGGCCGCCAGCGCGAAAACCTCGAGCTGATCGCGTCCGAGAATATCGTTTCTCCCGCGGTTATGGCGGCGATGGGATCGGTGCTGACCAATAAATATGCGGAAGGCTATCCCGCCAAGCGCTATTATCATGGTTGTGAGTTTGTGGATGGTGTAGAAACTTTGGCGCAAGAACGCCTGAAAAAATTATTCAATGCCGCATTTGTCAATGTACAACCTCACTCAGGCTCTCAAGCCAATGCAGCCGTTTATCTGGCTTTGTTGCAACCGGGCGACACACTGATGGGGCTTAGTTTAGACGCCGGCGGACACTTGACCCATGGCGCCAAAGTTTCGGCCTCGGGCAAATATTACAATGCCGTTCAATATGGTGTGAATGCTGAAGGATTGATTGATTACGATGCGGTGCAAGCATTGGCACAAGAACACAAACCCAAATTGATTATTACAGGTGGTTCCGCCTATGCACGCTTGATTGATTTTAAACGCTTCCGCGAAATCGCTGATTCTGTTGGCGCTTATCTGATGGTAGATATGGCACACTTCGCGGGATTAGTGGCCGGCAAGCAAATTCCAAATCCACTGGATTATGCGGATGTCGTCACCTCTACGACTCATAAGACTTTACGTGGCCCCAGAGGCGGTGTGATTTTGACAAACAAAGAAGAACTGGCAAAAAGAATCAATTCTGCTATTTTCCCAGGGCTACAAGGAGGGCCATTGATGCATGTGATTGCGGGCAAAGCTGTGGCGTTTGGTGAAGCATTAAAACCTGAATTTCAAACCTATGCCGCCCAAATTATCAAAAATGCGAAAGCTTTAGAAAGTGCATTTAAAGAGCGGGGAATTGACATGGTATCGGGTGGCACAGATACACACCTGATTTTAATTGACCTGCGCAAGCAAGGATTAAAAGGCAATGAAGTGTGTGATGCCTTGGCGGCGGCTCATATTATTTGCAACAAAAATGCGGTGCCAAATGATCCTCAAAAGCCAAGCATTACCTCGGGGTTGCGTGTGGGAACTCCCGCAGGAACAACACGTGGTTTTAAAGAAGAGGAATTTACTCAAATTGGCCATTGGATTGCCAACATTGTGGACGCGATGGGAAAAGATACCCTATCAACAACTATTGAATCTATCAGGGCAAAAGCAACAGAATTGTGTCATCAATTTCCTATTTATGAAGGAGGCGCTAAATGAAATGTCCCTTTTGTGGTTATGCCGATACACAAGTGAAAGATTCGCGTCCCAGTGAGGACGGAACGAGTATTCGCAGACGCCGGGGTTGCCCCAAATGTCATGCGCGTTTTTCCACCGTGGAACACGTGCAGTTGCGTGACCTAACAGTGATTAAAAAAGATGGCACAAAGGTACCATTTGAGCGGGATAAATTGGAATATTCCATTGCTTTAGCCACACGCAAACGCAATATAGATCCCAGCAAAATCAGCGCTCTTGTCAACCAAATTGTGCGGCAAATGGAAGGGCTGGGCGAACCCGAAATTCAGTCGGCAGAAATTGGTTCATTTGTCATGGATGCGCTTTTAAAACTTGACAAAGTGGCATATATACGCTATGCTTCTGTATATAAAAATTTCACCTCAACCGAGGATTTTGAAGACTTTGTGGCACATTTAACAGAAAAGAAATCAAATGGAAAATAAGAATCAAAAGTATACAAATGCGCGTTTAATGGCTGTTCAGGCGGTTTATGCGCATGCGCAATCCGATGAAGATTGGAACAAACTCATCAGCCGTTTTTTAATGGAAGAAATGGGTGGCAGTGTGATTGATGGCAACGGCAAGGTGGAAAAATATGTGCCGCTGGAACCCGCGGACAAAGAGTTGTTTTCCGAATTAGTGCAATATGTGCGCGACAATGAAGCCAACCTAACCGAGACCATTCAAGCGGCTCTTTCGGATAACCTGAAAAATACCTCATTGGATACAGTTTTAAGTGCGCTTTTAAAAGTGGGCGTAGCGGAATTTTACGTCAATTCCGACTTAGATACACCCATTATCATCAACGAATATGTGGATTTGGCGCGCTCTTTTTATGAGGGCGCTGAGGTTAAAATTGCCAACGCCGTTTTGGATAAAGTGGCCAAGGTTTTAAGAGGATAGTTTTTAAAGAAAAATCATGCTCCAATATAAAATTTTAAATACAGAAGGCAAGGCAAGACGTGGCGTTTTAAAAACAGCCCATGGCGAGGTGAATACGCCAGCGTTTATGCCTGTTGGCACAGTCGGCACAGTCAAAGCCATGACGCCCGAGGCAGTTGCCTCCACAGGCGCAGAAATTTTGCTGGGCAACACTTATCATTTAATGTTGCGCCCTGGGGCTGAACGAGTGGCCGCCTTTGGTGGACTCCATAAGTTTATGAATTGGCCAAAACCAATTTTAACCGACAGCGGCGGCTTTCAAGTGATGAGCCTGTCAGGCCTGCGCAAGATTACGGAAGAAGGTGTGACTTTTCAATCCCATTTATCTGGCGAGAAGTTTTTTCTTTCCCCGGAACGCTCTATGGAAATTCAATACCTGTTGGATTCCAATATTACAATGGCATTTGACGAATGTGTGAAGTTGCCCGCTCCACACAAAAAGGTGGCGGAATCTATGCGCCGTTCTATGCGATGGGCCAAACGTTCCAAAGAAGCCTTTAAAGACCGCAAAGGCTACGGCTTGTTTGGCATTGTGCAAGGTGGCACTTTCCAAGACTTGCGTGAAGAATCCGTTAAAGCCCTGACCGAAATTGGGTTTGATGGCTATGCGATTGGCGGATTGGCTGTCGGCGAAGGACAAGAGGAAATGTTTAAGGTGTTGGATTATACCGCCTGCGCCCTGCCCGACGACAAGCCCAGATATTTAATGGGCGTTGGGCGTCCCAGTGATATTGTTGGTGGCGTCGCACGCGGGGTAGATATGTTTGATTGCGTCATGCCATCACGCTCGGGTCGCACTGGACAAGCTTTTACAAGCCATGGTGTCTTAAATATGCGCAATGCGTGTCATACAGATGATCATAGTCCACTGGATGCCGAATGCACCTGCCCAACCTGTCAAAATTATACACGGGGCTATATTCACCATTTATTTATGGCCGGCGAAATCTTGGGGGCCATGCTGCTCACATGGCACAACATTCATTTTTACGAAAATCTGATGAAACAAATTCGTGCGGCGATAGGAGAAAATCGTTTTGAAGCCTTTTATCAATCTTTTTTGGAGCGATACAAGGATGAACGAAAATTTTAAAGTTGAACCCAGATCCAGAAAATATGAAGGCCTTGCACCCCTGACCAAAGAAGTCAGCGCTTTGACACAAAATGTTTTCCTGCAAAAAGGGTTTGTCAACATTGATTTAATCACAAATTGGAAAGAAATTATTGGTTCAGATTTGGCGCAAGGTGTTGTACCCATGAAACTGACATTTTCACAAAATAAACGCACGCAAGGTACTTTGCATGTCCGCACCGCCTCTGGCGCTTTTGCCTTGTTATTTGAACATCAAAAAACGCGTGTGATAGAACGCATCAATACCTATTTTGGTTATCCTGCCGTTGCTCAAATCAACCAAGTACAAGGCTCTGTCAAGTTCAAACCAACACCAGCGCAAGAAGTGGAATGGCCCTTGGGTGATGAGGAAGTTCAGGATTTACTCAAAAAAGTCAACGCCATTGAAAATGATGACTTGCGCGCCCAAATGTTTGAGTTAGGAGTTTCTTTAATCCAGCGAGGCAAACGCGCATGAAAACAACTCAAAAGAAAGATAATTCCCCTCAAAAAACTGCTTTCAAACAAGGAGCGTTGGCTATTTGCCTTTTGATCTTTCTAAGTTTGTTATTTATGTACCATTTGCACACCATGCCAAAATGCGATTTTTTCAGAGGAAAAACTTGCATCACTTGCGCTTTTGAGCAAGAATTTCCCGTCGGCTACAAAGAAAATTGCAACAAATGTCCAAACAAAACGGCCTATTATTTGGAAGGAGGCCTGACCCATGCGTGGTTATGTTTACCAAAAGAAAAGCCATTAGCCGAGGAGGCCTTGATTGAACGCAACAACACACCTTGCCCACGATCTGCACCATTAAAAGATGCTGTGGGGAATTGTTATGCTTGCAACAGCGAAGAACCTGTCCGTTTATTATCCGACACAAGCAAACATTTTCCTTGTCAAAATAAACGCTATCTTTTGCCCGACCAACCAACCTTTAAGTCACTGAAATGTCCTGTATTGGCAAACATCCAAGATCCGGAAGTTTGTATTGCATGTCAAGGGATTTGGCAAGAAAATCATTGCACCAAAACAGGGAAAAATGCTTTTTGTAAAAACAATGATGATTGTCCACAAGATCAATGGTGCTTTCCATTTAGGATATCTGGGAAACACTCTGGGATTTGCACACATCATCCCCTCACTCGCTGGATTTGTTCTCAAACAGACGGGTATGATTTAGAAAGTGCTAAACACTTTTGTGCTAGGCAAAACGCCCATATTCCAACCTTGGATGAAATTGCCACCGCCGATGAAGATTTAAGCCAACTATGTCCTACGTTAGATATGTGGACTTTTTTTGCGCCAGATGGCGTTGTTTGGCTGGAATCCTTTACACAAGAATTTTTATTTACCCGTGAAGGGGAATCTGACAAATTAGGTGGGCATCAATTTTATGCTTTATGCCACAAAGATTGAAGGGCGTGCAAAACTTCTTCCACAGAAATGTCCTCAATATTTTTTTTCACTAAATTCGTCACATTTCCGCGCCTGATAGCCGATCCTTTTGTAATATCACAGAATAAAGTAATGGCGGGAGTTGTTCCCAACTCAGCCATATGTTGCGGGCCTGTGTCATTTCCAACCACCACCAAGGCATGAGCAGCCATCTCTGGAATATCCATCAAGGAGGATTGATTACAAAAATTGATTGCTTTTGGATTGTCTTGACAAATTAAATCAATTTCTTTTTTTTCTGCATTCGTGCCCACAACCACACTGCAAATATTTTGTTCTGCCACTTTCAACGCCAAGGCACGATAAGATTCGGCCGGCCACCGTTTATAAAGATGCGTCGGTGAACACCCCGGAATCATCAGAACATATTGTTTTGGCAATTGAGCTAAAAGAGCTGGATCCGCTTGACAAAAAGAAAGGCTGGGTAATTCTGGCACAAAATGAAAGCTATCTAACACTTCCTTTCCCCAAGTCAACGGACATTTGGGAAAAATATGTCTGACCCACAACTGCCCCCTTTTTGGATCTCCCCAAGAAAATCCTCTTCGCGACAACAATCTCGTCCACGTATAATAGCGCTCTCTTGTTCGTTTTTGTCCTTGTAAATCAATAATCAAATCATATCCATTACTAACTAAACTGTGGATGATTCGAATATTATCCCAAGGATTCCAAGTACGATTATCTTCAATGTAATCATCAAAATAGCCACTTTGCTGAGCAATTTTAAAAAACGATTTTCCTGTCATCAAAGTAATATGTGCCTTAGGCCAACGATGCCGAATTGCAGCATAATAGCCTGTCATCTGGATAAAATCACCCAGAGCGCCTAATTTTATTACAAGAATTTTTGTATATTCTGTCATGGAAAACATTTTACACAAGGATCCGATGTTTTTCAAGTTAAAATTTCCAAGAAAAAAGCCCATCTAAATAGACGGGCTTTTCTACGTATGATTCAACCTTACTTATTTGCAAGGAGACAAGACTTCAATAATAGAAATCCCTAAAAAGGATTGGTTTTCACATACACGTTGGCTTCCGTGATACCCACGCACACCCATACAGGCGGACAAAGATAACATAGCAGCAACAGCCAAAGCCATCATCATTACTTTTTTCATTTTGTTTTTCCTTTCATCAAGTTCAAGGCCAAAAGCCTTTTGTTAAACAACAAGTTCAACATACTCTTTTATGCACAGGCTGTCAAGCCTAGAATTTAAAAATTATCTTTTTTTATGCCAGAAGCGAAAATTGTTATGAAAAAGATTTTATTCATTCATATACTGACGACCAGATTTCCAATAATCATAGCCTGTCTTGACTGTTAAAATAGCAGCCCCCCACAAAGCAATCCAACCGATATATGTCAAAAATCCAGATAAAAATCCAGAATAATCAGCCTTAGCCACCATCAACACAGGCAAAGCAATCATCTGACAGGCTGTCTTCCACTTGGCCAATTTTGTCACGGGACACCCCACTTGAATTTCAGCCAAAAATTCTCTGAGCCCTGACACCAAAATTTCACGACATAAAATCACAACGGCGGGCACCACCATAATATTGTCCAACTTGCCTTGCCATGCTAACATAATCAAGATAGAACCCACCAACAATTTGTCAGCAATCGGATCCAAAATCCGACCATAGCGCGACAGTTGGTTCAAATGTCTGGCCAAATACCCATCCATATAATCTGTGACGCCTGCCAATGCAAACAACAACACCCCAATCCACGCCCACGCAGGCTTGTCTGGCTTATCCACCACTTTATCCAAAAACATTGTAATCACAATGGCAGG
>JAZLCF010000075.1:0-4141 GCA_045614105.1 Alphaproteobacteria bacterium | reverse complement strand
TCTCACCATTATTGGTATTGCGGGCTTTAAAATGGCGATGAACAAGGCAAAAGCCAACAACTTGGTTGCGGATATGAATCGACTGGCGCACATTGTCGTGATGGATAAATTCTCAGGCTACAGCGAAGAAGCCATTGAGCGTGCTGTGGCGGAACATAATCAAAAGACAGAATATCAGGCTGAGTATGAGTACCGCACACCTCAAGTGTTTGCCATCAAAACTGCAACACCGATTGATAAGGACATGTGTCAAAATATAGCGAATTTAGGTTGGAAACTGCCCTTAGCAACTTATTTAAATAAAGTCAAGATTGAAGGCAGTTTTGATGAAAAGGATTGTGCTGATGAAAACGAGCTCATCTGGGCTTTCACAAACGATTTGAGCCGATGTACCGATTGTGCCTTGGGTGACTTTGATTGCACTCCATACGCCAACCGTGAATGTGGCACCTGCGACAGCATAGAATATACCCCCAGAAATTCTGATTGCAATGGCAATGCCAATGGACAGTATTGTTTGGAGGGCAAGTGTGTCCCATGTGGTGATAATCAAGTTTTAGATGAGAGGAGCGGCTCTTGCCAGCCTTGTACTGATAATAGTAGTACATATTTCAAGGTTGCCGCTCTTTACAAGCATGCATGCCTGGAAAAAATGTTTTATGCTACCCCCTGGTTAGTGAATTGTCAATGGGGTGATATGACTGGTGCCGATGAGCTATCTTGCAAACGTTGCACCAACCGTTGTTTTGATGCCAATCAGAATAATTTATGCACTATAGCCGGACCAGATAAACTCTACACGCGAGATGAAAATGGCAATTGTGTTTGTAAGAATTGGGTTAATGGTAAATGTTTATGCCCCACTAACCAAGTTTTAGATAATAGCGGTTCTTGTCGGCCTTGTGGTGATAGTTGGTATATTCCATCCTCTGATACTGCTTATACTTATGCATGCCCAGGGACAATGTTTCGTTCTGGCGCCTATTTGTTTCGTTGTAGAGACGGTCATCCGAATCCTACAGATGCTAATGAAAAAACATGTACGGAATGTGAGGAGCGGTGTTTTGATGCTGATAATGATAACACCTGCCGTCTGATGGGAAGTGCTTATACAAGAGATGAAAATGGGCATTGCGTGGCGCAGTAAAACCAATAATCCGTGCGTAGTGGCGGATTAAAAACAAAACTCCCCGATGTGATGGGGAGTTTTTTCAAGTTGCCGACAACTTACTTTAAGACTTCGTTTTGTTTTTGCAACAATTCGGCAATGCCTTTTTCGGCCAATGCCAGCAAATTTGTTGTAGATTTTTAATTTTGTTTGTGCTATACTGCTTTCAATATTGAAAGGATATGGTTTAAGATGAAATCAAATGATTTAATCAAGTCTGGCTCTCAAGAAACCTCGGAACGTCAAAAACGCGTAAAGGATTGGATTCAATTTTTTTGGTTGGCTTTATTGGCTTTGACGATTCGTTCTTGTGCTTTTGAGCCCTATAATATTCCGTCCAGTTCTATGGTGCCGACTTTACTGGTTGGGGATTATTTGTTCATCAGCAAGTATGACTATGGCTATTCTAAACATTCTTTTCCATTTTCTATCCCTTTGATTCCCAAAGGACGTCTTTTCAATAATCCGCCTGAGCGTGGTGATGTGGTTATTTTTAAAACGCCGTCGGATCACAAGACGGACTATATCAAGCGCGTTATTGGTCTGCCTGGTGACAGGTTGCAGATGAAAGCAGGGCGTTTGTATATCAACGGGCATATTGTGCCACGCAACAAACTGGGTGAAGAAGATTGGCTGACCGAATCGGGATGGCAGCATTACACAAAATATGAAGAGACTTTACCCAATGGGGTCAAACACTTTATTTACGAGTTGACGGATGAGCAACCGTTTGACAACACAGAAGTTTGGACTATTCCTGAAAAACATTATTTTATGATGGGTGACAATCGAGATAATTCTCAGGATAGTCGCTATTTTGGCCTTGTGCCAGAAGAGTTATTAGAAGGTAAAGCACGCCTAATTTTTTATTCAACAAACGGGAACGGATGGTTCTTTCAATTTTGGCGTTGGCCCGAGTTTATCCGTTTCGAACGACTTTTTACAAGGATACACTGATGACAAGCAATATACAAAATCTTTTCCAAAATCAACAATTATGGGAACAATGTTTGCAATTGGCCAGAGGCAATCGCGCGGCGGCCTATGAACGATTGGAATTTTTGGGTGATAGGGTTGTGGGCTTAGTGGTGGCTGCGATGCTTTACAATGCCTATCCAAAGGAAAAAGAAGGTCCTTTAGCAAAGCGTTTTGCGGCGTTGACGCAACAATCTACATTGGCGAAAGTTGCGCGCATCTGGAAACTTAATGAATGCATTGTGACGACTGAAGAAGCCTTAAGAAATAACAGTTCTATTTTGGCTGATGTGTGTGAGGCTGTGTTGGGGGCTTTGTATTTAGATCAGGGCTTGGAAACTGTGAAAAAATTGATAGAACCGACATGGACTCCTTTGATGTATGCGAATATTCAAGCACCACAGGATCCTAAGTCTGCGTGTCAAGAATGGGCTCAAAAGAATTTTCAATGTCTGCCAACTTATGAGTTCGTGGAACAATTGGGTGATTGCCATACACCGGTGTTTAAAGTGAAGGTTCAGGTGGCAACCTATGAGGCTTACGGGGTGGCTTATAACAAAAAAGAAGCCCAAAAAGAGGCGGCACGTAGTTTGCTGGATCAGGTAAATGGTTGAGACACGCTGTGCATTGGTGGCTATTTTAGGCGCGCCCAATGCTGGCAAATCAACTTTGCTCAATCATATAATTGGTGATAAGATTTCTATTGTTTCTCCAAAAGTACAAACAACGCGGGGAAAAGTCCGTGGTGTTTATGTGGCGGGTAATGTTCAATTGGTTTTAGTGGATACTGCGGGCATTTTTCATCCGAGTAGACGCTTGGATAGGGCGATGGTAGCTGGAGCGTGGACGGAATCAGATGGGGCGGATATGCGTCTTGTTTTGATTGATGCAACAAAGAAAATAGATAAAAATACACAATTGATTTTTCAAAATTTGGTTCGTTTGCGTCAAAAGGCCATTTTGTGTATCAATAAGATAGACAGAGTGAAGCCTGATAATTTGGTTGTGTTGGGGACAGAGCTGGCACAAATGAATCTTTGGCAAGAGATTTTTTATATCTCAGGTAAAAATGGCACAGGTGTCGCTGAATTGTTGCATTACTTGGTGCATCGAGCCCCCAAAGCTCCTTGGCTGTTTTCTGATGATTCTATTACGGATATGCCAGACAGGTTGTTTGCTGCAGAGGTCACACGTGAAAAGTTATTTATGAATTTGCAAAACGAACTGCCTTATCATTTAACGGTTGAAACAACCTCTTTCAAAGAAACGGAAAAAAGTATCCGAATTGAACAGAACATTATTGTTGAACGCACTGCTCACAGAATGATTATTTTGGGTCGAGCAGGACAAATGATAAAAAAAATTGGACAGCAAGCACGCTTGGAGTTGAGCAAACAATTAGGGAAAAAAGTCAATTTATTTTTGTTTGTGAAGGTGCGTGAAAATTGGACTGAAGATCCAAAGCAATATAAAACTTGGGGATTGGATTTTAATGCCTGAATTTACAAGCACAAATGCTCTTGTACTGAGTACAAAACCATTGGGTGAAAATGCTTTTATTGTGAGTATTTTTACGCCGGATAATGGGCGCTATTTGGGGGTTTTAAAGAAAAAATATTCGCCAGAAATTGCTTCCTTGTGTCAGGCCACTTGGAGGGCTCGTCTTGCCGAACAGTTAGGAACTTTGTATTTGGAAGAGTTGAAGGCGTATGCCCCCGTATTATTGGATGATATGCCAAGATTAAATGTGTTATCTAATCTGTGTGCAACTTTAGATAAAGCCTTGCCTGAAAGACAGATATATCAAGAATTACATACCAAAACATTGAATTTTCTGAATGACCTTGATCAAGACAATTTTTATCAAAGGTATATCCTTTTTGAAGTTGAACTATTAAAGGCGTTGGGTTTTGCATTAGATATGAGTGCTTGTGCGGGGGGCGGAAACAAAAATGATTTGGCCTACATTTCGCCGAAAACAGGCCGTGCTGTCAGTCG
>JAZLCF010000074.1:0-14979 GCA_045614105.1 Alphaproteobacteria bacterium | reverse complement strand
GGTTATTTTAACATGCCCTGCCCCAAAAGTCAACAAAATAATTAAGGCATAAATCCCCAAAGATTATTTGAGGGATTTGTGCTGTGCGCACGTGAACTTACTGCGTGCAATTCCCATTGTCATCTTTTCCTGTATAGGTCTGCCCTGGACCATAGATATAACATTTGTTGTCAGAAGCAAAGCATCTGTCCGAACAGCGTCTGCATTCCTCAAGGGTTGTTGCCCAGAAATGAGCATAGCCACTTTCACACGAGACACAATGACCAAGATTAATTCTAAAATGTGTAGGCTTTCCTTGTGCATTAATGCATTTATGGCAATCTTCTGGATTCTGAAGGACTGTGACAATAATGTTGGGACAGCTGAGGCACTGATTCTTTTCGTCCATATAATATCCTTCTGCACAATCACAATAACCATCTTTCCCGTCAACATAACCAACGCCACTATTGTGCTCCAAAGTATCTGGATTTGGAATTGGATATTCGCCATCATTTTCGTCAAACTCACGCAGGGAAAGCGTTTGTCCGAAGTTCGCTTGCGCGGCAACCACCACAGCTCGTTTCATCAGTCTCTGTACTGTTTGATTCGCGTAGTGCTTATTCATCGCAACCCTAAAGCCAGCGATACCGATGATGGTGAGGAGTCCCATCACCGCCAGCACACCCAGCATTTCCACCATACTGCGACCGGACTCACACCCACTCGTCATTCTGAGCGGATGCGAAGAATCTCGCAAGACACCCAGATGCGTCAAAAGATCCTTCGCGTTGCTCAGGATGACAACTATTTTTTAAATTTTTATTACGCATTTTCTGTCTCCTTTCATTGTCCAATAAAAAAATCCACTTTGAAAGTGGACGGATGCTGAAAAACTGCACTAGAAAACAGCGTTGCTTATTCAATATACTCGCAACCATCCGTCCGAGGACGGATTTCTGACAACGGATTTCTTAGGTCCGACATTTGGCCTTTTGCCAAAATGCGTTCTTATCCTAGCAACCTTTTTGATAAATTGCAACATAAAAAAATCCCCAGTCAATAAAACTGGGGATTTAAGAAAATAAAATCACTTATTCAGTTCGTGCTTGTCATAAAGAATGGACTTCTTGTGTGCGGTCCCTTTTCCCTTGATGAGGCAATTTTTTCTTTGAATCAGTTTTGATCGTGAATTTATTATTATTTGAAAAAGCGGGTAAAGTCATTTTGTCAGTTTTTTTGATAAAGGATAGCAGTCCTTTCTTTGGAGCTTGAGCTTTTTTGGGAGGAAGTAATTTTTTTGCTAAATGACGATCTTTTATTATATTTTTCAGCCTTTTTATTATATTTTTCAGCCTTTTTCTGGGCGTTAAGCCTTGTTTGTTTTGTCTATCAAAATTTGCTCCCATTTTTTTTAATTTCTTTATTAAATTAACATCTTTGGCCTCTATAGCGTAGTCCAACAGGGTATTACCATTGGAATCTTGCATATTCAGGAGAGCGGGATCTCTATCTAACGCTTGCACCAACGGGGCTATCTGCTTTGACATGCGTTGTGTATATATCCATTCATAATCAAAGTCATTCTCTTTAAATCCTCTTAATGCCTCTGTATTTTTTTGATATTTCCACTCCTCGGAAGGAGAACGAACAAGTTTGTCACCAAGGAAAAAGCCCAAAAAGCCAGAAACGCCCGTAATTGCTTTTACAAATAGGCCACCTAAGGCCGTGCTAGCTAATTTTGCCCCTGTTATCCCTGCTTTAAAGTCAATGATAGGTGTAATAATATTTGTATTTATAAAATTGATGATAGATTCTGATGTCCACCAATGTTCGGTAGATAAAAAACCAATATTAGGAATGAGAGATTTGAGGCTGATAGCGGTTAATTCAAAGAACTTCGGCGCTAGATAAACATATCCTGCTGCGGCACAGGCAGCGGTTATGGCCAAAATCATGGCGATTTTCAATCCATGTTTTTTCAAAAATGCGCTGGACAATCGCCACCTTCGATATAAGTAGGATTTTATACGCTCAGATTTGGTGAGTTCAATTTCATCGTCTTCTTTTTGGCGTGACAGTGTTAAACAATTCTCTAAAGTCGCTCCCAATTGATTTGAGAAATTATTTTGTGATGTATTTTCTATGTTGTTGTTCATTTTATATTCCCTGTTGTTTCTTGACTTTTATACATATTTATTAGCATATTGTCTCGTCCTTGTCAAACAAAAACATCCCCGATCAATAAGGTCGGGGATTTAATGGAAACAAACCACTTACTCAGCGGATTTGTTTGTGTCTTCCGTAATACGGGCTTTCTTACCAAACAAATTGCGTAGGTAATACAATTTGCCACGATTCACGACACCACGACGGGTGACTTTGATTTCCACGATATTCGGGGAATACAATGGGAACACACGTTCCACCCCTTCACCAAAGGAAATCTTGCGCACTGTAAAGGTGGAGTTGGCGCCGTCATTATGACGAGCAATCACAACGCCTTCATAGGCTTGATTACGGGTATTTTTTTCTTCCACAATTCTGACCACAACACGCACTGTGTCACCGGCTTTGAATTCGGGAATTTTCTTATTCAGCTTTGCAATTTGCTCGGCTTTCAAGTCTTCAATGATTTTTTTGGTCATATTATTTTCCTTTCTTCTCATTGTTTGCCAGATATTTTTCATACAAGTCTGGACGTCTTGTTTTAGTTAAACTTTCGGATTCAGCCTTACGCCATTCGGCAATTTTTGCGTGATGACCGGACAGTAAAACTTCCGGCACCTCTCTGCCTTGCCAATTTTGAGGTTTTGTATATTGCGGATATTCCAACAAGCCATTGGAAAAACTTTCTTCACTAAGTGATTCCGCATTTCCAAGCACACCATCAATCAATCGGATAGTTGCATCCAACATTGTCATCAAGGCCAATTCGCCCCCGGACAACACACAATCACCAATGCTGATTTCCTGCACTTGCCATTTATCCAGCACACGTTGATCCACACCTTCAAAGCGACCACAGATGAACGTCATCTCGTCCTCTTTTGCCCAGTTGGCAGCGATTTGCTGATTAAACACTTCTCCGCGTGGGGAAAGGTAGAAAATTGGACCCTGTTTATGAACAGCGGTCAATGCTTTATCCAAAACTTCCGGCAACATCACCATGCCTGCCCCACCACCAAACGGTGTGTCATCCACGGATTTATAATTATTGTCCGAAAAATCACGGATATTGATCACATTCATTTCCCATTTTTTATCAGTCAAGGCCTTGCCAACCAATGAATAAGCGAGTGGCCCTGGGAACATATCTGGATACAGTGTTAAAATGTTTGCTTTCATTTTACAACTTCCTCCATGCCCTCAGGAATTACAATTTCCAATTCCTTTTTCTCGGTATCAACCCGCGGAAAAGTCTTTTTAGAAAATGCAAAATCCAACTGTTTGCCCCTCATTGTTTGAATTTCCAGAATATCCCCTGCTCCAAAGTTCATAACAGACACAACCTTACCGAATTCAGATCCATCTTTAATCACTTTCATCCCCACCAAATCGCAACAATAAAATTCATTGCTTTCGGTTGTGGGGAGTTTTGAGCGATCGGCATACAGTTCCAAACCCTTAAATTGTTCCGCCACTTCGCGCGTGGTAATTCCTTTCAAATTCGCCAACAAGCATTCGCCTTGTGTGCCTGAAACGGAAACCTCAAAACTTTTTTTACCTGATTTATCTGTCAATGGATTAAATTGTGGCAAATTTTTGCCATGCACAAGGTACGGCTTGATTTTCACCACGCCTTTAATCCCATGCACATTCACAATTTTTCCAACAGCAATCAGGGTCATTTTGAATCCTTATTCAGCTTTATTCTCTTCAGCCGGTTGTTCTGCGGCAGGAGCTGGTTCAGCTGGGGCTTCCTCAGCAGGAGCTGGTTCAGCGGCAGGTTCAGCTGGTGTTTCAGCAGGTGCTTCGGCTGGTTGCTCGGCGGCAGCTTGTTCTGCCTCTTTGGCAGCAGCTTCAGCGGCGGCCTTTGCGGCAGCTTCTTCTTCAGCAGCTTTCAATGCAGCTTCCTCGGCAGCAGCTTTGGCCTCTGCTTCGGCCTTCATGCGTTCTTGAGCCTTAGCTTTTGGTGCGGACTTTTTAGGAGTTTCACGCATAGCGGGTTTTTCGCACAAACCTAAAATGGCAAATAATTTTTGCACACGTTCTGTGATTTCTGCCCCTTGAGCCATCCACTTTTTGGCGGCCTCAACATTGATGCGCAAAGCGTCTTTGCTGTCCTTTGGCAAAAGTGGGTTATAAAAGCCCAACTCTTCAATAAACCGTCCATCGCGACGGCAGCGTTTGTCTGCCACGACAATCTTATGCACAGGGCGCTTTTTGGCACCACCGCGGGCTAAACGAATTCTAACTGACATTTTTTTAATCCTTTCTGTTGTAAGTTAGACCTAAAACGGTGGAAATCCACCGCCATTTTTTGAGCCACCGTATATGTTGTTCATCTTTTTAATCATGGACATCATACCAAAGGGCCCCATTTTTTTGAATTGTTTCATGACAGTCGTCATTTGTTCATACGAGCGTAACAATTTATTCACATCCTCTACTTTTCCCCCCGCTCCAGTGGCAATGCGCTGTTTACGAGAGGCTTTAATAATCTCTGGATTTTTGCGTTCCTCGGGTGTCATAGATAAGATAATGGCTGCTTGTCGCTTCATCAAACGATTATCCACACCCGCTTCATCCAGTTTTTTGGAAAATCTGGCCACACCAGGCACCATTTTCATCATGCCTTTAATGTCACCCATTTTATCCATTTGTTGTATTTGAACCAGTAAATCATTTAAGTCAAATTTGCCAGACATTATTTTCATGGCTTGAGCTTGCATATCTTCTTGATTCACGCGTTCTATGGCAGTTTCAACCAATCCAACCACATCGCCCATGCCTAAAATGCGATCAGCCACGCGTTTGGCATCAAAGCGCTCCACAGCGTCCGCTTTTTCGCCCACACCCAAGAATTTAATTGGCATACCAGTCACCGCACGCATAGAAAGGGCTGCACCACCGCGACTGTCACCATCCACACGGGTTAAGACAACACCTGTAATACCAATTTTTTCTTTAAATTCACGCGCTACATTGACAGCGTCCTGCCCCATCAGGGCATCCACGACTAACAATGTTTCTTGAGGCTTTGATAAATCACGGATTTTTTCCACTTCGTTCATCATTTCATCATCAATATGAAGACGGCCAGCGGTATCTAAAATCAAAATATCATAAAGGCCTAACTTGGCCTCAGTTAAAGCCCTTTTTGTAATTTCCAATGGCTTTTCACTGGCCACAATCGGCAATACATCCAACCCATATGTGTTGCCCAAATCGGCCAGTTGTTCTTGCGCGGCAGGACGATAGGTGTCCAAACTGGCCAACAGCACCTTTTTGCCCTCTTTTTTTAGTTTTAAAGCAATTTTTGCACAAGATGTTGTTTTACCAGAACCTTGCAGTCCCACCATCAACAAAATATTCCGCGCATTGGATTCCCAATTAAATGGAGTAGATTCCCCCAACAAAGCCACTAATTCATCATGCACAATCTTAATCACCATTTGGGCGGGTTGAATAGACTTCACAACCTCCGCCCCGACAGCTTTTTCTTTCACGCGCGCGATAAAATCTTTAACGACAGGTAAAGCGACATCGGCTTCCAACAGGGCAATTTTGATTTCCCGAGCCGTTTCATCCATTGTGGCTTCGGTAATAATGCCCCGCCCCGTCAAACGGTCAAATACTTTTGTCAGCCTATCTGTCAAACCGCTAAACATCGGTCAAACTCCTTTTGATACAACTTGCGCCCCGGTGAGCGAACCATCGCCGAACGGGGTATCTCCTTGGAGACTAAATTCTAGTCCTTTTTGGAAAACACGCTTATTTTAATTCATTTTATTTGAATTGTCAAGCAAGTATTTTAGATTTTTTTTATTTTTTTACTTGACAAGGGGAAATAAAATGGTCTAACCTACTCTCGTATGAAAGAATAGTTCTTTCGTATTCATTTAAATGAAAGGAAAATAAATATGTTAAAACAAACTTTATTAGCTTTTACAGTGTTGGGTTTTGCAGGATCTGCAGCCGCAGCTGATATTACAAATCCGTTCTTTTTGCCAGAATCATTGCATGTGGCCTCTGTCACATCTTTTGATTATGCGCGCAATCAATACAAGAGCGATGCTAATCCAAGAGCTATAGAAAATGAACGGGAATACACAAAAATTGCAACAGAAAAATTGCAATTTGGTATCTTAAACAACTTAGCCTTAGTTGGTGAAGTCAGCAAGGTTTGGGGCAGATGGAAAGAACTTGAAGAAGATGGCGAGTCTGGCAAATGGCATAATGATTTGAATTGGAATGCAGGATTGGCTTGGAATATTTTGCATTGTGATGCGAAGTTGCAGGTTTCCTCTGTCTATGGTCAAAAGGCTCCTGGTGAAAAAGGGACATATAAATACTTTGATACCGAAATCAAAGCTGGCTATCAATTCGAGACATTCTTGCCGTATGTGACATTTAAGGTTCATACACCTGTGGCTCAATCAAAATATGATGATGAAGGTGATGTAGTACATAATGACAAATGGGGCTACAGTGGTAAGGTTGGTGTCTATCAAGGACAGTGCGGTGTTTGGAGCTTAGATACAGCATTGGCTTGGAAATTTGACAGAACAGCGGATCATGAACGTACCTTGTCCGCAGAAGCTGAGGCCTCTTATTACCTGACAAAGAACATGACACTTGGTGTCTACGGTTCTTATATGTTGGATGGCAAAGGTAAAGATCAAACAGACATTTACGGAAAAACCGTTGGTGCTCGTTTGCGCTTGTACTTCTAATTTCAATTAGAACACACCCAAAATTCCCCGGCTATTCAGTCGGGGAATTTTAATTTAGTTTAAATTAGCGAGTTTGAACTCTTTTGGAGGGCTTTACTTGGGACATTGCTTGTTTTGTACGAAGCACAATTTTCCCGTTGTCCCAATGACGTACAACCCGATGAGGTTTCTCACATGTCACCTCATCTCCATGGGCTCTTCCATTCTTGGTAGAATATGTTGTTGTGGGATAGTCTTCAACATAATTTACAACGCGCCACACTCCTTCTTTGATTCTATAAGCGACAGAACCCGTTCCATATTGATTTCGGCGGTCAACGATCTTTTGAGTCAAATCCTCGGCTGAAAAACTTTTTGTTCCCTTAAATTTGAAAAAACTTCTACGCGCTTCCCGATCGGCCTCAATAACGGCATCCCGAGTCTCTAAGTACTCCCTACCGCTCAATTCTCGGGTGTTATCTTGGTTCATATCGTTTGTTTTATCAGCAATTTGCTGATCTCTTGTTAATTTTTTTGTTGTCATGTTTTATTCCTTTGTTGGTGGAGTAATTATACATGATATTCAAAAATATGTCAAGTTTTTTTATTTTTTTCTGCTGTTTGGATTGATTCACGGATCTCTGTTTGGCACACAAAAGTCTAATTTCATCTTAGGCCTTTCCATTGTTGATAAACTCTTCTAACCAATGGATGTGATACTGTCCATCAATAAAGTCTGGGCTTTGAGTGACAGCCTGATGTAAGGGGATTGTTGTTTGAATGCCTTCTATCACGAACTCATCTAAGGCACGTTTCAGTCGCATTAATGCCCCATTGCGTGTTCTGCCCGAGACAATCAATTTCGCAACAAGACTATCATAATTAGGAGGAACTTCACATCCCGCATACATGCCTGAATCCACACGTACAGCTAAGCCCCCGGGGACATGCCATTGCCCTATTTTCCCTGGGCAAGGGACAAAAGTTTCAGGATTTTCGGCGTTGATACGGCATTCTATTGCAACGCCATGGAATTGGATATCCTCTTGTTTGATGTCTAATGTTTGGCCGGCCGCCATACGAATTTGTTCTCGGACAATATCTAAACTGGTCACAGCCTCTGTGATGGGATGTTCCACCTGCAAGCGTGTATTCATTTCCATAAAGTAAAATTGCCCATTTTCATACAAAAATTCCACGGTGCCGACATTGGAATAGCCAATTTTTTTCACAAAATCCACCGCCATCTTGCACAAACGCTCGCGCTCTTCTGTATTCAGAGCGGGAGATGGGGTTTCTTCCAAAATCTTTTGATGGTTGCGTTGCAGTGAACAATCACGTTCCCCCAAATGGATGGCGTGGCCAAAATTATCCGCCAAAATTTGTACCTCTATATGACGTGGTTTTGTAAAGTACTTTTCAATATAGACGCCGCTGTTTCCAAAGGCAGCACGCGCTTCATTTTGAGCCAAAGTAAAGGCCATTTCCATATCTTCGGCCCGTTGCACAACGCGCATTCCTTTGCCACCACCACCAGCAGCAGCTTTAATAATAACAGGGTAGCCCAAAGCCTCACCCCATTGAATGGCATCCAATACGGTTTCAACTTCCTCATCTGATCCAGGGGTTACTGGCAGTCCACATTCCTTGGCCAGTTTTCGGGCTTCTACTTTATCACCCATTTTGCGAATCATTTCAGGCTTTGGTCCAATCCACACCAAACCATGGGCTTCCACCATTTCAGCAAAATCCGCATTTTCTGATAAGAAACCATAGCCTGGATGAATAGCGTCTGCTCCCGTCATTAAAGCCGCAGAAATGATATTTGCTTTATTCAAATAGGATTCTTTGGCATCAGCGGGGCCAATACACACCGCTTCATCCGCTAATTTCACGTGCATCGCATTAGCATCGGCCACAGAATGCACAGCAACAGTTTTAATGCCCATCTCACGACAAGCGCGATGGATACGTAAGGCAACTTCTCCACGATTGGCAATTAAAACTTTTTCAAACATTCGTTATTCCATTTCAAATAAAGGCTGTTGATACTCCACAGGGGCACCAGATTCAACCAATACTGCTTTAATTTTCCCCGATTTTTCGGCGATAACAGGGTTAAAGGTTTTCATAGCCTCTATCATACACAAAGTTTGTCCCGCTTTAACTATGTCGCCCACCTTGACAAAGGTCGGGGCATTAGGATTAGGTGACAAATAAACAACCCCCACGATGGGAGAGCGCACAAAATCTTGTGGTTTTTCCTCAACCATTGGTTCTGGTTTTGTCTCCGACTTAGGTTGTGAATCTACGTGTATGGGTACAGGATTATGAGTTGCGACCTTAAGACGTAGACCGTCTTTTTCATAATCAATCTCACTTAAACCTGTTTCGCGTAATAAATTGGCAAGGTCTTTAATAATATTCTCTGCTTGCTTATCCATAACAATCCTTTTGTTGTGCATATATTATACTACTAATTTAGATATTCGTCTAAACAACTTTTATGACAAATTATTTCAAAAAAAGTGCTGGATTTTTATTTTAAACTTTTATATGATGAGAACTATGTTTCAAAATACAAAAAAACAATCCTATATGGAATTATTAAATGCCCTGCCCTTTGCAGCGATGGTGCGTTCTTTCCGCAATAAGCCTCTGGCTTTTAATGAAACTGGGCAAGCTTTGTTTGGGACTGGAGAGGATCCTTTTTTAACATTTCGTCAACCGATCAATGCCACAGAACTAAACAAACTTGATGCCGCTGTGTTGCAAAAAAGTTCTTTTCAAACAGAATTACTTCAAAGAGAAAAACATTTTCAGATTTATGTGAAGCCCCTGAAAAAAGCCATACTCATTACCGCAACACCTTCGGATTCAGGCTTGTCTATTTCTCAGGTGGTTCAAACACAGCTTGACCTGTTTAAAAATATTTTACAGAATATCCACATTCCTATTTATCTTATTGATATTTCAGGAGAAATTATTTATATTAATGCTGAATTTAGCACTTTAATAGGTTATCCTTATGAGCAAATTTTGGGGCAATCGTTGATGACTTTTTTAAACGTGGATCAGCTCAAATTTGATGCACATTTTGAAACGGATTTTATGTTGTCTACACCTCAGGGTAGCTGTCCATTTATCCTCAAACAAGAACAGATTCAAACATTAAATGCTCCTTTGTTTGTGGGCACATTACATCCTATGATGGTGCCTCCTTTGGACGAAATTGAACCGCCGATCCCTTTCCCATACCTGTGTATTGACATGGAGACGCAGTCTATTTTGAGAACAAATCCTGCTCTTTTGAAAATTTGTGATACTGATAAAAGTCCACATTTGTTGAGTGAGATTTTTACAAATGAGACCATTCAAAATTTGTTTGCTTTGTTGAAAAAATCTCATCGTACTTCTGTCCATTCCTCAATAGAATTGGCTACCCACAAGGGAGAAATATATCAAGTGTATTACACATCTGTTGACACAGATATTCATAAAATCAATTTGTATTTGATTGATATTTCTTCCCGAAAAAATTTGGAAAATCAAATTCTGCAATCTCATAAAATGCAAGCGATTGGCCAATTGACAGGGGGAATTGCACACGATTTTAATAATATATTAACGGCCATTATGGGCTTTACGGATTTATTGCTCCAACAGCACCCCGCTGGCGATGATGCCTTTGTTGATTTAATGCACATTAAAGGAAATGTTCAAAAAGCAGCAGGATTAGTTGGGCAGTTGCTGACTTTTTCACGCAAAACGCCTGTTCACGAACACCTCATTTCTGTGCATGATTCTTTTGTGGATTTGACCTCACTTTTGCAACGAGCGATTGCCCCACATTGCCACCTGAAAATGGAATATAAACGCCATTTGGGCTTTATTAAAATGGATATCAATCAGCTGACACAGGTTTTTTTGAATTTTGCTGTCAACGCAAAGGATGCCATGCCTCAAGGGGGCATCCTTACAATTAGTTTAAATAAAGAAGAGATTAAAAAAACACGCATTTGTGGCAATGATACAATGCCAGTGGGCAGTTATGTCAAAATCATGGTATCAGACACAGGATGTGGTATTCAGTCAGATATTTTACCTCATATTTTTGATCCTTTTTTTACCACCAAGAAAAAATCTAATCAATCTGGCACTGGTTTAGGATTATCCACCGTCTATGGCATTATTCACAGTGTGGGTGGATTCATTAAAGTCAACAGCGAACCAAATGTCGGCACAACTTTTACCATTTATTTGCCTCGTTTTGAAAATGAAATACCGCCCGCTGCAGTACCACCAACGGAAATTCAAAACGTGTTTTTGCCTGTTGCCAAGGCTCCTATTTTGTTGGTTGATGATGAGGAAAGTATTCGTTCTGTCACAGCACGTGCGCTAACCTTAAAAGAATTTGAAATTGTGCAAGCGTCTAGTGCCGAGCAAGCCCTCCAGCTTCTAAAAAAAATGAAGCATTTTCAATTGCTTATCACAGATATGGTGATGCCAGGAATGAATGGAGAAGAGCTGATTAAAGAAGCCAAAAGGATTGATTCAGATTTGCCCTGTTTGTTGATGTCTGGATACTCGGAATCATTTGAAAAGCATACATCTGATAAAACAAAGGACTTTTATTTTATTGCCAAACCATTTGTGTTGGCGGATTTGTTGGCTAAAGTAAAAGAAATTCTTGAAAAAGAGCAAAAAATGTGATAGCATAAGCCTCAAACTAAACATCAAAGGATCAAATATGACACTCACTTATGAAGAATTGGCCGATGGCATTGAAACGATTGTGCCTGCAAATGGCCTGAAAGAAAAGTTGGCTTTGGCAGAACAAGAAAAACGTCCACTTATTATCAAATTTGGTATGGATCCTACTGCACCAGATTTGCATTTAGGACATGCGGTTGCTATGAAAAAATTGCGGCAATTTCAAGAGGCTGGGCATGAGATTTGGCTATTGGTCGGTGATTTTACGGCACAAATAGGAGATCCAACGGGGCGTAATGCTACCCGTCCTCCTCTGACACGTGAACAATCTGAAACCAATGCGAAAACTTATATTGAACAAATGGACAAGGTTATTGATACCAAAAAGAATGTTCACATTGTTTTTAACAGTGATTGGTTAAATAAAATGACATTGGCTGATATCATAAAAGTTTTGGGTAAAGCAACGGTGGCACAAATGCTACAACGAGAAGACTTTGCCAATCGTATGTCGGCCAATGTTCCTATCTCTTTGCATGAACTCATGTACCCTATGTTGCAAGGTTATGATTCTGTGGTTCTAAAGTCAGATATTGAATTTGGTGGACGAGATCAGTTGTTTAATTGTCTTGTGGGACGAGAGTTGCAAATGGCTCATGGATATCCTGCGCAGGTGGTCATTTCAATGCCACTGCTCCGAGGTTTGGATGGTGAAATGAAAATGTCTAAATCCAAGGGGAATTACATTGGTTTAACAGAATCAGCTGAGACCATGTTTGGCAAGACCATGTCTATTCCAGATGCTTTGCTGGAGGAATGGATTGAGCTGACAACAGATTGGACACGTGCCGAAAAAGATGAAGCCATCAATGCACTGAAAAATCAAACAGTTAACCCAATGGATTTAAAGAAAAAATTGGCATACGATATTGTCAAACAGTATCATTCTGAGGCTGAGGCTGATGCGGCTTTGAAACATTTTGTGGATACATTTTCTAAAAAAGATTTTCCCGCTGAAGCGCCCGAAATTAAAGTGGCCGCCAATCTGACATTATTCGACTTAGTGAAAACCTGTTGTCCAGATAAATCCAATTCCGAAATTCGGCGACTGATTGCCCAAAATGCGGTTAGCATCAATCAGCAGAAGAAAAGTAATGAAAAGGAAACCATAACGATGCTGGAGCCTTTACAAGTAAAAATTGGAAAATTAGGTTTTTACAAGGTTATCGTGTAGTTGAAAAGTGATATTTATCTCTTAGAACTGTCACGCTTTTACATGCTTGTTTGATCGTAGCTGAACGTACTTCCATTATGCGATCTTGACCATCTCTATCAATACAAACAGGGCGTTTTGTGCGTTCTTGTACGCGGACATGCACTGTTGCGTTCGGAGGAAGGATAGCGCTAAAAGTTTGTCTGGCACATACAGATTGCAAGGCTATTGCATTTTGATCAGAATCCACAGGAATACCTTGAGCAGAAGTATAGTAACCACTTGTTCCTGTGGGGGTTGCGACAATCAAACCATCGCCAAAAACTTCGCGTTGAATAAAGGTGCCATATTTGTCTTGAGCAGCAACAGCCAGACGGGCCGCTTGAGGTGTCATACGTGAAAAGGAAAATTCGTTAAAAGCATATTGTTTTGCAATTTTGCCTGATGCAGTGCGAGCACAAATCTGCAGAGGAATAATGTCTTTTCTTTCCGCCTGAACCACACGATCTGGTAAGTTATCCAAAGAATAGCGACTTAACAGATAACCTACGTGCCCTAATTTCATACCAAAGACAGGTTTTTGATAGTTGAGCAAGGCCTGCAACACTCGTAAGAAGGTCCCATCTCCGCCTAGAGCAATGACAACATCAGTTTTGGTTAAATCAGGTTCTTGACCATAGTATTTGGTGCATTCTTTTTGAGCACGTACGGCCGCTGGATTGTTGGGATCTGCTATAAATGTAAACTTCATATTTCCTCCAAGAATGAAGATATTATATCACACCCTCCTATTTTTGTCAAGTTTTGATGGGTTTTCTAATGTCCCTTATTTGCATAAAGCATATCGAGTATCCCCCTGATCGTCATCAGGATAGTCATTCTGACGGCTTAAAAAATTATTTGCACTCCACCAAGTCATACTCTGCGGGATACTCGTCACAACATCTCCGATCCCTTGGATGCACGGTTCCAATTTCCACACATTGCCCTATGTCTGGTTTACTGCAATCGGAGGATTGACTTTCCATATTACAATACTCTCCAGTTTTACAATCGGAGTTTTTTGTACAATCACCCTCCATAGGCGTTATGGAGGGATTTCATTTCGACTGAATTCTCCACCAGAAAATTTGTATTCAGTAAATTCATTAAGGTTAGCGGTTGGTAATCCCTGCAAGCTCAATTGAGTAGCTACAACAACGGCGCGTTTGGTTGCCTCATTCAATAACTCATTAGCCCGGTGACGCGTCATGGCGGCTTTATAGCCCGCAATACCCATCACGGATAAGACTCCGATAATAGCCAGCACGCCCAACATCTCCACCATAGAACGGCTGGATTTAGCGTGACTTATGCTCATACGAACACTCTAGAAATGGGGTCCTAATCCCAACAGACGGCATCACATAAAACGCCTGCGATTCTAAGCGTAATCTAAAAAAAAATTTTATGCAAGAAATTTTTGAAAGTCTATCCCTTTTTCTCTTGACAGTGCTTTTAAAAACATTTAAACTAGCCTTATTATTCAAGGGGGAGCATACAAATAGTATGAGCAGAGGTAAGATTACGTTGATTTCTGGCAGTGTTGTGCATGTCGCATTTCCAAAGGATTTGCCGGCTATTTTTAATGCACTGGCTGTTCAAGATTTGGTTTTAGAAGTACAGGGCTATGTGGATACACAGACAGTACGTGCCTTAGCGATGGGCTCTACGCAGGGGCTTGCGCGTGGAATGATCGTTGAAGATCTGGGCCACCCTATTCAAGTGCCCGTTGGTTCAAAAGTGTTAGGGCGTATGTTGAATGCCTTAGGCCGACCAATTGATAAAAAAGCTGTTCCAAAGTCCCCGACTCGCTCCATTCATGCTGAACCCAAACCTTTGGCGGATTTAGATGTTTCCAACGAAATTTTTGTGACGGGTATCAAGGCCATTGATTTGTTGGCTCCTATGGAACGTGGCGGCAAAGCGGGTTTGTTTGGTGGGGCTGGTGTTGGAAAGACTGTTTTAATTACAGAAATGATCAATAACATGGTAGGGCGATATGAAGGCGTGAGTATTTTTGCAGGCGTGGGAGAACGTTCTCGTGAAGGGGCTCAACTGTATGCCGAAATGCAAGCCGCAGGGGTTTTGCCAAAGACTGTGATGGTGTTTGGCCAGATGAATGAAGCACCAGGCGTACGTTTTCGGGTAGCGCTT
>JAZLCF010000073.1:0-2661 GCA_045614105.1 Alphaproteobacteria bacterium | reverse complement strand
CAAATCGTCGTATTCGGCACTACCTTGCCAGACTTGTTCGAAGAACTTATTGCTTCTCCAAATCTATCTATATGTTAGATGACTCCATCCTCCTCTTCAGATACAAAAATCTCATAAACTCTATCCCTTTTTAGCAATACCCATTTCTTTTAAGACCACAACCGACCATGGCGTCACCTTTATCACCCCATCTTTGAGTATCATTTTTTCCGTTGCTAACACTAAATTCCATTTTTTACCCTTTGCGGCCGGCGGCAAGTGCCACTTCACTTCCCCATCAAAGCCATTAAAGATAAAGAACAACCGCTCAGGTTTTCCTTTCACAGCGCACCCAATGGAGCGCACAAACGGTTGCCAATCTTGATCTTGCATACGTTCAGCATCTGGCCTGTACCACACACATTGCTCTGGCGTTAAAAAACCATCTTGCTCCATCACAGCATGTGTATGCCTCAGCTGAATCAATTGGCGCACCAACTCTAACATCTCTTGGCCATCAGGGGAAATATGCGCCCAATCTGTCCATGACAAAGCATTATCTTGCGCATAAAGATTATTGTTGCCGTCATTAGATTGCAACACCTCATCGCCCGAACGGATCATCGGTGTGCCCATAGAAAGCAACAAGCTGGCCATCAGCCCTTTTGCCCGACGGTAGCGATTCTTCAAAATTTCTTTGTTGGTCGTATGCCCTTCCACGCCACCATTCCAAGATTCGTTATTATCACGTCCATCGCGATTTCCCTCTTGATTTAGCTCATTATGTTTTTGATTAAAGCTGACCAAATCCATCAAGGAAAAACCATCGTGGGCAGTGATAAAATTGACGGACTCCCATGACTTGCGGCCATTTTTATCATATAAATCAGGGGATCCCGCAAAGCGCTTTGTAAAGGCTTCTGCTTGGCCCATATCACCCTTCCAAAAACGACGCATCGTATCACGGAATTGATCATTCCATTCGGCCCATCCTGGCCGGAACGTGCCGACTTGATAGCCACCGTTACCTAAATCCCACGGCTCGGCAATCAATTTCAACCGCTGTAAAACAGGGTCTTGTTGCACCACCGACAAAAAGTCGCTGTTATAGGTAAAGGTGTTTTCATTATCCCGCGCCAAAGTAGTGGCCAAGTCAAATCTAAATCCATCGATTTGCATACTTTCTGCCCAATAACGCAGTGAATCCATTACCAATTGCAACACCCGAGGATGCTCCAAATTAAAGCTGGCACCACAACCCGTTGTATCCTCATAATAGCGTGGATTTTCTTTGTTCAGGCGATAATACACAACATTATCTATCCCCCGATAACACAGTGTTGGCCCCATCTGGTTGCCCTCGGCGGTGTGATTATAAACAACATCTAAAATCACCTCTATGCCGGCTTCATGCAAGGTGCGCACCGTCTTTTTAATTTCGGATGTGCCCCCTGTAGCCAAATAAGGCGTATAAGGTGACATAAACAAAATGGGATCATAGCCCCAATAATTTGTCAGACCTTTTTTCTTTAATAAGCCATCCGTCCTGAAACTGGCAATTGGCAAAAGCTCCAAAGCAGTAATACCCAAAGACTTTAAATATTGAATGACTTTTTTGGTGGACAAGCCTTCTATCGTGCCACGCAGGGCGGCATCCACCTCTGGATCGCGTGCAGTAAACCCTTTCACATGCGTTTCATAGATAATTTCTTCACTCCATGGAATTTTTGGTTTTTCCACACCCTGCCAATCAAAATAATGTTCGTCCACCACAATACATCTGGGCATCACAAACGAGCTGTCCTCACAAGAAAAAGATAAGTCCTCTTTTGGATTATTTGGAATATATCCCAGCTGAGCGTTATGCGCTTCCACAGGTGCTGTCAGCTTTTTGCAATATGGATCCAACACTAATTTATTGGGATTAAAACGCATCCCATTTTCGGGATCATATGGGCCATACACACGATACGCATAACGTTGTCCCCAATGAATACCCTCCACATAGCCATGAAAAACTTCATCTGTATAGTTCGGTAAAACAATACGTTCTTCGTTCTTGCCATCATGGTCATATAAGCACAGCTCCACCTTTGTAGCATGCTTGGAGAATAAAGCAAAATTGACACCGTTTTTATCAACGGTGGCGCCCAAAGGATACGGCAAACCTGCTAAGACCTTTCGTGTCATTCTACCTCTCCTTTTTTCTCAAACACCACAACAGCCAGTGGGGGCAATACCACGCGCAGAGCATACTTTTTAAAATTCCAACCGGGTTCTTCTGTTTGAATATCCCCGATATTTTTCGTATCGCTGCCCGCATAACGCGCTAAATCCGAATTAAACACCTCTTGATACACGCCCTGCACATCTGTTCCAATCCGATAATTATATCGTGGCACAGGGGTGAAATTACAAGCGATAATCAGGCTGTGCCCTTTATCATCTTTGCGCACGAAAGTCAAACACGAATTTTCCCCGTCCGACCCATCAATCCAATCAAAGCCACTCCCCTCTGTATCCAACGCGTGCAAAGCTGAATGTGTTTTATAAAATTGATTTAAATCTTTAATTAAATCTTGTACCCCTTTATGCACGGGATATTGCAGCAAATTCCATTGCAACTCCGATTGATAATTCCACTCGCTTGACGCTCCAAATTCATCGCCCATAAAGAGCAGT
>JAZLCF010000072.1:0-7133 GCA_045614105.1 Alphaproteobacteria bacterium | reverse complement strand
AGGTGGCCAAAACAAAGTTACCAAACAGCCCTGTGGCAGGACACGCCAACGTCTTTGTGTTCCCCGAACTCAGCACAGGAAATTGCTGCTATAAAGCTATTCAGCGCGCCCTTGGCGACAACTGCTTGGCGGTCGGTCCCATTTTGCAAGGACTCAACAAGCCCGTGAACGATTTGTCACGCGGCGCAACAGTTAAAGATATTGTCAACACAATCGCTTTTACAGCGGTATTTGCTCAACAGAAAGGATAATCTATGGCAAAAATTTTAGTCATCAACTGTGGCTCGTCCACAATTAAATATCAATTATTCAATATGGATACAAAAGAAGTTTTGTGTTCTGGTTTAGTGGAAAAAATCGGCGAACAAATCAGCCGTATTACACACAAAAAATTCCCTGATACAGATGCCGCTACAAAAACTGTCATTGAAGAACGCTTTCCAACACATGCGGAAGGAATGCAAAAAGCAGTTGATATGATGATGAACGGTGAAACAGCTGTTATTACAGACATTAACGAAATTTCTGGCGTAGGTCATCGTATCGTCCATGGTGGCTCATACTTTAAACCTATGCGTGTCACGCCAGAAGTTATTGCCAACTTGCAGGCAGTTATTCCTTTGGCTCCGTTACATAACCCAGGCCATTTGATTGGAATTCGCGTTGCACAAGAAATTTTTAAAAGCGCAACACACGTAGTCGTATTTGATACAGCCTTCCATCAAACAATGCCAGATTATGCATATATGTATCCTCTGCCCTATGAAATTTATGAAAAATACGCCGTACGCAAATACGGAGCACACGGTACAAGCCATAAATATGTAGCTCGTCGTGCTGCCGAATTATTGGGCAAACCTTTGACACAGACAAACTTAATTACTTGCCATATTGGCAGCGGTTCATCCATTGCGGCTATCAAGGAAGGGAAGTGCATTGATACCTCTATGGGCTTGACTCCGTTGGACGGATTGATGATGGGCACACGTTGCGGTTCTATTGACCCAGCAACTGTCGGCTTTTTAATGCGTAATGCAGATATGGACATTGATGCAGTTGATAAGATGATGACAAAACAAAGCGGTCTATTGGGCATTTGCGGTGTCAATGATATGCGTGATGTTCATGCAAAAGTTGCCACGGGTGATAAACGTGCAAAACTGGCGTTAGATATGTTGACATACCGCATTCGTGCATTTATTGGAAACTATTTTGCACAATTAAATGGACAATTGGACGCCCTTGTGTGGACGGCTGGAGTTGGCGAAAATGACGAGACGGTTCGTCGTGAAGTGGTGAATGGCTTGACGGGATTAGGCTTTAAGTTAAATGAGGAAGAGAACAACAAACGCCTAGGCGAATATGCCTTGATTTCTGCGCCAGATTCAAAATTCCCAATCTATGTCATTCGGACAAACGAAGAACTAGAAATCGCTAATGAAACATTGGCATTGATGTAAATCGGACTCAAATAAAAATGAAAATGGAAAAGCTTAATATTCAAACACGTCCAGGAGAAAAAGGAAACGTTTTAACGACGTACACAAATCAAGCTGGTCAATTCGTTTTTTCACAGGATATTTTAAAAAGTGGAAATATGTTGGACGTCATTACATCCATGGCAGACGGACGTAGAGTACACGAAATATATGAGCACGACAAATTAGTTTACCAAACTATTTCTGCAGCAAATGGCACAAAATACGCCATAGAAACAGCCCAGCGCTCTCCCCTGGGATTTTGGACACAATTTCGCTCTCCCAATGGTGTACAAATCGAAGCAAAGGATTCCCGATTAAGCATTGGAAAAGGATCTGCTATCTTTGATTTTGTTAATGGTGCACATGATGCCCTGTATTCTATCGCTCAAGACGTAAAAGCTGAGCAAAAAAATTATGTACTGGGACATCGCTTGTATCCTTCAGCTGCACATGCATGGCATGAGCTAAGCACAGGCATTTCAGAAACCATGCAAATAGCAAAACAAACTCTGGAAAGTATTTCCAATGATATTAAGTCTATGAAATTGCCCAACAAGCAGTTTATCTCCGTAGGGAAACAAGGGATATTATCAGCAGATACCTCTTTATTGAATCCTAAATTAGTCATTCGTGCACACAACAAAGACAGCCGAGTAGGACTGACCGAATATTTTCACGGAGATGGACAAACTTTATTAACACACAGACAAAACCAGTATTCCGAGCAACGGGAAACTCCACAGTCTGGATTTCTTAAATTATTTCGAAAAAAACAAATGGAAGAAGTGACGCACTCGGAAATTATTTGTACGACCCATGGTATTGATACATCTGGTAATTGGATTTCTCCATTTAAGGGAAAAGAGGCCGTTGAAACAGTACAAACTATGGAAGCCTATTTTCAACAACAAGAGAATGATTTTCAGCATCAACAAAAAAAAGAAAACATTCCATTTCAAAATCCACTCTTTCAGGGAAAAAAACTTCAGCGTTAAAATTGTTCGACACATCTTTAGTCCATAAAAGCCCTCGTTTAGAAGAAGGCTTTACAACATGGTGCGCGTTGCTTTGCAATTATGACTAACACAAAAACTTCGTCTGACGGAACAGACTTGTTTTTGTAAAGTCTCATTGCTTTGCGTATCAAAACTTGCCACTGGCAACTTTTGCCTTACGCAGTATCTGACTCAAATCGTAAGGGAATTGAAAGAAAAATTACAAAGATTTATGTAATCGACAGAAATTATTTAACCCTTGTACATCTTATTGTTCTTCCTCAAGAACTTTATCTATTCTTTTTTTGACATTTTTCTCCATTTCATCCTGAGTTAAATTCATGCTTTCTGCCATACCTTGAAATGCTGCCATCATCATTAAAGCCCTCTTGTCGTTTAATTGTCGCAGATTTTGTTCTCCCACATCCGATAAATCAAAACCCAACTCATTTTTAGCAAAGAATTCTTTCGGATTCTCATAAAGGAGTTGTTTTTGTTGTGCAGAAAGTATTTCCACATTGCTGGATGGTGTATTTATATCTTTTAAACACCTCGTTGCTTCTAGGTCATCGATAACACCAAAACACACTGAACGTTTGCCTGCGATAATATGAAAAACACCATGACTTAGGTCATAATTATATGGCTCATTTTCTTCCCAACCGTCTGACCATTTGGTTAGGTCATATATTTGATTCTCTTCTAAATCTTTTTTGGTATTATCTATAAAATTTTCAACTTGACTCGTGCCATTTTTGCGAAATCTTTGGCGCATTAGCATTTTACCATTTTCATACAGTGAAATTTCAGCTAACCGGTCATCTGGCACGGTCTTCCATTCTAAAACTTTTTGACCATTTTTATAGTAATTGTTAACAACAAGCTTATCATTGTATATTGTTTCTTGCATATCTGCTTTCAACAGCATATAAGGAGACAGTGGTATTATGTGCCCATACTGTTTTTCCCACAGAGTTTTACCTTTATCATACATTGTTTCCTTGGTTAATCCATTTAGATCTGATTCCTTATGCAAAGCATCTGGAACTCCTCTGGAATATAACCCTTCTTGGCCCAATTGAGTCCAATTCCCTTCCTTTTTGGGCTCTGTTTTAATCATACCATCTAATAATTGTCCATTTTCTTCTCGCGAACGAATATACGGAACTCCATTAATAACTTCTTTTTTTTCACAAGAACCTTTCATGCACGCGTCCGTCAATACGCGAATTGGCCGACCATCTTTAAAATCTATTTCTCCCCAAAATGCACTGTTTATATATGCTTTTCCTGTATATGGATTTCCATTGATGTCATAAGCTTGAATACCTGTTTTCCATGGAGCAGCGATAGCCGTTGTACTCATAAATAACAATCCAAATATCATATTTTTCTTTAACATCGATTCCTCCCTGACGTATCAATTTATACTAAGCACTGTAATAGCTATTTAAACAATAGTCAACAAAAAAGTCCGATAATTGATGAATTTTGGTGTTTTTTAACAATCGGACTATCGGACTCAGCAAAAGGCTTGCAAACAAAAGAAAAAGCCCTCGTTTAGAAGAGGGCTATAATACATGGTGCCGCAGGTGAGAATCGGACTCACGACCCCATCCTTACCAAGGATGTGCGCTACCACTACGCTACTGCGGCAACACCTTTAGTCAAGATAAAAAGCAAAAATCGGAATCCAAGACACTCATCCCATTTTCCATTACTTTTCATCGGAGGTTATTCTAATCTATTCCATTTTTAATGTCAAGTCTTTTCTAAAGACCACCTCCTCTCTTTTCAAAAAAAATCCATTCAGATGCAACTTTATTTTGTGTTTCACTCGCGTCTGCATAAAAATCACTTGCCTTTTATTTTTTTTTGGTTAAAATAAGCCGTATGAGTGAACAAAAAATTCAAGAGCAGCAATTAGCAGACGCCCTGTCCGAACGATATTTGGCGTATGCTTTGTCCACGATTGTGGCACGGTCTTTGCCCGATGTGCGAGATGGGTTAAAGCCCGTCCACCGCCGTTTAATGTGGGCCATGCGGCAGCTGAAATTAGACCCAGATAAAGGCTTTAAAAAGTGCGCACGCGTCGTCGGTGATGTGATTGGTAAATACCATCCCCATGGTGATAGTTCTGTTTATGACGCGATGGTGCGTTTGGCTCAGGATTTTGCTGTGCGCTATCCGCTGGTGGATGGACAAGGAAACTTCGGCAACATTGATGGCGATGGGGCAGCGGCTATGCGTTATACTGAGGCGCGTTTAACGCCTGTGGCTTTGGCTTTGATGGACGGATTGGACGATAACTCAGTAGATTTTGAGCCAACCTATGATGGTGAAGATGAAGAACCCGTTGTGATGCCGGCGGCTTTCCCGAATTTGCTGGCCAATGGTTCCAATGGGATCGCCGTGGGTATGGCAACGAACATTCCACCACACAATGTGGGTGAAGTATGCGAAGCGGCGCTCTATCTTTTAAAACACCCAGATGCCTCTACAGAACGTTTGGTTGATTTTGTGTTAGGGCCTGATTTCCCAACTGGCGGTGTGTTAGTGGAAGACAAAGCCAATATCATCAAAGTATATACCGAGGGGCGTGGCGCCTTAAAACTGCGTGCAAAATGGGAGCGGGAGGATTTGGGCCACGGCCAATATCAAATCGTCATTACCGAGATTCCCTATGGCGTAGTAAAATCTGATTTGATTATGAAGATTGCCAAGTTATTATCCGAGAAAAAGTTGCCATTGCTTGCCGATATTCGGGATGAATCCGCCGAATCTGTACGCATTATTTTAGAGCCGAAATCGCGCCTTGTGATTCCAGAACAACTGATGGAACATTTATTTAAAAACAGTGACTTACAGGTCAATTTTAATCTAAATATGAATGTATTGACCGCCAACCATACACCGAAAGTAATGAGTTTAGCCGAGGTGATTAGTTGTTGGCTTGCCCACCGCGAAGAAGTCCTGATTCGCCGCAGCAATTTCCGTTTGGAAAAAATTGCCCACCGTATGGAATTGTTGCAGGGCTTTTTGACTGCTTATCTGAACTTGGACCGCGTGATTGAAATCATCCGTAATGAGGATGATCCAAAGCCATTGATGATGCAAGAATTTAACTTGTCTGATGTGCAAACCGAGGCCATTTTGAACATGAAATTGCGTTCTTTGCGTCGATTAGAGGAACAACAACTGCGCAACGAATTTGAGGATTTGGCTTTGGAAAAAGCGGGTTTAGAGGGCCTTTTGGCGGACGAAATGCAGCGCAAAAACAAACTGGCCGAAGAAATCAAACAAATCCAAAAAGATTTTGGTGGCAAGACGGAACTCGGCAAACGTCGCACCGAAATTGCTGGCGCTGTAGCCGAGGTGGAAATGTCCATTGAAACGTTGATTGAAAAAGAAGCGATTACTGTTGTCCTGTCCAAACAAGGTTGGATTCGCGCCTTAAAAGGAAATGCCACCACGGAGGATTTGAAATTCAAAGAGGGGGATTCTTTGGCATTCAGTGTCAACACCTATACGACAGATCACATCATGCTGTTTGCCACCAACGGGCGCTTCTATTCCATTCTTGGCAACAATATCACCGGCGGACGTGGCTTTGGCGAGCCTATAAGACTCAGTATAGATTTGCCTGAAGATGCCGACATTGTGGAAATGTTTGTGTTCAAGCCTGACCAAAAACTCTTGGTGGCGACGCAATCTGGCAAAGGCTTTATCGTGGAATCCAACAACATTATTGCTCAAACCAGAGCAGGCAAGATTATTTTGAATTTGGCCGATAAAGACAAAGCGTATCTGTGTCGCGAAGCAAGTGGTGATTCTGTGGCTGTTATTGGTAATAATCGCAAGTTGTTAGTTTTTAAAGCTGAGGAAATTCCAACCATGGCACGTGGCAGCGGTGTCATGCTGCAACGCTATAATGGCGCAAAATTATCAGATGTGAAGTTCTTTAATTGGGCGGAAGGTCTGCCCTACCCCTCCGGCAACGGAATCCATATTGAACCAGATATGACCATGTGGCTGGGCAAACGTGCCGCAGTGGGTCACTTCCCTCCTGTCGGCTTCCCAAGAAGCAATAAATTTAAATAGAAAAACGCGCAAAAGAATTTAAATAGGAGAACGCAGTTTTCGGTCGTTTCCCCTCTTGCGCTCTTGAAGGGCTCGTAGCGGAGACATGCGTCTGAGCCGCAATGCTTCACGCACCATTCTTTTCTCCTCTGCTTCTTGCGCCCGTCTATGAAAGGTTCAGCAAGCCCAAAACCTCACAAAATTATCCTTATTTATCAATCGATTATCTTGATAAATTGAAGTTATAATTGAAGTGGTTTGCCTCTGCGTCATTTTGACATTTATCCCTTTCATACAGGCTTTATAACACAAGAAAAAATAGTTGTCAACTTTTTATTTTCAAAAAAACACTTGCAATTTTTTATTTGATAGCATACTATTACTTTGTTCAATTTTTAACAAAGGAGAAAAGATGCCTTCAGTAGTAAATGATTCATGTGTTTTGTGTGGTGCTTGCGCCGAAGTTTGTCCAGTAGGAGCTTTCCACAAAGGTGAAACACAAATGGTGGTCGATCCAAATGCTTGTATTGATTGTGGTGTATGCTTGGGTGAATGCCCACAAGGCGCCATTAAATCT
>JAZLCF010000071.1:0-17914 GCA_045614105.1 Alphaproteobacteria bacterium | reverse complement strand
TCATTAGCAACACCAGCCACAGCCTTCAAAGCAACTTTCTTCAACCCCGTATATTTGACAGAACTTTGGAACAAAGAGATCCGATTATGATCCATGTGAGACAAATCTTTTTGATCAACAAAGCCATTTTGGCCCATTTGCCCCAAAACACTGACTTGCCAATTTTGGGTCGGCTGATAGCCTATTGCCCCGCCCCAAGCCTCTTTCATCTTCCCATAAGGACTGGCCAATAGCCGCTCAAAATAGGTACCACCACTTGTGGAGGTATTTTCAGAATAAAAACTCTTAAAAGACCATTTAGGCGTTGTCTGAAATGCAAAAGTGACGGAACCTTTGTTCATTTGAGACGCCAAAGTGGAATGCCGTTCAGAATAAGCCATACGCATTGTATCCGTTTTGGCCACCACTTTTTCATCCCCACTCATAAACGATTTAAAGCGAGCATCCAACTTATTTTCCCGCTTCGCCACACGCACAAACGAAGCAGTTGGTACCGCAAAGGCGCGCTGATATTTATCCAATACAATCATCTGAGAAGGTACTGCCGTTGCCACATTACTAAGCACAGATGAAACCGTAGAAGAAGACTTATTTGCATTGACAGCCGCTCCATTTGTGGACGTTGTCAAAGAAATTGTTGGCAAACCAATGGGATCCGTTGCCGCATTTAAATTGATGGCTCCACGCCCAAAGATCGAGTTATACTGCCCCATCTCATCACGGTCTTCCAGATAGGTCGCTCCTGCAAGTTTTGCCGCATCTATTTGCTCTTGGGTAGCTGGCATATAATCGGCCGTTTCAAACAAAATTTGCACCACCTGCTGATTCGTCAAGTGCGGGAAAGCCCCTTTAATCACGGCCAACGCACCCGACACAATCGGCGCCGCCATAGAGGTTCCCTTCATCCCTTGATATCCCCAATCCGCGTAATTTCCTGTATTGGCCACCCGAACGGTTGAATAAATGTAATCATTTCCACCACCAGGGGCGCCCACACAATAACTCATCGCCGGACCACATTCGGCTGAATAAGCGGTTAAACCACTTTTATCATCATTCAAAGCAATAGCGGTCACCACTAAGTTTGTTAAATTATATGTCCCCTCACCGTTAAATTGAGAAGACAAGGGAGCATAATTATAATAAGTTGGATCATAATAAGAAGAGCTTTGAGAATCATCATTTTCTGCCGCAAACACGATAATTTTCTTAGAGGTCGCCGCATCTTGTAAAGCCCGATATAAATTCGATTCAGACTTTAAGAGTTCGAAAGCCTCAATGGCCTCTGACTGATCCTTATAGTGTGTTCTTTTATCATCACCGGGGCCGAGACTGATATTCACGATATCCGCAAGACTCACCGCTTTCGTAAATGCCTGCGATTGGTTGCTGATATCTAAATCCTCTTTTACAGGAATAATCTCAGCATTATACGCCACCCCCATCATACCCATCTCATTCCTTTGAGCGGCAATCAAACCTGCTACGTGTGTACCATGGTTCATATAATTTGATTGAATCGTATATTCGTTGCCACCATAAGTACAACTATTTAACGTTTCCCCTTCTCCACAGAGCACCCCTGTTTCACCAACCAACATATACCATCGACGAATTGTTTGAACATCATCTCCTGTGCCAGTTTGAGTATCAATATAATACCGATCATAACTACGCTCAGTGGCCTCATTATACCAATGGTCATAAATAATCGGATTAGCGTTATTCTCATGATAGATATAGCCTGCATACTTTTGTTGATAAGCCAACCACCTTGCCTCGGATAAAGGATAAGTTGCAATTTTTGTCTTGTCTGTGGTCCAATTTTTATACAAAGTCAACGTTCCATCTTTCCAACTCCAACATTTTTCATAATTCTCCTCAGAACAAACACCATACACGTAATTATATTGAGTTCCTTTTGCGCCCAAATCTGGATGATTGACCCACACGCCTTCATCCACAACAGCGACCTTGACCCTAGAACCAGTAATATAATCATTATCTGAATAGGCCTTTTCTGCCTCGTCTGTAATTTCCTTTAAAGCCCCATCTTCCGAACGATTCACCTTATAACCAGAATATCCTCTTGCATAAGCATTCACTGCATTAATGGAACTCAAAAAATCAAGAGAATGCTCCCAAGTTTCCGGTTGTGCCTCATACTCAGCCTGATACGCCTTTGTACTATTAAACGTATCTGGATCCAAATTCATGGGCGTATCCCATTTATATGAGTTGCCACCACCTCCTGAATCAGCTTTGCCACCACCCAAAGTTAAAATAGCAGCAGCCGCTACCCCCCCTAACAACAGCTCTCCTGCATTCAAATAGGGGAAAACATACTCATGCTCCGAGGACGCTTGCCAAGTGCTGACAGGCTTCGTTGCCATCATCCGGCCTGTGTAATAAGTGTGTGCAGGCGGTTGATTTGCATAAAAATTTGACACTTGTTGTGGTGGCAGTTGGCGCATACAAGGTACATAGGGGCTTGCCCCTTGCGTTTGCAACATTTCATAACCCTCATAGTCCCCATGCATCACAGTGACACACAATGGCGTCATCCCATTGGATATAGGGGAGTTCAAATTAACACCGCCCGCAACCAGATTTTGCAACATCTTTAAATTGCGCGTCTGAACACTCAGCATCACACGGTTATACATAGCTGGCGTCATCGCCCAAACTGACGAACTTACAAACAACGCTCCCATCGCCAAAACTATTTTTTTCATCTTCCCCCTTTAAACAAACATCAATGGATACTCCGCTTCAATTTTATAATATTTTCCTTCGCCAGCCTCTTTCGCATGGCTGGAAAATACGCAAAAAGAGTCCGCCAAAAATAAATCTGAATGAAATAAGTTATTGGCAGCAATATAACTCATCACATCTGGCACCGTTGTGCCTTGCAAACGCGCCAATGTCACATGCGGATGGAATTTAAATTTATTTTGCCCATCCAACCCCAATTTATGCACGACTGCCTCAATTTTTTCTTGTAATTCATGCAACGCTTTGGATTCTTCCACACCAGCCCATAGATGATGAGGTATCCCTCCTGTTTCAAAATAACCAATTTCTTTTAAGGATAAATGAAAGGCGGGAAAACGAATAAAGCGCAATTCCTGCATCAATTCTTCGGCTTTTGGCTCCTCAATATTTCCCACAAAGGACAAAGACAAATGCAACTTGTCGGCACTTTTCCACAAAGCTCCCGTCAAGTTTTTATCCAGCGACATCAGCTGTTCTTTCACCTTTTCAGGCAGCGCCAAGCCAATGAACAAACGGATCATTCAAATTTCTCCTTTTCAAAATCCCGATTTTAGTGTATAATATATTTTGATAAAAGGAAACAAAAAAAATGGCCAAAATGAAAATTTTTGAAATTCCCGAGCCTGTCCTGCGTCAAAAAGCTGAAAAAGTGGACGCAGTAGATGCCGCGATACGTCAAACATTATCGGATATGTTGGAAACAATGTATGCGGGTAATGGCGTAGGCTTAGCTGCCAATCAGGTTGGTCTTTTAAAACGTTTGGTTGTGATTGATTGTGCGGGAAATGATGAAGAACCTCAGCCTATCAAAATGGTGAATCCTGAAATTATTGCACACTCTGAAAACAAAATTTTGCATAATGAGGGCTGTCTCTCCTTGCCCAAGGAGTATGCAGATGTGGAACGTTGGGAAACCGTCACTGTGCGTTTTTGGGATAAAAACGGCATTGAAAGAACGCTGGAAACAGACGGTTTATTAGCCATCGCAATGCAACACGAAATTGACCATCTGGACGGCATTTTGTTTATTGATTATCTGTCTAAATTAAAACGCGATATGTTGGTTAAACATTTAGAAAAACGCCGTAAGCGCGAAAGTGAGGAAGCATGTTAAAGCCTCACACACGTTTGATTGTGATGGGAACACCTGCTTTTATTTTGCCCACGCTTGATCGTTTAGTGCAGGAAAAAGCCGAAAATGGCGAACCTCAATTTGATTTGGTGGCCATTTATACACGTGCCCCAAAACCCATGGGACGTGGCTTGGAATTGTCTTATTCCCCTGTGCATAAAGCCGCTATAGCATTACAAAAAACATATCGCTTACCATTTGAAATTATCACGCCTGAAACATTTAAAAAGCCAGAACACATTGAAAAATTTAAATCACTTCGGCCTGATTTGGTGGTTGTGGGCGCCTATGGTCTGATTTTACCACAAGCTGTATTGGATGCTCCTTCAATGGGTTGCATCAATTTGCATGCTTCCTTGTTGCCGTATGGACGTGGCGCAGCCCCCATTCAACGCGCCATTTTGGAGGGTAAAGGTGAAACAGGCCTCACCATTATGAAAATGGACGCTGGTTGCGATACGGGCTTGATTTTAAAGCAACGCACTATCCCCATCACACCCACGACAACGGCGGATGTTTTGACAAAACAACTAGCCGAGTTGGGACCAGATTTGTTGATGGAAACACTGCATGAAAATCCCGCTGGGATCAAGCAAGATGAGTTGCAGGCCACCTATGCCAAAAAAGTGACGAAAGAGGAAGCCCAAATTGATTGGGATAAGCCGGCCGAATCCGTTTCTTGTCACATTCGCGCTTTTTCCCCAGCGCCAGGGGCTTTTACCTGTTTTAAAGATAAAAAAGGCAAGCTTTCACGCCTTAAAATATACAATGCACTTATGTGCGAAAATGCTTCATCTGCACCGGCAGGCACAATCATCCAGGCCGATCATAAAATTGTTGTTGCATGCGCGAACGGCACGTTGGAACTAACCGATGTGCAATCCGAAGGCAAAAAGCGCACCTCTGGCAAAGAATTTTGCAACGGGCATTTGTTGGTAGCTGGCGATAAATTTTTAACCATAGACGAAAAATGAGATATAAATTCGTAATCGAATATGACGGCACTCCTTTTATCGGTTGGCAACGCCAGGCGGGACAACTGTCCGTCCAAGGCGTGTTGGAAGACGCATTGAAAACCGCCTTGCGTCATCCCGTCACGGTTTGGGGCTCCGGCCGCACGGATACAGGCGTTCATGCGATTGCTCAGGTAGCTCACATTGAAACCGAGGGGAAATTAAATATCTATCGTTTATTTGAATCTTTAAATGCGCTTGTGCGCCCCTATCCCATCAGCATTAAAAGCATTGAAGAGGCGTCCGATGATTTTCACGCACGCTTTTCGGCCAAAGAACGCCACTATATTTATAAAATTCAAAATACCCCTTATCCACCCTCGATCAACAAAGGGCATGTGTGGTGGGTGCGTCCAAAATTGGACACAAAAAAAATGCAACAAGCGGCTGATTTAATGATTGGCAAACACGATTTTTCCACTTTTCGCGCCAGCGAATGTCAAGCCAAAAGCCCCATCAAAACATTGGATACTTTTGAGATTGTTTCAAAGGGCGACATCGTCGAATTTCATGTTTGCGCCAAATCGTTCCTGCACCACCAAGTACGCAACATGGTTGGCACTTTGGAATTAGTGGGCGAAGGCAAATGGACGGTGGAAAAGTTTAAAAAAGCTTTTGAAGCATGCGATCGCACAAAAGGTGGTCCAACCGCCCCTGCGGAAGGCCTGTATTTTGAATCTGTGGAATATTAAAGAGATTCCAATTTTGCTTTTAATTCTTGCATATCGGGTGGCATAGGCACTTCAAATACAAGTTGCTTTCCCGTTGTCGGATGAATAAATCCTAACAACCCAGCATGCAACGCTTGTCGCGGAAAATCACGCACAAAATCCGGCGCATTTTTGGGCGGCTTGCCATAGGTATAATCACCCACCAAAGGATGACGCATAGAACTCATATGCACACGAATTTGATGCGTACGCCCCGTTTCCAAAACACACTTTACATAGCTGGCAATGCCTCCACCATACACATCCAAGCGCGTATAATGCGTGACGGCCGACTTGCCCCCAATACGCACCAACGCCATCTTTTGCCGATTGGTGGGGGATCTGCCAATATTACCCTCTATACGCCCCTCGGCTTGATCCAATTTGCCCCACACAAAGGCTTGATATTCGCGCTGAATAGAATGCACAGCAAACTGTTTAGCCAACGCCCGATGAGCTTTATCATTTTTGGCCACCACCAACAACCCAGAGGTATCTTTGTCAATCCGATGCACAATCCCAGGGCGCTCCACACCACCGATGCCGGACAAACCGCCCTTACAATGGAACAGCAAGCCATTCACTAAGGTGTGTTCCCAATTGCCAGCCCCTGGGTGTACCACTAATCCCGCGGGCTTATTCACCACAACCACATCCTCATCTTCATACACAATATCAAGGGGCATTTCCTCGGGCAACACTTGTGCGGGCGTGGGCGCAGGCACCGTAATTTCAAAAATCTGGCCCGTTTCCACACGCATATCTGGCCGATTTACAATCAATCCAGAATTTTGTATTTTCACCTGATTATCCTCAATCAAGCGAATAAAGGCATTGCGCGATAAATCTGGCAAAGCATCAGCCAAGAACTTGTCTAACCTTTTTTTGTTCTCTCGCTCGGACACAGCAGGAGAAATCATTTTATTCAAAGATTCTTCTAAATCCAATTCGTCTGTCATAAAAAAAGTATATCAAAAAGCGTCTCTTTTAGCAAACTTTTTGTTGACAGCCCCTTCATAAAACGATAGTATAAACAGAAGAAACAGGAAAAAGGAAGGAGTGTTTTGAGTTTTAAAAACCTATTAAAACTACTGATTATTCTTTGTCTAGCCATAGGAATAGGATTGGCTGGTGTGTTTTGTTGCACAGAGGGAAAAAGGGAATCTAAGTGGCCCATCCCTCCTTCTGCCAACAAACAGTTTTTGCTTTTGCAACAAACATATGAAAAAAATTTACAGCATACCCTAACCAACTTGTTAGAACCACTGGCGGGTCCTGGGAAAGTGCGCGTTGCTGTCACATTAGATTTAGATTTAAAAAATGCACAAATTCACCATCACTCGCAAACCAAAAATTTAATTATGGAACAAGACAACACCCAGACGCACCTTGATACAGACACCATTGAAAAACAAGTACAAAATGCCATCCAACGGCAACATATCAGTATTGTGATTGATGGCTTAACAACACCTCATACAAAAAACATTTACCAACCACGCACCCCGCAGGAAATGGAAACTTATGCAAAACTTGTTAAAAGCGCCATTGGTTATAATCCCTCACGCGGAGATACACTGGAAATCCAAAATATGCCTTTTGTGTTCCATTCGTCCCCACAAAACGCATCCAAAAAATCTGTCTTATTGTTCATTTATTTTGTGCTCTTGATGGCGTCTTTCTTATTACTCATTTATCCTTTTACTGGCGACAAAAATACGTCTGACACAAAAAAAACACAAACTGATTTTTCGGCTAAAAAATTAAACCAAATTTTACAATTTCCAGAACGTGCCACCAATGTGTTTAAAAATTGGATTTACCTGCCTTCTTCACCCAAAAGTTCAGATTGGACCCCTCTTCAAAAAGTCGGTATTGTCCTGTTAACGGCAGAGGAAGATTTTGTGCGTCAAGTTTTGATTGCCTTAGATGATGATGAAGTACGCAAAATCTCAAAAGTCATTGCGACATTAGGCGTCATTCCCCCCTATGAATCCACACGTATTTTAAATGAATTATATGAGGCTATGTTCGTCGGATCAACCGTTATCGGAAATCCCGTACGTGCCCAACAAATTTTAATGCAAAACACAAAAAAATCTTTTTGTTTTACCGAACCAACTTGGCAATCTGAGCATCAACCTCTATGGCAAGAATTAGAAAACATTTCCTCACAAACTTTGGCCTCAAAATTAGAGACGCTTTCACCTGAATTAGCCGCCTATATTCTGTATCAACTATCCGCGCAAAAAGCCGCAGAAACAATTCCTTATTTTTCAGCCACCAAAACGAATCAAGTGCTCATCCATTTAAGTCATATTGGACAAATGCGCACCGAGACCAATCAAAAGATGGCCGAACAAGCATTGACCTACGCCCGCCGTATTTTAGACACCTTGAATACACCCAGCGGAGATGAAAAGACTGTGGAAATTTTAGCACAAATGAAAGAAACATCTGTTGGCCAAAATATCATCCATAATCTCTCACAACAATCCCCCTCTTTGGCCAAGAAGTTAACGGCACATTTGATCCGCTTTGAGGATTTAGCAAACTGGTCCCCAAAAGCTATTCGTACTTTGTTAAAACACACACCTCGCACCACCGTTTTATATGCTTTGATGAACGCCCCTCGAAATATCTTGAAGCAAATTCAAGACAATATTCCTGCCCCTATTTGGCAAGCTTTAGAAAAAGAAATTCAGGAAAAGCACAAACAGATCTTACCCGATCAGATCGCACAAGCACGTCAAAAAATCGTTGAAATTGCTCGTACCTTACTCAACCAAGACAAAATTGAAATTTAGAGGTTTTGATGCCCTTTCTTGTCCCAACAATTGAAAACAAAAAAAAGACAACATTTTACATTGTGCGTGGTATTGCTCCCCATTTAGGGGTCAGTTTTGTGGTCAAAGAAATGGCCAAATCTTTTTTCCAACAAAACAAAAAAGTCCTTGTATTTGACACGCTTTTGGGATTAAAAAACATTCCTCTTTCCAATAAAAATCAAAAGAAAATTACACTTGTTTGTGATGGTACACTTCCTCTCAATGAGTTGATTATTCATGAGCAAGGGATTGATTATATTACAGGTGTATCCGACCAAAATTTAACAGCCCTTTCGGCACTTCAGCAACAATTCATCAAAGCAAATTTAAAACAGCTGGCAAACAATTATGATATCGTTTTAATTGATTTACCCTGCCAAGTTATTTCGCCTATTTGGGCTGATATGGGAGAGAATCTGTGGATTGTCTCCACAAACAAAGAAATGATTTATAAAACTTTGGCAACAGCGCCTCAACAAAACCCGCACCTCATCTTCAACAAGCGAGAAAATACCGCTCAACTCAACCAAATTTATGCGTTTGCTAAAATTTTACGTCCTTCATGTCAAATTACTTTTTTTTAGTTTAACACCTCAAGAAAACACGCAAAAAAACTTGACTTTTTGATAAAAAAAACTTATGTTTATCATAGTATGATTTTAAGATAAAAGGATGGTTGTATGAAATTGAAAGATTTGTTTGGTTCCGCCAACGAACGTTATTTAAAGCAATTCAAAAAGTATATTAAACAAATCAATGAATTGGAAAATACTTATCAAAAATTTTCTGACGAAGAATTAAAAGGGAAAACAGAACAGTTTAGAGCTCGTTTGCAAAAAGGCGAAACATTATGGGATATTTTGCCCGAAGCCTTTGCAACAGTCCGCGAAGCCGCAAAGCGCACTCTTGGACTACGTCCTTTTGATGTTCAATTGTTAGGTGGTATCGTTTTGTTTGACAACAAAATTGCCGAAATGAAAACAGGAGAAGGTAAAACTTTGGTCGCCACATTACCGGTCTATTTAAATGCCTTGACGGGCAAAGGTGTCCACGTGGTCACAGTCAACGATTATTTGGCTAAACGTGACAGCGAATGGATGGGAAAAGTCTATCGTTTTTTGGGTTTAACAGTCGGCTGCATCGTTGCCCACATGAACAAGGAACAACGCAAAGAGGCTTATGCCTGTGATATTACCTATGGCACGAATAACGAGTTGGGTTTTGATTATTTGCGCGATAATATGTGTATCAGCAAAAATGAAATGGTACAGCGCCCTTTTCACTATGCCATTGTGGACGAGGTAGACTCCATTTTAATTGATGAGGCCAGAACACCTTTGATTATTTCAGGGCAAGCAGAAGATTCATCCGAACGCTATATCGCCGTTGATAAGATTATGTCTGGCATTCAACCAGAACACTACGAGAAAGACGAAAAACATAAAAACGTCACACTCACAGACGCTGGCATGCAGTTTATAGAAGATGCATTGCACAATGCCAATTTAATGGCTGGAGGACTGTATGAAACAGATAATATCGCTTTTGTCCATCACGTAGAACAGGCCTTGCGTGCTCACACCCTGTTTCAAAAAGATGTAGATTACATTGTCAAAGACGGCAAAGTGATGATTATTGACGAATTTACAGGACGCATTATGGATGGTCGCCGCTATTCCAATGGTCTGCATCAAGCGTTAGAGGCAAAAGAAGGGGTTGAAATTAAACCTGAAAATCAAACGCTGGCCTCTATTACCTATCAAAATTACTTCCGTATGTACCCAAAATTAGCGGGGATGACGGGAACAGCGATGACGGAGGCCCCCGAATTTGATGATATTTATAAACTGCAAGTCATTGATATTCCAACAAATAAGCCTGTTGTGCGCAAAGATGAACAAGATGCAATCTATCGCACAGCCGAGGAAAAATATGATGCCATTATCAAAGAAATTCAAAAAGTCCATGATCGTGGGCAACCTATTTTGGTCGGCACCACCAGCATTGAAAAATCCGAAATTTTGGCCAATTTGTTGAAAGAAAGAACCGATATTCCGTTCAATGTGCTCAATGCACGGCACCATGAACAAGAAGCCCATATTATTGCGCAAGCAGGCGTGCCGGGTGCCGTCACCATCGCTACAAATATGGCAGGACGTGGCACAGATATCCAATTAGGTGGTAATTTTGAAATGCGTTTTGCCGAAGAAAAAGCCGCTCATCCCGAAATGGATGACACATTATTGGCGGAAAAAATCAAAACAGAAATTACCGAAGGGAAACAAAAGGCCTTGGCTGCAGGAGGATTGTATGTGTTGGGCTCTGAACGCCACGAAAGCCGTCGCATTGATAACCAATTACGCGGACGTTCTGGTCGTCAAGGTGACCCAGGACAATCCAAATTTTATGTCAGTTTGCAAGACGATTTAATGCGTATCTTTGGCTCTGAACGCATTGGTCGTATTTTGAAAACAATGGGGTTAAAACAAGGTGAAGCCATTGAGCATCCTTGGATCAGCAAGGCCATTGCCAAAGCACAACAAAAGGTGGAAGAATATCACTTTGATGTGCGCAAAAATCTCCTCAAATTTGACGATGTCACCAATGATCAACGCAAAATTATTTATGAGCAACGCCGTGAATTGATGGAAATGGATGATGTCTATCCCGTGATGCAGGATATGCGCCAAGATGTTGTGAGCACGCTGATTTACTCTATTGCACCCGATAAAACAGCACCAGAAGATTGGAATGCTGAGGAACTGCGCCAAGAAACCATCAAGCTATTGGGCGTGGACGCGCCTTTTGCCGAATGGAAAAATGAACCCGGTATCACGCAAACCATTATGACAGAACGCTTGATGAAAAAAGCCGACGAGCTGTGGCAAGAAAAGACCAAGATTTTGCCACCCGCCTTTAAAAAGGATTTTGAAAAATCTGTTTTAATTCAAACGATTGATACATTGTGGAAAGAACATTTGCAAGGGCTGGACTTTATGAAGACCTCTATTGGACTCAGGGCTTATGGGCAACAAAATCCGCTAAACGCATTTAAGCAAGAGGCATTCTTGTTGTTCCAAAACATGCTGGGCCGCGTGCGTGAACGAATCACCCAGACTATGGGACGGTTAGAACTACAATTGACCCCAATGGAGCAACCACAAGGCAAAACAGAAACGCCTGAAATTCCGGCTGAGCAAGAACCCTTGCCACCTGTGGATCAACATATCGGACGCAATGATCCGTGTCCTTGTGGCTCGGGCAAAAAGTATAAACATTGCTGTGGACGCTTAAACGCCTAAATTTTCGCTGATAAACCGCCAATTCACCGCTTGATTTAAAACTTGTGTGGCATATTCCACGCGCCGGTTTTGATAATCCAAATAATACGCATGCTCCCACACATCCAACGTCCATAAGGGCTGGATGCCTTTCAGGCCGCACGGTGTTTCGGCATTAGAGGTTGTCTGGATTTTTAAATGTCCATCTTCCAACACCAACCAAGCCCAGCCAGAGCCAAACCGTGCCAACGCAGCTTTAATCAGCTCGGCTTTCAAAGTGTCCACATCATGAAAATCGGCCTGAATCAAATCCAATAATTTGCCGGAAATTTTTTTGTCCTCGGGCTTTAAACTGAGGCCATCAAAAAAGAATTCATGATTCCACACCTGCGCCACCTGATTAAACAAAGCCGACTCGTCATGCTCGCGCGCCAAAGAAATAATTTCTTCCAATGGTTTATCCGCCCATTTTTTGGGCATCAGCTCATTGGCCTTGGTCACATAGCCCGCATAGTGCTTGTCATGATGCACCAGCAATGTTTGTTGACTGATCACAGGCTCCAATTCGCCCAACTCGTATGGTAAAGGTTTGATGTTCAGCATATTTCCTCCTTGTTCAGGCTTAAAATAAGCATTTTTTATTGAAAACGCAAGCACCAACAAGTTGGGGAATCAAGTGGTGTGGCCAAGAAGACTTGAACTTCCACGGGTTGCCCCACAAGCACCTCAAGCTTGCGTGTCTACCAATTCCACCATGGCCACGACAGGGCGTTATTATATCAGACTTTTAAAAGAAAATCAAGCCCAACTTACGCCCCAGCGTTGCGAAGTTATGGTGTGGGTTAGATACATTCGTCATTCTCAACATCATAACCAGTAGAATTTGCAGGACAGCAATGCTTTTCATCATTTTCATCTTGAATAACAATTGTGCCCGCTTCGCAGCATCCGTCTCCAAATCCAGTTGAATCGCCAGGACAACAAAATGTAAGTCCTTGGTCGTCTTCAAAAAGTAGAGTGCCTGCTACACAACATTCACCAGATTCGTTAGAATACCCAGTAGAACCTGCGGGGCAACAATACGTCGCATCGGAAGGTCCCAAAACAATATCCTCACTAACTTCGCAGCATTCATAATTTACGGTAGATATTCCCTTAGAACCGACGGGGCAACAATTACCACCAAAGCAACATTGTCCCGTCTGTGTATCACACTCATTATCTTCACCGCAACACGTATCACCACATTGTCTTGCTTCAGGGCAAGATTCTGCGGCAGGGGTGTCATCTCCGCTGGGTGTTTCATCCCCGCTAGGGGTGTTATCCCCGCTTGGCAAATTATCATCCGTGCTTAAATCGTTTTTATAAGTTAGTTTAACGGTGTTGGGATTATCCGAATCACATGAATCGGGGGAAAAACCTTTGATAAATGCGCTTGTGGTACTTTTCATTTGTTCACACACCGCACCATCAACGCCCGTTATTTCAATTTGGAAACGTCCATTTTCGGGGGTAATTGGCGCGGGACTAAATTTGCCACCCGCCAAATCATTTTGTGAAAATTCATTTAAGTTAGCGATTGCTAATCCTTGCAAACTCAGCTGAGCCGCCACCACCGCTGCGCGTTTCGTGGCCTCGTTCAATAATTCGTTGGCACGATGACGCGTCATAGCAGCCTTATATCCCGCAATACCCATCACGGATAAGACTCCGATAATAGCCAACACGCCCAGCATCTCCACCATACTGCGACCGGATTCATTTAAATTTTCTTTTTTCATTTTTGTCTCCTTTCTTCACAACAAAACATGCGTCCTGATGAGAGGCGGTTGGAAGTTAGAAAGCTATCAGTTGAATAGTGTCGCATATTTGAGTTATAACACTCTTATTTTGCAACCTTCCAACCTTGGCAGGTTGGATTTTTATCCTTGCGGATACAACTGAAAGGCTCTCTAAACCTTAGGGCAGGAATCGCCTGTCCCGATTTTCATGCTAACAGATATTTTGGACAAATGCAAGGCATAAAATCCTCCGCCCAAGGGATAAAAAAAAGGAGCTCTAAATCAGAACTCCTTTCTTTTGGCTCAATGATATTAGAAATAATATCTTGCCGACAACATAACATCATGTGAAGCCACATCACGTTTCACACGGCCACTGCCATCTTTGAATTTGGATCTTGCTTCACCCAAATCAACATAACGGTAGCCTAAATCCAATCCCCAGCAATGGCTGAGCCGATAGCCGATACCTGCACCGGCAGTCCATGCAAAGGACACTTTGTTGTCTCCTTTGGTGAAGTGTGTACTGTCCGCACGATTCCATGAAGCCCCTAGTCCGCCCATGATATATGGCTCAATGTGCTTGTATGGCATCGTAATGTACATATTCAGCAAGGCAGGCATAGCTAAGACATCTGCACTGTGGCCTTCTGTTTTCACTTTACCCCAAGCGCGTGCACCAATGGTCAAATCAGATTTTAAATACTGATTTAAATGATAACCGCCGCCCAACGCAAACACTGCAGATTCTTTATAGTCTTTATGACCAAAGCCCATACCGGCTTGCATAACGGCATAACCATCGGACATTCTCATGCTCATCAAACTGTCATCATCCGCTGCTTTTGCATTTGAGGCCATGCCAATCAAACCGACCACGGCCAAAGTTGATAATAAATACTTCTTCATGTGATTCTCCTTTCTTTAAATGATCATTTGAAGCAAAAATAACTGTGGGGTGAAAAAAAGCAAAAATCTAGCCCCCAACAATAAAAAAATATTATTATATGTCAATGGCTTATCATGATATGTTGCCTATTAAAAAAAAGATTGTTTTTTCCCATTTATTTTGTTATACTTTTATATGGAAAGGAGAAATTTCATGAGTGATGACAGAATCTTAAATCAAGTTGTCCGACCTGATGAACATTTTTACTGGACTGTGACAGGCAGTATTCGGGATTTAAAGTTTCAACCTCTGACATGGTTGATTGTAATTGCTCTGATTGCGGCATTTTTACCGATGGCACGGCATGGCTTATTCATTGCGTGGTTTTGGTTAAATATCGCAGTGGTCTCATTGATTCCATTGATTTACTGCAAACGCGTTTTTAATTCCTATACTTTAACAGACAAGCGCTTGATTATTGTCAGCGGCATTTTAACAAAGCATGTGGATGAGATTGAACTTTTCCGCATTGTAGACAGCACTGCAACACAATCTATTATTGACACATGGGTGGATTTAGGCACGATACAAATTGTCTCCGAAGATATGACGGGAACTGTTTATATGAGAAAAGTCCCTCGCCCAAATCAATTGCGAGAAAACCTACGCTTAGCCTATATGGCGGCCAGAAATGAAAAAGGCACACTGATTATGGAAAATGTGAATGCTGCTCATAGATAAAATAAAAACTCCCCGAAAAAGGGGAGTTTTTTTATAAGCTTCTTTTAAATTACTTATCCGCATCGGCAGCCACTTGCATTTTGACAATAATATCTGGATTCATCGGCGGCTCGCCGCGTTTAATCATATCCACATATTCCATGCCAGAGGTGACCCTACCCCAAACAGTGTACTGACCATCCAAAAAGCCTGCATCTTGAAAGCAAATAAAGAATTGGCTGTCCGCACTGTTCGGATCCATCGCACGAGCCATAGAAACTGTACCACGTCCATGATGCTCTGAATTAAATTCGGCCGGCAACTTTTTGCCAGATCCGCCCATGCCTGTGCCCGTTGGATCGCCTGTTTGCGCCATAAAGCCATCTATCACACGATGAAATTTAATGCCATCATAAAAACCTTGACGCACTAATTCTTTAATGCGCGCGACATGTTTGGGCGCTGCTTCTGGCAACATTTCAATCACCACACGACCATAATCTAAATCTAAATAAAGTGTATTTTCTTTGTCCATTGTATATCCTTTCGTTGAGACAATTAAAGCCAAAATTAAAGCCAATATTTTTTTCATGTTTCCTCCTTCAAAAACAAAAATATGACAAAGAAAACAATAAATCCAATCTGAAATAAAAGCAAGAAAAATCAACGGATCGCCTGTAATTTTCGCCCATTTTCTTTCAGCCAATGCTCTGACCGCTTGCGATGATCCACCAAAGAATCTACCACTTCCCAAAATTTCGAGCTGTGGTTCATTTCTTTTAAGTGGGCCACCTCATGCGCAATTAAATAATCAATCACATCCAGTGGCGCAAACGCAATTTTCCAACAAAAGCTGAGCGTTTTGTGGGAGGAACAACTGCCCCATCTGGACGAAGTATTACGCAACACAATGCGCCCCGATTTCACGCTCAATTGAGCCGCCAATTCGGGAATTTTTTGATGCAGATAGGATTGCAACATTTTCTGGGCCACTGCACACACCCGCCTGTGACAAAACTCGGGTGATCCAGATACAAACAAACAACCGTTTTCTATATGGCCTTGCGCCCCCGATTGAATCAAGTACTCTTGTCCCAAGATTGCAACAGAATCTCCACAGTGAAAAATCACCTCTTTTGGTGCATATTGTACATGCGCACGAATCCATGGCAATTGCTTTTTAGCAAAAGAAACAGCCAAAATTTTAGGACAAAACCGTGGATAGGTTAAAACAATCTCGCCTTTCATATTTTGTTTAAGTAAAATGTGCCGTGCACGCCGATTTTGAACCAATCGAATGTGAAAATCTGAAATTTGTATCATTTCTTGACTTGACATTTATTTTCTCTTTTGTTAAGTATTATATAACAAATAACAGGTAAAATTCAATGGATAAGATTGTTATTTTCATGGGTCGGCTTTTGGATTGGATTGTCAATCTTTTAATGCTTGCAGGGGCAGCTGTTCTGTTGGCATGGGCTATTTGGGATATTCCTCCTCAAACAAGTTTAACAAAAACGGCACAATTTGTCACAGATAGTTGGTTTTTTATGACAGGAAAAACTCAACAAAATACCTCAAAAAAACAAGTGACCTCAGAACAACTTAAAGAATCCGCTGAAAAAGTGCGCTATTACTACGACAAATAAGAATTGCATTTTTATCTTCACCTTCCCATATCATTACAAAACAAAAAGGAGAAGGTATTCGTGTTGAAATCAAGAACACTTTTGGTCATTGCCGCAGGACAGCCTGACAGCAGCGCCCCTGTTATGAATGAACTAAAACGCCCCCTCTCCAGACGAGGCGTAGATGAGGTTTTAACTTTATTGGAAGATTTAAAGGAAAATCCTATTCCTTTACCAGAATTGATTTTATGTTCGCCCAGTTTGTATGTCCGGCAAACATTGGATTTATTGCACGAAGTATTGGACGGTATAGATATTACGTATAAAGATGGCCTGTACGCGGCGCCGGATTACCGTATTTTAGATATGATTAAAGCCCTGGACGATATTTATACAACGGCTATGATTATTGGAGAATTACCAGGAATCAAAGAATTTACCACTTATGTTTCCAGTGGCAAGAAAAATCTGTTATTGAGGCCGGCAACAGGTGTACAGTTGACTTTAACAAAAGGAGAAACTTGGCACACATTTGGTGCACAAAAAGCCCTGTGCCGGCCATTGATACAAAATTAAACTCGTACTGTTTTTGCATTGCCAATATTTAAGGCAAAAATATCCAAACAAGATTTAATTTTATTTAAAACCGAATCGTCTTTCTTACTTGGTGTCAACGCAGATAAAGCACTCGCCCCCGCAATAATAGACGTCATAGCGGCTAAAATATCGTTAAAATTATTGATAATAAATTGGATCATTTAATTCTCCTTTCATTTTAAAATAAGATTGAGTAAAGCCACCGATATGGCAGCCACTGTTGTGGCAGAAATAGCCCCTAAAATAGTTTTAAACGGTGCCAATTCCGCCCGCTGGACATAGTCTGATTTCAAGGCTTGATGAATGCGCTCGCAAGTCACCTTTGTTTGCACTGTTCCCATAAAGGAAACCAATTCATCATGCACACTCATCACATGCGTATTTAAAGCACGCATTTCTTTTTTGATACCCGTCAGCTCGCTTTGCAAATTGGCCACTGTGGCCATCAACTTGCCCGTTTCCATTGTTAAATTTGATGTTGGCATAGTTCTCTCCTAATACAAAGCATAAAACAGGTGGTGGCCTATTTGGGCGCACGGCACAGCACATTTTGCCCACGC
>JAZLCF010000070.1:0-12513 GCA_045614105.1 Alphaproteobacteria bacterium | reverse complement strand
TTGCCCACGTGGACCATGGCAAAACAACTTTTGTAGACGCTTTTTTGCGCCAATCTGGGGCGTTCCGTGAAAACCAACAAGTGGCCACTTGTGCCATGGGTTCGGGTGAGTTGGAGCGTGAACGTGGCATTACGATTTTAGCCAAATGCACATCCGTAGAGTGGCATGGCTATCGTATCAATATCGTGGATACGCCGGGGCACGCCGATTTTGGTGGCGAGGTGGAGCGCATTTTGTCTATGGTGGATGGCGTGATTGTATTGGTGGATGCCGCCGAAGGCCCGCTTCCTCAAACAAAATTTGTGGTGGGGAAAGCGTTAAAGCTTGGCTTGCGTCCGATTGTGGTGATCAATAAAGTGGATCGTCCTGATGCCCGTCCTGTGGAGGTCAACAACGAAGTGTTTGATTTGTTTGCGAACCTTGGAGCAACGGATGAGCAGTTAGATTATCCCGTGCTGTTTGCTTCCGGTCGCGATGGTTGGGCGGTTGAAAATTTAAACGACGAACGCATCGATATTGAGCCGCTTTTCAAAAAAATTATTGAGCATGTGCCGGCACCCGAAAGTGACCTGAACGGTCCCTTTAAAATGCTTGTCACAACGTTGCACATGGATCCGTTTGTGGGGCGAGTTCTCACGGGGCGGATTACCTCGGGTAAGGTCAGGACAAATGAAATGATCAAAGCCATTTCCCGCGATGGACAAACGATTGAAACAGCGCGTGTCAGCAAAATTTTGGCTTTCCGTGGCCTCAAGCATCAAGCGATTGATGAAGGTTTGGCTGGAGATATTGTCAGCATTTCTGGCTTCCAAAAAGCAACGGTGGCTGATACTTTGTGTGCTCAGGAAGTGACCGAAGCGATTCAGGCTCAACCGATCGATCCGCCAACGTTGGCGATGACTTTTTCTATCAATACTTCTCCTTTGGCGGGTAAAGATGGTGACAAAGTGACATCGCGCATGATTTGGGATCGCTTGGAAAAAGAGGCCGAAGGGAATGTAGCTTTAAAGATTTCCAGAACGGATAGCACGGACGCGTTTGAAGTGGCCGGACGTGGCGAATTGCAGCTGGGCATTTTAATTGAAACAATGCGCCGTGAGGGGTACGAATTGTCTGTGTCGCGTCCACGAGTGGTGTTTAAAGAAGAAAATGGCCAAAAGTTGGAGCCGTTTGAGGAAGTTGTGATTGATGTGGATGACGCTTATTCGGGCGTTGTTGTGCAAAAAATGAGTGAACGCAAGGCCGAAATGACGCAGATGACACCATCGGGTGGTGGCAAAACTCGGCTTGTGTTTTTGGCGCCCTCCCGTGGTTTGATTGGTTATCACAGCGAATTTTTAACGGATACCTGTGGAACAGGCGTGATGAATCGCATTTTTGACAGCTATCAACCCTATAAGGGCGAAATTCAGGCACGTCGTAACGGTGTGTTGATTTCCACCGAGGCAGGGCAATCTGTGGCGTATGCGTTGTGGTATATTCAAGAGCGCGGGCCTTTGTTCATTGGCGCTGGTGTGGATGTATATGAAGGGATGATTATCGGTGCAAATGCTAAGCCTGGGGATATTGATGTAAATCCGATTAAGGGCAAGAAATTGACGAATATGCGGGCAGCCGGAAAAGACGAAGCGGTGGTGTTGATTCCACCTGTCAAAATGTCTTTGGAAGCAGCGCTGGCCTATATCGCAGACGATGAGTTGGTGGAGGTAACACCAAAGCATATCCGGTTGCGTAAAAAGTATCTGGATTTGAACGACCGTCGCAAATTTGAGCGCGGTAGATTATAAACAAAAAAAGGGGGTAAAACATGGGTTTTCGTTTTCGTAAATCAATTGATATTTTAGGTTTGTTCAGAATCAATTTCAGCAAGTCTGGTGTAGGATTCAGCTGGGGCGTGCCTGGGTACCGTGTGACAAAGATGGCTAATGGTCGCACACGCAAGACTATTTCCATTCCAGGTACAGGCATTTCGCATGTCAGTGAATCTGGCAAGAAGAAATCTCAGATAAAGGCTCTGCCAAAAAAATAAAGATCAAAAAGGGGGAGTATGCAGTTCATTTCGGCAGAAACAAGACAAATTTGGCATGACTTAAAAGAGGCTCTTTGCATTGCAGCAAACGGGCACAGAAGGCTTTTTGCTTGGAGTGTTGTTTTGTTGGTGTTCAGAGGTGCTTTAATGCTTTTATTGCCAGTTGTGACAGCCATTGTTATTGCTCAAATTCAAGGGCAATTTGATGCAAAAATGTTGACCACAGTGTTGATTTTTTGGATCGTGATCGACGCTTTTTTGTGGCATTTTGTTGATTTTTTGGAATTTATTTTTTGGGATTGGATGGAACCGTTGCGGCTGTTTTGCCAGAACCATTTATTTACGGAAAATTTTAAAAATTTACTTGGGACACCGCCGATTGTGTTGGAAAATCAGCAATCGTCCAAAGTTATTTCTACGCTGAATTCTTTAAATCAAGCCTTGTCCATGGTGTTGATGCAATCCATGCGCATTTTTACGCGCTTGGTTTCTTGGGTTGGCGCGGCTGTGTTTTTGTTGAAAGAAAAACCTTCATTTGCCTTGATTGCCTTTGTATGTTGGGTGTGTGCCTATTTTACAAATACCAAAATTGTGCAACGTTTTTCAAAAATGGATGAAATTGAAAAAAAACGCATTCAATATGATGCTGAAAAAACAGATCATATGGATAATTTGGTCAATATCCATACGCTGCAAATTCAAAATAAAGTAATTGATGATGTCAGCCGAAAATTAGATGAATATGCGCGATTTAGTTTTATTTGCAATATGAAAGAAGATGTGGCGCGTGGTGCGGTTGTATTTTGGGATATTTTGCCGATGGTGATTACGGGCTTGTTGGCGGCCGTGACGGCTATTCAAACGGGAGATGTCAGCCGATATATTTTACTGACAGGATTGACAAGCACTATGGTGAATATGGGATCTGGTATTTTGTTTTTTTCAGGCTTTGTCATTAAAAATGTGAAAACTTATCGCAAATTGACAAATGAACTGACCTATGATCATACATTGGATTTAAGATATGGGCGGGAAAAATTACCAGCAGGTGGCAATATAGAAATGAAACATATTTCATTTACTTACCCTGATTCCAAAGTACCTGTGTTAAGAGATTTATCTTTGAAAATAAAGCAGGGCGATCGGGTGGCGATTATTGGTAATTCAGGGATGGGAAAATCTACCCTTATCAATGTGATGCAGCACGCCTATGAAATTCAAGAGGGCGCAGTGCTGATCAATGGCAAAAATGTGCAAAAAGTTTCTTTGAAATCGTTAAAGCAAAATGTGACTTATATGAATCAGCATCCTATTTTTTGGCGACATAAAACAATCAAAGAAAATTTGCTTGTGTTTAATCCAAAAGCCACTGATGTGGAATTATATCAAGCCTTGAACGCGGCGAATTTGTTGGAGGAAATTACACATAAAGAAAAAGGAATAGAAAGTTCTGTGACGGCTCTATCTGCTGGGCAAAAGCAACGTTTAGCGATGGCGCGGGCATTTTTACGCCACACGCCTATTATCATTATGGACGAGCCAACGGCCAATTTGGATACACATGCGCAAACCAAAGTTTTGGCGGGCATTAAAAACCTGTCCAAAGTGAAGGGACATAAGCCGACGGTAGTGTTTGCCTCTAATGTGCCGGCGGAAATCGCCAGTGCGAATAGAATACTCCTCTTGGAAAATGGTCAGATTGTGGAAGATGGTAGCCCAAAAAAATTGATGGACAATCCGAATTCAAAAGTGTATAAAAGATTAAAGAAGTATGTTTTATTGTTCAAGGGGGCAAAATGAAATTTATCCGAAAAATAACAAAAGCCATTTGTAATCCAGCTGTGTGGCCCTTTTTGGGACTCGGTTTAGCTAGCCAAGCGCCTGTGAATTTGGTGGGAGGTACATTAAAATATTGGTTTTCCACAGAGGGTGTGGATTTGGGAAAAATTGGTGCATTTGGTTTGGTTTTGATTCCGTATAGCTTGAAGTTTTTGTGGGCTCCTTTTGTAGATCAAATGAATTTACCTTGTGCAAAGTATTTTGGACGCAAAAAGACCTGGGGGCTTTTAAGCCAGTTGTTGGCGATGTTTTCCTTACTCCTTTTATCGTATGCGCATCCGACACAGGAAATTGGCTATATTTTTGCCTTATGTTTAGGTATCACATTTGCTTCTGCCACACAAGACATTGTCATTGACGCATTGCGTATTGATACCTTGGAGGGGGATAGCCTGACAGAAGGGACAACTTTGTATCAAGTGGGTGCGCGTTTAGGACAATTGGCGGCGGTGGCAGGAATGATTTTCTTGTCGGCACATGTTGCTTGGCAAACAGCTTATCAAATTTCAATCACGCTGATTGCTATTGGCTTTGTTTCCATGCTTTGTGTGCGAGAAAAACAGACAAGTGCACCCAAAATTTCGTTCAATAAATTGGTGATAGAACCTTTTAAAGCATTGATAGATTGTTCTCATTTCGGTACGTTATGTTTGTTTATTGTGGCCTATCGTTTATGCAATTGCATGTTGGGGCCGATGGCATATCCTTTTTATGATAAGATCGGATTTACGGCGGAGCAAATTTCCATTGTTTCCGGAACCTTTGGTGTCTTTATCACGATGTTTGGTGTGTTTTTGGGGGGCTTGTTGTTGTTGAAATTCAAGTTTAGGCCTTTACTGTTTTGGTTGGGCGGTGTGGAGATTTTGACTTCTATTGCCTTTATGGGATTGGCTCTAATTGGTCCTAAGATGGTGCCGTTTTTTGTTGTTATTTTCTTTGATAATATTGTAGCAGGCATGGGTGCGGCCGTTTGGGTGGTGTATCTGTCCAACTTCTGTTGTCGGCAATTTTCTGGCACACAATATGCTTTTTTAAGTGCGTTGAATATGATTCCACTTTCCATTATTGCGGGGGCCGGTGGTTGGTTGGCAAAAATCATGGATTGGCCGCTATTCTTTTGCTTCACGGGTTGGCTGATGCTGCCTGCTTTGTGGATGATTCATAAAGATTGGATTGGGTTAAAAACAAATGAGAGTTCACCCAAACAAGTTTTAAAAACAAATATGCATTTACTCAAACAGATAAAATGGGGTGTGATTTTCTCGTCGTTTGTGGTGCTTTGTTTGCTCTTATGTGCTGTATATTTCTGGTGGATGTTGTGGAATTTGCACTAAAACCTAATCAAAAATAACCAAGTTGTCTGATTTTGTTTGGCCCAAAACACGCATGGCTTCTTCTTCCAAAATATCCATATCAATGGCCTTTGGATTTTTAAGCGCATTTGTTTTATAGGTTAAATTTTTCTTTTCTTGAGCTGTATTTTCGGCCAGCTCCTGCGTGGCCTTAATCTGCTCGCGAATTTCCATCAATCTTAGTAATCCCCGATTTCCCCAAACGCTGTGATAGGTGAAATACGCGATAACCAACAAGCAAAGACATGGAAACAAACGAGGGCGCATTAGCCTTGCTCCTTTTGTGTTTCAGGCATGGTTAAATTTGTCTGATAAAGCGTCACTTGATTGCGCCCCTTTTCTTTTGAATGGTAAAGCGCTATGTCCGCTTCCTTTTGTAAAACGCCGATTTCTAGCGTTTGACTGTTGGAAATACCGATACTGATGGTGAACGAAATGGCCTGTCCCGCGATGATCAAATTTAAATTTTGAACAACGTCACGTAATTTATCGGCTGGAATAAAGGCTTTTTCAGGCGGTGTGTTATATAAGAATACAATAAATTCTTCCCCACCCCAACGTGCAACAATATCAGATTTGCGCAATGTGTTTTTCATCGCTGTTGCTAAATTTTGTAAAACCTTATCTCCCACATCATGACCATAGGTATCGTTGATATTTTTGAAGTGGTCAATATCAATCATTAAAACGCTGAACGGCGTGGATTCGCGTTGGCTGAGTGCCAAGGCTTGATCGGTTAAAGTTAAAAATTGACGACGATTGTATAAGCCTGTGAGGGCGTCTGTGGACGCTTGCGTAAAAAGTTCTTGCTCTGTTTGTTTGTGGTCTGTGATATTGGTAAAATTGATATACAGGAACAATTCACCATCCATCTCAAAAACACGTGCGGACAACGTAATCCAAACAGTATGATGATCTGCATTTTGGACATTGAGCTCAACCTCAAAATTATCCACAAATTTATTTTGTTTTGTTTGTTCAATCAGCTCTTCCCGTTTTTGTGGTGTTGTAAAATAGGAGGAAAAATGTAATTGTTGTTTTTGTTCGTCTGTAATCCCTAAAATTGTTTGGCACGGCCTATTCATATAAGTCACGGAATCATCCACCAGTTTTGTCAACAAAATCGGGAAAGGGGCCATATCCCACAAAAATGTTTTGTTATTTTGTTCGCTTTCAAAGGCCGTTTGGTATTTCTGGGCGATATAGGAAATAAAGCGTAATTGGGCGCTTAAAACTAAAGTTGCGACAAGAGTGTACACAATAAAAAAGACGGATTGTGTTTTTGGAAGCAACGAAAAGGCATCCAACATAAAGCAGATGCCCAATATCAACAGCCCTATTTTGGGCGTTCGAAAGAGTGTTTTTTGTGAGATGGATTGAATATCGCGAAAACCAAAGGCTGCGAGCGCTAAGGTTATTCCAACTAAAAAAGACGAAAGCTCTGGAACTGTTAAAATTGTTAAATCAAATCGGGTGCAAAGATACTGCAATACGGCAAATAAGCAAACAAACACCCCAGGAAAAATTAAAAATAACAAAATGGAGGGGAGTTTGACGAATAAACTGGCCATAAAATGCCCACAGGCGCATGCATAAAGAAGGCAGGTTATTACTTGTAATACTTGAGGTGAAATGGCCATAGCAGGATTCAGTCCCGCAAAACAAGGCAACAGCAACAAAAGCAAATTGGTGAAAAAGAGTACAAAAAAACCTCGTCCGATAAGATGAAATCTTAAGTATAACATCCCTCTATTGGAGAATAAACAAAAAGCAAGCGCTGTTAAAAACAGTCCCAAACAAGAAGTGCCATACAGCCCCCATTGCACTGAAAAAATGTCAAAAAATTGTTCCATGGATTCATCCTTTTTCTATATGATAATTAAAAAAAGTGAAAAATTAAAGAAAAAAATGATTTTACCTGTTGCAAAATACAATTGTATGACCCATATATTTGTCACAAGAAACAAGAAAGGAGCAAAAAATGAGTAAAATTTTAGGTATTGACTTGGGAACAACAAACTCCTGTATGTCAATTATGGATGGCAAAAATGCCAAAGTGTTGGAAAACCGCGAAGGGGCCAGAACAACCCCATCCATCGTGGCTTTTACCTCTAAAGGGGAGCGCTTGGTGGGGCAACCCGCTAAACGTCAAGCGGTGACGAATCCGCAAGGAACACTTTATTCCATTAAACGTTTAATCGGTCGTCGTTATGATGACAAGATGGTGACCAAAGATAAGGAAATGGTGCCATACAAGATTATTTCCGGTGAAAACGGGGATGCTTGGGTGGAGGTTGATGGCAAAAAATATGCGCCAAGCCAAGTTTCTGCTTTCGTGTTGCAAAAGTTAAAAGAAGATGCCGAAGCTTATTTGGGCGAAAAAATTACCGAAGCTATTATTACGGTGCCGGCTTACTTTGATGACAGCCAACGTCAGGCTACAAAAGATGCTGGTAAGATTGCGGGGTTGGATGTGCTTCGTATTATCAACGAACCAACGGCTGCCGCTTTGGCTTATGGTATGGATCAAAAGAAATCTGGCACAATTGCCGTTTATGACTTGGGTGGCGGTACGTTCGATGTGTCCATTTTGGAAATCGGCGATGGCGTGTTTGAAGTGAAATCCACCAACGGTGATACATTCTTGGGTGGTGAAGACTTTGACGCCCGTATTATGGATTATTTGGCCGATGAATTCAAAAAGGAAAATGGTATTGATTTGCGTCAAGATCGTATGGCTTTGCAACGCCTAAAAGAGGCGGCTGAAAAAGCCAAAATTGAATTATCCAGTGCCAACCAAACAGACATCAACTTGCCATTTATTACGGCCGATGCCACAGGTCCAAAACACTTGAATGTGTCTATGACTCGTGCCAAATTGGAAAGCTTGTGCGAAGATTTGCTGGAACGCACCAAAGGTCCAATGGAAAAGGCTTTGAAGGATGCGGGACTTTCCAAAGACAAGATTGATGAAGTGATCTTGGTGGGTGGTATGACCCGTATGCCAGCTGTTCAAAAACTTGTTCAGGATTTCTTTGGTAAAGAACCCCACAAGGGCGTGAACCCTGATGAAGTGGTGGCTATGGGTGCTGCTATTCAAGGTGGTGTGCTCAAAGGTGATGTCAAAGACGTGTTGTTGTTGGATGTGACGCCATTGTCACTCGGTATTGAAACGTTAGGCGGTGTCTTCACACGTTTGATTGATCGTAACACCACGATTCCAACAAAGAAATCTCAGGTGTTTTCTACCGCTGAAGATGGTCAAACAGCTGTGACAATTCGTGTGTTCCAAGGGGAGCGTGAAATTGCCCGCGATAACAAATTGCTTGGTCAGTTTGACTTGGTGGGAATTCCTCCTGCACCACGTGGTATGCCACAAATTGAGGTCAGCTTTGATATTGACGCCAACGGTATTGTGAATGTGTCGGCCAAAGATAAAGCAACCGGCAAAGAACAATCCATCCGTATTCAATCCTCTGGCGGATTATCCGATGCCGATATTGAAAAGATGGTGAAAGATGCGGAAGCGCATGCCGAAGAGGACAAAAAGTTCAAAGAAGCGGCTGATGCCAAGAACCATGCAGACGCTTTGATTGCCAGCACGGAAAAAATGCTGAAAGAAAATGGCGACAAGATTCAACCCGCCGACAAAGATGCCATAGAAGCTTGCGTGAAAGAGTTGAAAGAAGCATCCGAATCCAATGATACCGCTCGTATTAAGGAGAAAACGGAGGCCCTTCAAAATGCCAGCATGAAGATGGGAGAAGCTATGTACAAGGCGGCTCAAGCGGCTGGAGCGGGCGCTGATGCAGCGGCCGGAGCAGGTGCTGATGCTGGTGCGGAACAACCAAAGTCTGATGAAGAAGTGGTTGATGCCGACTATGAAGAAGTGAAAAAATAAACTGTAAGTGGGGCAGAGCAATCTGCCCCTTTTCTTGCTTTTGGGGGCATAAAGGATGATGTAAATGGCAGATTATTACGAAACATTAGGTGTTGAAAAAACAGCCTCGTTTGATGAAATCAAGCGGGCTTTTCGCGTTAAAGCGATGAGTTGTCATCCGGATCATCATGCGGGTGACCCAGAGGCAGAAAAAAAGTTTAAAGAATTGGCGGAAGCCTATGAAGTTTTAAAGGATGAAGATAAACGTGCTACCTATGACCGTGTGGGGCATGAGGCTTTTAAAGCTGGCATGGGAGGACGTAATGGTTTTAATGGCTTTGATTTTTCTGGTATGGGGTTTGAAGATTTATTTGCCGAAATGTTTGGGATGACGCGTGGGCGTCCTCGTTCTGGTAAAGCTCAAGGGACTGATGTTCGTCAAGATGTGGATGTGACCTTGGAAGAGGCATATCATGGGCTGAAAAAGACGCTGACGGTTAATACTTTTGTGGCGTGTGAAAGTTGTAAAGGCGTTGGTGGAGAAGGACAAGATACTTGCGGCACTTGCGGTGGCATGGGTGTGGTGCGCCAACGCCAAGGCTTTTTTGTGATGGAAACAGCCTGTCCAGTATGTCATGGTACCGGTAAGGTTATTAAAAAGCCATGCAAAGACTGTTCCGGCACTGGTCGTGTACGCAAAAAACGTGATTTGGAAATTACAATCCCAGCTGGTGTAGACACGGGCGTTCGGATGCGTTTGGCGGGTGAAGGAGATGTAGCACCTCATGGTGGAACCGCTGGCGATATGTATGTCTTTATCAATGTGCGGCCGCATAAATTGTTTGAACGTCAAGGCGATGATTTATATGTGATGGTGCCTGTGCCGATGGTGACGGCGGCGTTAGGGGGCGATGTATTTGTGCCGACATTGGATGGTAAGGGTGAAAATTATGCCTTAAAAGCTGGCTTACAATCGGGGACTCAGGTGAAGATCAAGGGCAAAGGTATGCCGGTACTGAAATCCGACAGATTTGGTGATTTGTATGTGACTTTCCGCGTGGAAACACCTACAAATTTAACAACGGAACAAAGGGAGTTGTTGCAAAAATTTGATGGAATGAGTAAGAAAAATTCCACCCTTTGTGATGAGTTTAAAAATCTGATTAGTAAGATTTTTGGTTAGCGCAAAATAATTTTGTGAGATTCGGGGTCAAATGTGATGGCTATTTTGCCCTCTTGCATGGCCAGCGCTGATTCCCCAAATACCTTTTTACGCCATCCTTTTAAGAACGGAGCGTCTCCTGTTCGAATGAAATTGTGAATATCTTCAACGGAGGCGACCAATCTGGGGGCCACATTATAATTTTCCGCGCATATTTTTAATACTAATTGCAAAATGTCGGATAAGACATGTTGCCGAGCCGTTAAAGGTTTTGTGCGGACGAGTTGCTCAAAAGTGTTCGGATCATCTTTCAAAGCGTTTGTAATGACTTTTAAGATTTCTTTGGCAAAGTCGCTGTGGCTAAATCCATCTGGCAACAAGCGCAAGGCTTCCATTTGTTCTGGCTTTGTGGGCATTGCGGTTGCTAACTCAATCAACGCTTCATCTTTCATCACATGTTTTTTAGGTCGGTCAATTTTTTGGGCTGCCCCCTCCCGCCATGCATACAGACGCGCAAAAACATGAATTGAAAGAGGTTTTTTGAAGGGAACTTTGACTTTTTGCCACAAAACATTTGGATCTGGTTCATAGGTGCTAGGGTTCACCAATTCTTCCATTTCCTCACTCAGCCAATCCAGCCGATTTTGGGTGCAAATTTTTTCCATCATTTTTGTGTAAACGGAGCGTAATTCTGTCACATCATGCAGGGCATATTGCAATTGCTCCTTGCTTAAAGGGCGTTGGCTCCAATCAGTCACGCGAAATGTTTTGTCCAAAGAAATGCCTACAAAGTCATTGACCAGCTGTTGATAGCTGACATTATCTCCATAGCCACAAACCATAGCGCCAACTTGGGTATCAAAAACGGGCACAGGAATTTGGTGCGATAAATGATAGAAGATTTCTATGTCTTGACGACACGCATGAAAAACCTTGATGACGTTTTTGTTTTGAAACAGGCAGAACAAAGGTGTCATATCTAATTGACCCGCTAAAGGATCTATGCAAACAGCTTCAGCCGGACTGGCGATTTGGATCAAACACAATTTTGAGTAATATGTTTTTTCGCGAATAAATTCAGTATCTACAGTGATAAATGGATGCTTTTCCAGGCGTTTGCAAAGGGCAGAGAGTTCTTTCGTGGTTGTGATCATCATGAAAGCTATTATATTATTTTTGCACTTGATTTGCAAGCTATGTTTAGATATCATAACCATATGCAACAGTTGTGGGATAAAAAAGCTTTGTTTTTATATCGGGTGTTGGACGGTCAGGTTCGCTTAGTAGGTGGCTGTGTACGTGATTATTTATGCCATCAAAAGTTTCAAGATAGGGATATGGCCACGCCTTTAACTCCCGATGAAGTAGTGGCTCGGTTAGAAGCAAATCATATTCCTTATTTAGAAATTGGGCGTGCTTTTGGCACGATTGTGGCGAAAGTAAAGGGGATGCCTTTTGAAATTACAACGCTGCGTAAAGATATAGAGACAGATGGTCGTCACGCGGTGGTTGGCTTTACAAAGTCTTGGGCAGCGGATGCCAGACGGCGCGATTTTACCATCAATGCACTGTATGCTGATGTGAAAGGTAAAATCTATGATTATGTGGGAGGATTGGCCGATTTAGAAAATAATCGTTTAAGATTTGTGGGGCAGCCTTTACAGAGGATGCAAGAAGATTATTTGCGAATTTTAAGGTATTTCCGTTTCTGGGCGAAAATGGGGGTAGAGCAAGTTGATTCAGAAGTTCAGCAAGCATTACCTGCAGTTGTGCCATTTTTAAAAAAATTGTCACAGTATCGCCGTCAAAATGAGATGTTTAAAATTGTGACAGGGTCACGTGCAGAGGTTGTCTTACAGGTGATGAAACAGCTGGATGTGTTGAATCAAGATTTGTTGGAGGTGCCATTTTCCAAAAGACAGCGTCGTGCTATCCGCAAAAGGAAATTGGAAAAAATGCTTGCAACTTTTGGATTTTCTGGGTATAAAGAAGAAAAAGGAGAGACAAATGCGCAAATTAAAAAATGAATTGGGACGTACAATGGTGGAAATGCTAGGCGTGTTGGCCATCATGGGTGTCATTATGTATGGGGCCATTACAGGTATTAGTTTTGGTGTAGATATGTATAAGGTGACGGCGGCCTATGATGATGTGGAGGAGTTGGCTCAAGCCGTTATTGATACTTGGTCATGGAGTGCTGAATATCCGACGACAGGATCGGGAAAGAGTGACACGATATTCGGTAATATCT
>JAZLCF010000069.1:0-3798 GCA_045614105.1 Alphaproteobacteria bacterium | reverse complement strand
AAGAAGTTGTTGTAACCGAAGAAAAACCAGAAGAAAAGGGGGAATAAATGGCTGAAATTACAGCAAAATTAGTTGGCGAACTGCGTGAAAAAACAGGCGCCGGAATGATGGAATGCAAAAAAGCATTGGTGGAAACGAACGGTGATTTGGAAGCCGCAATTGACTTTTTACGCAAAAAAGGTATGTCTGTGGCCGAGAAAAAAGCTGGTCGCGTGGCAAATCAAGGCGCTGTCGGCGTGAAAGTTGCCGGCAACAAAGGTGCGATGGTAGAAGTGAATATTGAAACAGACTTTGCTGCCAAAAACGCTGACTTCCAAAAGTTTGTGCAAGATGTGACCCAAGTGGCTTTGAATGGTTCCAATGATGTGGAAGCTTTGAAAGCAACAGCTATGAATGGTTCCACCGTTCAAGATAATGTAGTCGCTTTGATTGCCAAGATTGGTGAAAACATGAGTTTGCGCCGCGTTGCCGTTGTGGAAGGGGAAACAGTTGTTCCTTACTTACACACAACTTTGGGTGACAATTTGTGCAAAATCGGTGTGTTGGTGGCCGCTAATGGTACTAATGCCGACGAAGTTGCTAAACAAGTGGCCATGCATATTGCCGCAACAGCTCCAAAATTCTTGAGCGTGGCAGATGTGGATGCTGAAACAGCAGCCCATGAGCGCAGCATTTACGCTGAACAGGCTAAAGCCAGTGGCAAACCAGAAGCCATTATTGAAAAAATGGTGGAAGGCCGCATGCAAAAGTTCTATCAAGAGGCTGTGTTATTGGAACAACCTTTTGTGATGGATCCAGATAAGAAGGTCAAAGATGTGTTGGCTGCCGCTGGTGTCACCGTGACATCTTTTGCCCGTTTTGCTTTGGGTGAAGGCATTGAGAAAAAACAAGAAGATTTTGCCGCCGAAGTGGCCGCGCAAATGAATGGCTAATTAAACAAAGGGGAATCACATGAGTTGGGAACAAATTAAAACCGATATGCAAAATAATATGGTCAAGGCCGAAGAAGCTTTGCACAAGGAATTTTCTGGCCTGCGCACAGGACGTGCCACCACAGCGTTGCTGGATGGCATTATGGTAGAAGCCTATGGCTCTGTGGTCCCCCTGAATCAAGTAGGAAACGTGAGTGTGCCGGACGCACGCACCCTTTCCATTTCCGTTTGGGATAAAAGTTTGATTAAATCTGTGGAAAAAGCAATTACTGAAGCTAATTTGGGATTGAACCCAATGAATGATGGTCAATTGATTCGCCTACCTATTCCACCTTTATCGGAAGAACGCCGTCTGGAAATCGTGAAGATTGCCGGCCGCTACACTGAGGAAGTGCGCGTTTCCGTACGCAATTATCGCCGCGAAGCATTGGACGCCTTAAAAGCTATCAAAGACAGCTTGTCCGAGGATGATTACAAGCGCTACGAAAAAGAAATTCAAGATTTGACGGACAAAACCATCGCCAAATTAGATGAAAACTTAAAAGCCAAAGAGGCTGAAATCAAACAAGTATAATGACTACTAAACCTGAAGACGATAAAATTCCTAAACATATTGCCATTATTATGGATGGCAACGGACGTTGGGCTGCCGAAAAAGGCTTGCCGCGCACGGAAGGACACAAAGTTGGTGCCGAAACGGTGAAAGTGATTTTGGAACATGCCAAAAAACGGGGTGTGAAGTATGTGACTCTGTTTGCTTTTTCATCCGAAAATTGGAATCGCCCAAAAGAAGAAGTCAATGTTTTAATGGATTTATTTCGCAAATATATGAAAGAAGATGTCGCGGAATTGCAAAAGAAAAAAGTTCGTGTCTCCTTTATCGGTGATCGGACACGTTTCCCTGAAGATATGCAAGAGCGCATGAATGAAGTGGAACGCGAAACCGCAGACTATAACGATTTTCATGTTATATTAGCGCTGTCCTATGGCGCACGTGGGGATATGATTACAGCCATCAAACGCATTGCAATGGATGTAGTGGATCGTCAATGCATGATTTCCAACATCAACGAGCAAGTGGTAAATGACGCGCTTTCCACACATGGAATCCCCTATCCTGACTTGGTAATTCGCACCAGTGGCGAGCAACGCTTAAGCAATTTCTTGCTTTGGGAAATTGCCTATGCAGAACTTTATTTTACGCCCATTTATTGGCCCGACTTTAATGAGCAAGATTTAGATATTGCCATAGAAGCCTATGGTCGCCGTAATCGCCGCTTTGGTAGCGTTTAATCTTTATTTATTCCAACACAGCTTTAATGCGACGTACGCCCGCAGAGGAAGATTCCTCTTTCAAAATGCGGAAGTGCCCTAAATCACCCGTATTCGTCGCATGAGGGCCACCACACACTTCCTTGAAAACGGTGCCAATCGTATAAACTTTCACTTTTTCAGCATCATATTTATGCGTGAACAAACCCAAAGCCCCCTCGGCTTGCGCTTCGGCCAAAGTTTTTTCCTCACAAACAACAGGAATCTTTTGACCAATCACTTCGTTTACTTTTTCTTCCAAATACTTTAATTCTTCGGGCGTCATTTTGCGTTCAAAAGAAAAGTCAAAACGCATGCGCTCGGGCGTGATATTACTGCCCTTTTGGCACACAGTTGGCCCAAACATTTGACGTAAAATCGCCTGCATAATATGGGTAGCTGTATGATAATGCGCGGACTTTTCAGAATGATCTGCCAAGCCCCCTTTGAACTTTTGTTCGGCACCTTTGCGTGATAACTCCTGATGTGCTTCATAGCATTTATTAAAGCCATCCACATCCACTTTGATATTTTTTTCCGCGGCAATTTCCTCGGTAAATTCCAATGGAAAACCATAGGTATCATACAAATGGAAAGCAGTTTGGCCATCAATGGCACCTTGCACATTGGCCAATACTTTTTCCAATTCTTTTAAGCCCGCATGAATGGTGCGATTAAATAATTGCTCCTCTTTTTCCAATTCAGTCATAATAAAGGCACGATTACGTTCCAGTTCTGGATAATAAGTTTTATACTTTTCCACCACAGTTTCAGCTAATTTGGGCAACACAAAATCATTGACACCCAACTTTTTCAAATTACGAATCGCAATCCGAATCAAGCGACGCAAGACATAGCCTTGATCTGTATTGCTGGGCGGAATAGCTTTGTCATCTCCCAAGATAAACACAGCCGAACGCAAATGATCCAAAACCTTACGGAATGGAACCAAATTTTCGGCATATTTTTTGCCACTGATTTCCTCTAACTTTTGACGGCACTCTGTGAACAATTCCGTCATAAACACATCTCCTTCACCATTTAAGAAAGCCAATGTGCGCTCCAAGCCCATGCCTGTATCCACATTCTTTTGCGATAAAGACTCCAATGATCCATCTGGCTTTTTCAAATATTGCATAAACACATCGTTCCAAACTTCCGTGTATTTGCCGCAATTGCAGGACGGATTACAGTTTGGACCACAGGCGGGTTTACCAGAATCAATAAACATTTCCGTGTCAGGCCCACAAGGACCACCATCAGCCAACCCCCACCAGTTATCCTCTAAGAAGAAAATCTGATTATCGTTTAAGCCTTGCGCATGCCAAGCGGCCGCGGCTTCTTCATCTTTGGGCGCATTTTGATTGCCCGCAAAGCAAGTGACAGCCAATTGCTCTTTTTTAAAGCCTAATTTTTGAGTCAAAAACTCAAAGCTCCACGCAATCATTTCGTTTTTAAAATAATCACCCAAAGACCAGTTTGCCATCATTTCAAAGAACTCCTCAAGCTTGATCCAGAAGTTCGATTCAAAATCCATTTCGTAGGCGTGACCCCA
>JAZLCF010000068.1:0-13103 GCA_045614105.1 Alphaproteobacteria bacterium | reverse complement strand
AAAATATGCGAAGGCCGTTGATAACTTTTTGGAAAAGGTGGGTCGTGCTTATGAAAGCAGCAATAACTCAACATTAGTTTTCCGTGGCCCTGACAGATAAAAAGGCATTATAAACACAACAAATATGGTATCCACCGAACAAGATGGATGCCACAAGTTATATCATCAGTTGTTATTTTTTGACATTGTTTAGCAATGTGCCTTTTTTGAAAGCAACCGCTTTACGAGCAGGCACTCTTACTTGTTTGCCTGTGCGTGGATCTCGACACATACGAGCAGAACGCCCAAAACCGGTCTATTTCGTAGCAAAAATGTAGTATTTTTGTGGTATTTTGCGTTTTTGAAAATAAAAAAATCAAGGGCGGAAATTTGCACAACCCCTTGATTTTATTACTCTAAAAAATGGTGCCGATTGTCAGATTCGAACTAACGACCTACTGATTACAAATCAGTTGCTCTACCAGCTGAGCTAAATCGGCAACGTTTGGCATTTTAACACAAAATAAAAAAAAGTGCAAGTCTTTTTCTTTTAAAAAAGATCCATTGTAAAATGCACACTAAAATGCACCTCCAAAAAACTGCAAGAAAATTTGATTCAAAAACATCACTCTCAACAAAAACTATATTTTTTCCTTGACATTCACACAAAAATCAATAAAACAGTTGGAAAGCAATGTTTTCAAAGGAGAATAAAATGAACAAACCAAACTGGGGACTCAAACGTCAATGTCATAAATGCGGCGCCTTTTTCTATGATATGGGCAAAAAGAAATTTACATGTCCAAAATGTGGCATAGAATATACGCTGGAGACATACAAGCAAGCACACGAAAAGCATTTGGCCAAAATGGCCAGAAAAGCTGCTCCAAAATTAGATGATGAAGATTTAAATGATGAGGCTCTGCTGAATATGACTTCTCTGCAACTCACAGACGAAGACGATGAACCAAAGGAATTGGATGTTCTGGAAGAAGACGATCTAAGTTCTGCTGATCCAGATTTAAACGATATCATGGATAATTTTGAAGACGATAATGCCTGATATCTCGCACACTTTGGATACATTGTCTGGGCAATTGCTGATTGCCACGCAAACTGGGGTGGAACATTTTTTTAATAAGACATTGGTTTTAATAACATCGCATTCTGCAATCACAGGGGCTGTGGGTTATATTGTCAATCGGTTGACCTCATTAAAACCAGAGGAAGTCTTTAAACAGCGCGATATTTCCTCCGTCAAATCAGATATACAACTCATGTGTGGTGGACCCGTTGATTTAGAACATGGTATTATTCTGCATAGTGATGAATATCAAACGTCTGATACTATTTTGCTGGAAAATCATTTAGCACTGACGGAAACTCAGCAAATCTTGGACGATATTGCCACGCAGTCAGGCCCTCAGAATTTTTTAATTTTAATTGGTAAATCCACATGGGCTCCTGGGCAACTAGAAGAAGAAATTATGAATAATATGTGGATTCCTATTACCGCCACATCAGATTTAATTTTTCAAATTCCGCTTGAAAAAAGGTGGCAAGCAGCCCTTACCACCTTAAATATAGACGCCAATCGCTTGGCAAGTAATGCAGGCAAAGCTTAGCCTTTTGCCCTTTCCACATAGGAATTATCTTCTGTGGACACAACAATTTTTTCACCTTGTGCAATAAAGGGAGGCACCGTTGTCCGGATACCGTTTTCCAATGTGGCAGACTTGAAAGAAGTTGTCACTGTTGCTCCTTTAATGCAAGGTTCTGTTTCAGTCACAACCAAAGTCACATGAGGTGGCAAATTGACGGACACAGGTTTTCCCTCAATAAAGTTCACCGTCACAGCCATATTATCCTGCAAGAACAAAGCACGATCACCCATCATTTCGGCCGGAATTTCAAACTGATCATAGGTCTCGGCATTCATAAAGCACAAATTGTCGCCATCACGATATAAATAGGTACAATCAAATTCCTCACTCATCAATTTCTCAACGGTATCGGCTGTGCGCCAACGCTGTTCTGTCTTTAATCCAGTTTTCACATCACGCATTTCTACCTGAATGAAAGCACCACCTTTTCCTGGTGTGATAATATTGATTTTGGTGACCAGATATTGCTTACCATTGAAATCAATGACCCAGCCTGGACGCATTTGGTTTGCTTGTTGTTTCATATTTTCATCCTTTGTTTTGTACGTTTAACCTTGAAAAAATTGAATAAATAAAGTATACTAGATTCCAAAAGGAAAGTCAAGATGAAATGGTGGAAACCAGATTTATATTTAAAAAATGCACCATATCGCAATGTCCGAAAGCAGGTCATTCATACAATCCGCACATACTTTGATGCAGTTGGGTTAAACGAGGTGGATGTCCCAGCATTGCAGCCTGCCCCATCCGATGAAGTGCATTTAAAGTGTTTTCAAACGGGCGATCTATATCTGCACACCAGCCCAGAACTCGCCATGAAAAAGTTATTGGTGGCAGGCGAAACAGCTATTTACACCCTCTGTCACGCCTATCGTGATGAGCCTGTATCTGATACACACGCCCCTGAGTTTTTAATGCTGGAATGGTATCGCATCAACACAGATTATCATGCCATGATGCAAGACACTATTGGCCTAGTCCGTGCTTGTTGCACCGCTTGTGGCACAAAAAAATTACAGCACAACGGACGCTGTGCAGATCCTTTTCAAGAATGGGAAATTCTGACCGTTGAAGAAGCATTTAAACGCTATGCCAATGTGAATTTATGGGCAGATGACCTGCGCGCAGAAGCAGAAAAAAATGGCGTCTTTTGTGGCGAAAATGACACATGGGAAGATATCTTTTTCCGCATTATGTTGAATAAAGTAGAGGATCATTTGGGCGATGATCGTCCAACTATTTTATGCGAATATCCCACTGTTTTGGGAGCATTAGCGCGCAAAAAACCTGATGATCCAAAGGTGTGTGAACGCTTTGAAGCCTATGTCTGTGGCGTTGAATTGTGCAACGCTTTTTCGGAACTGACCGATCCCGTGGAACAACGTGAACGTTTTAACTATAACTATGCCGAACGCAAACGCCTATATGGTTGGAATGATCCGATGGATGAAGATTTTTTGTCAGCCCTTGAATATGGTATGCCAGATGCCAGCGGAAATGCTTTGGGCGTGGATCGTCTGGTTATGCTGATTTCGGGTGCAGAAAAATTATCTGATACCGTTTGGGTACCCGTGAAATAAAAACTTTTATTCAAGGAGAGAAGATGGATAAAGAGACATTAAAAGTACGCTGCTGTCATACAGGTGATACCCTTTCAGTGGAAAAAAAGCTGATCATACACCGTCACAAGAATGGCACACTCAGCCGTATTGGCACATATGTCAGTCTAAAAGATCATTATAACACCTCAAGGGATGTGTATGCACGATCCAGACACTATTGCATTGGACCCGAGATTTTTTTTGATACAAAAGGCAGAGTAGAATCCATTTATGTTTGGGATAAACCTCAATCTCAATCAAAGATTGCCCATTTAAATCAATGTATTTGGAGTTCCCCTGTTCTATGGGCTAAGGACTTTTATGCCAATGGAAAAATCAGAGAAGCAAACTTCTTTGGCGCTCAAGGTAAATTTACCCCCTCTTTGGCGATGATTTCTGAATTAAAAAAAGAAGGATTATGGGAAGCCGTGAAACAAGCTGTGGCCACCCAACGAGGCCAAAAATCACCCCCAACACCAAGACAACCGAAAAAAATATCGGGGCAATCCAGATAAAAACAGGATTAAATAAAGCTTGACACCCCTCGGTCAAAATGCTATAATACCCCCATTCGCTTTGGGGATATAGCTCAGTTGGTAGAGCGACGCGTTCGCAATGCGTAGGTCGCGAGTTCGATTCTCGCTATCTCCACCAATTATAACAGCCACCTTTTAATCAGTGGCTTTTTCTTTTAAATCCAAGGCGTTGCACGAGTTCGAAACTTAAAAAACTAAAAACTGTCCCAAATTGGGCAGTTTTGAACTTTGCAAATAAAATTCAGTATTAGATGTTGTCAATAAAAGCACTATGTTTCTTTAAACAACAAGATATATTTCTTTAATCTTTTATATACCTTGGATTGAGGATTAGCTATTAATTTTTTGGGAGTGCCATCTTCTACAATACACCCATTTTCAAGTAATAAAATTCTATTAGCACTGGCAATTTCAGCTGGCACATTTGACGCAAACACCACTGTCGGTTTCTGTCCTTTCACTTTGGACAAGTTTTTAATACCTTCTAACACTTTGCTTTGTGCGTTCGTATCCAAATTTGCTGTTGGCTCATCCATAATGATAATAGGCGTATGACGTAAAAAGGCACGGGCCATTGCCAAGCGCTGTTTTTGACCTGCAGACAATGAGGTAACTTTTGATTCAATACCTTTTTCTTTTTTCATAATTTCCTCAAACACATTTGCCGCTTTCAATGCTCGATATAACTCTAACTCTGTTGCTTTTGGATTAAACATCAATAAATTTTCACGAATATTTTTTTGATTCCAAAATGTTGGATGTTGATCCACATAAGTAATACATTCACTCAAAGCCTCTTTACTTACCGTCCTTACATCTTGGCCATCAATTTTTACTAGTCCGGCCTGAATTTCATAGGTGTGTTTTATCACATTAATCAATGTGGATTTGCCCATACCACTATTTCCAATAATCGCCACACGATCACCCTGTTTAATTTTTAAAGATAAATCCTTTAATACTGGTATTTTTTCTTCTGGATAGGTAAAACACACCTTTTCTAAAGTAATGTCTCCTTGCCCTGTGATTTTTTTATAACCAGATTTTGGTATCAATTTTTTATCATAGGATAATTCCTTGTTCAGCGTAATGTATTGTATGCCAAAATAATGTAACCATTGATAACGGTAGATAACAGTAGTTGCCCTATATAAAACAGTTTCTCCCAAACCACTTAACATCACATACAAGCCGATATCTTGCTTAGCTAAAGCTAATTGAACAGCAATGTAAATTACGATGCCAGCACATACAAAACTTAAAACTCCGGGAATTCCTCTCAAAAAAACATGTTTTTTTTGATATTCATAAAATTTCTGAAGGTACTTTTCTTGGGCTTCACTTAATTCGCCCACAACCTGATCACCAATATGTAACATTTGTATATTGCCTAAATTTTCCAAAGCATCCTGTTCATACGTGTTATTATTCATCTCTTCTTTTGTAAATGCTTCCTCACATTTTTTTAGGCGATTATTAATCCAAATTAAACAACCACATTTCAAAATTGAAAGCAATAAAATCCCCATCGAAAATAATGGTGCATAACATAACAACGCTACAAATGCAAAGAGGAAATAGACTTGATGAAAAATATTCCAAATAACATTAAATAATGTATCTTCCCCTAAATGTCCTAATTTTGGTATAGATGCAATTAGTTTTTGTTTAAAACCAGAGGAAGCAACAGCAACAGGCATTTGAAATGCTAAACGAATTTTGTGTAATTTTACTAAAAAATTATAGCGCAAATAAATGATTTTGGAAAAAGTTTCGCATACATTCTCAAAAAAACTACCAAATTGTTCAAATAAAATATAAAAAACGCTCCAAAATATTAAAATTCCTGTCACTACCTGCTCAGACAGAGATGCCTTAAGAGCATTCATCATATAGCCAGCGAAAACAGGAATTAAAGCATAAAAAGCAGCACTCAAGCTTACTCCAAATAAGCATAAACATAGGCCCTTTTTTAATTTGAATGGTGCGTTCCAACAAATTTGCCAAATTTCTTTGACAAATTCTCTAAAACCTATTTGGTCTGCTTTTTGATTCTTCATTCTTCATTCTCCTCCAATGATTCTGACCAAAATAAGTGTAACAAAATACTTTTTTTAATGCAACTTTTTTCTACGATGGGAAAAACTCAAAGCTTGTTTTTGATATCTTGAATCCGTTCGAAAAGGTACATTAACTCACTTAAATGTGTTCGAAGATAGCATGTACTCGCCCACCAATTTTCAAAATTGGCTCAATGTCAAGAAACGAACGCGTTTCAGAAATTTTCAAAACTTTTTCAATGCACTTGGGTGGCGGTTAGGTCATTTTGTCGGATCAGGGCCATCGCCATTTCGCGCGATAAAACCTCGGCCATCCGCTCGCCCTCAGGGCTGTAAATCGTCCAAACGGCTTCATTGTTCCGTTTTTCTTTTTTGATATAGACACGCTCATCACAGCCCACTTCCTCGGCACAAAAAGTATTCGGCATATGAATTTCTATCTTATCACTCATTCACTTTCCTTTTTTTATTCAAATGAACCGGTTTTGATTTCTTTTGAATTTCTATTTTTTTTATATTAGGACTTTTGGGTGGCTTTTGCAAGGTAATGACCAACAACCCATTTTCCAACACGACACCTTTTATTTGCATACCATCGGCCAATACGAAAGATTTTACAAATGAACGTGCAGCAATGCCTTGGTGTAAATAGTGTCGATTCGGATCATGCTCTTGTCGGCCACGAATAACCAACTGATTATCCTCTTGCACAATATCTAAATCCTCCTCGGAATAGCCCGCCACAGCCATCGAAATTTCAAACTTTGTCTCATCCAACTGTTCCACGTTATACGGCGGAAACGAATCAGCGCCTTTTGCCACACGCAGCAGCATTTGCTCCAACTCATTAAACCCCACCAAAAACGGATTGTTAAACGGTGTTAAATTAGGCATAATTCCCCGCTTTCAGCTGACGCGTCAGCTCGGCAATTTGCGCCGCCAGTTTTTTATCTTGCATCAACAGCCCTTCAATCGTGCGCACCGCATGAATCACCGTTGTATGATCGCGCTTAAAGCACAAGGCAATATCCGGTAATGACAAAGGTGTCAACACTTTGGTTAAATACATCGCGATTTGACGCGGACGGGCCACAGTTCTATCTCGACGCTTGGATTGCAAATCATCCAATGAAATTTTGTAATAGTCTGCCACAACACGTTGAATCTCTGGCGCTTTAACAGGGCGTTCATAAGCATGCAAAATGTCCTTTAGAACCTCCTGTGTTGTTTCCAAATTGATCGGATTGCCAATCAGCTCGGCATGAGCGATAACGCGCTTTAAAGCCCCTTCCAACTCACGCACATTGGAGGTAATGCTTTTTGCCAAAAAGGCCAACACATCATCGGGTACAGCGGCCCCCATTTCTTTATTCTTGCCTAGTAAAATACCCAAACGCAAATTTTCATCCGCGGGTGCAATATCCACCACTAAGCCTTGGGAAATACGCGCACGCAGCTTTTCATTTAAACCATTCAAGGCACTGGGCAACGAATCGGCTGACAAAATAATCATTTTTTGTTGTGCTACCAAATGATTAAATGTTTCCAAAAAGATTTCCTGTGTCCAACCTTTGCTTAAAAGGAATTGGATATCATCAATCAAGAGCACATCCACGGATTGTACAAAAGTCAAAAACGCATCTTTGTCCTTGGTGTTCAAATCACTTTTGGCCCGTTGGAAAAATTGCTCACAAGACAAATACAACACATTTTTTTCTGGACAGCGTTCTTTCATCCGCCACGCAATCGCATGCAATAAGTGTGTTTTACCCAACCCAACACCCGCATGAATATAGAGTGGATTAAAAGAAACAGTATCTTCCTCGGCAATTTTTTTGGCCGCTGCATAAGCAAACTGATTCGATTTTCCCACTACAAAGGTGTCAAATGTGTGCGCTTTATCCAAATAACACGGAATATCCACAGAACTATTTTTAGAGGGAGTCAAACTATAATCCTCAGCAACAGAAGGCTGTTCCATGCTCGGCATCGATTCGCGCAACACAGAAGATGAAATAACAGGGGCTTGCGTCACAATCGCTTGGGGGGCTAATTTCAAATTTACCGTACTGATAGCGGTATTCTTGGACTTCCATAACGAGGTAATTTTGTCCAAATAATTTTGTTCAATCAGCTCATGGACACAAGGGGTTGGTACCATTAAATCTACTTGATTATTTTCAAGCTTTTCAGGCACAACCTTGTTCAACCAACGCATCACGAATCGATCGCTTAGGCTTTGGGCTAATTGCGTACAAATCTCAGCCCATTGAACTTGGATTGTGTTGGTGTTTTCCATTTTTTGACCCCTCCATATAGTTTAGCATTTTACTCTTCTGAGCATACGGGTATTTTTTCAAAAAACAACAAAAAACTTTAAGAATTTGTTAAATATTTTTCTTGACACTAAATGTTGTTTTTGATATCCAACATCTTGTGTTGAGATAATCCCACAAAACCATGGGTCAAGGCTATCGCCAACGCGTCAGCTGCATCAGGAGGCATTCCCTCTGGCACAGTTTTTAATAGGGTTCTGACCATCATATCCACTTGATTTTTTTCAGCATGCCCAACACCTGTAATTGTTTTTTTAATTTGATTCGGTGTATATTCCCCAACCTTCAGCCCAAACAAAGCCGGCGTCATTAAAACTACACCACGTGCTTGCCCTAACTTTAAAGTGGAAGACGGATTTTTGTTCACAAAGGTTTCTTCCACGGCGGCTGTATCAGGTTTCCATTGTTGTATCAAGTCTTTTAACGATTCGTGTAATTCTGTCAGACGATTCGCTAAAGGTAATTTTTCATCTGGATTGATCACGCCAGCGGCCACAAAAACAAAATGGGTTCCTTGCTTGTCAACAAGGCCCCATCCTGTATGTCTTAAACCCGGATCCAACCCCAAAATCCGCATCAAACTCTCCCCTTATAATTGCGCCAAAATATCCTCGGCAATATCAGCGTTGGTAATCACGCGTTGCACATCATCATCTTCGTTTAAATCTTCCACAAAACTCATCAGCTTTTGGGCAGTTTCTAGGTCTGTGATAGGTGTTTCAACTGTTGGTTTCCAATCGATTCGGGCCACATTCGGCGTACCCAATTTCTTTTCCAAAGCATCACGCACAGCACCCAAATCTTCGGGCTTACATGTAATTTCATGGGCCGAATCGGTGGTTTGCACATCATCTGCGCCAGCATTCAAGGCTTCTTCAAACATTGCGTCCGCTGTGGCCACCGCCAAAGGAAATTCCAAATAACCAATCTTTTCAAAGTTAAATAAAACTGTATCGCCAAAGGAGCCACCCCGTTTTGTGAATAAAGCACGCAAATTCGGAGCAGTACGAGCACGGTTGTCCGTCAAAGCCTCCACAATAATGGCCACATGTCCGGGGCCATAGCCCTCATAGCGCACTTCTTCATAATTGCTGGTATCAGCGGTTTGACTACCCTTCGCAATAGCGCGCTCAATGTTATCTTTCGGCATATTCTCACTGCGCGCATTTTGAATAGCTAAACGCAAACGCGGATTACTGTTTGGATCAGCACCACCCGTTTTCACGGCCACTGTAATTTCTCGGGCACATTTGGAAAAGACTCTGGCTCTGGCTTTATCCTGCGCGCCTTTGCGGTTCATAATGTTTTTAAATTGTGAATGTCCTGACATAGTATTCCTTTCGTTTGAATGGCGTGATTATATCATATTTTTATTGTGTTTTCAAGGGTGTCACCCAAAATGATGGGACGAATCGACTTGGCTTTTGCTTTTTTTTCGTCAATATCCACCAACACCGCCGCCAATGTCACCGTTTCCGTGGCGGGTTCAAATCGCATACGCTCCGCCCCCGGCACAAAGCGAGAAAAAACAGTTTCTCTGGTCATTCCCAGCACTGAAGTGTAATCTCCACACATACCGACATCCGTGATAAAGGCAGTGCCAGCTGGCAAAACATGAGCATCGGCCGTTGGAATATGCGTATGCGTACCCACAACCAACACAGCCTTACCATCCAAAAAATAGCCCATGGCCACTTTTTCCGCGGTTGTCTCGGCATGGAAATCAACAATCAAGAAATCGTAATCATGGGCGTGTTCATCTATAAATACCTGTATGGTTTGAAAGGGATCTGCCAGATCAATTTTGGTATTCATAAAACTCTTGCCCAACAATTGCACAACACATAAACGCTTTCCTTGAACACAACAAATATGGTACCCTTTACCAGCAATATCGTCTGGATAATTTAAAGGACGCACCAATACATTATCCTGTTGCCAAATTTGCGCTACATCAATCTTGTCAAAAGTGTGATTGCCCATCGTCATCACATCAATGCCCACTCGCAACAGTTCGTTATAAATCTTGGGTGTCAACCCCAAACCATGCGCGGCATTTTCAACATTGACAACAACGGCGTCTAAATCATATTTTTGTTTTAATTTCGGAACATAATCCTTAATGGCTTTGCGCCCCGCTTGTCCCGCAACATCGCCACAAAATAAGATTTTCATTGTTCCAAACTTTCCGCCAACATACCGACTTTAAGAGCCAAATTCTGCAGGCTTTGCGCCAGCTGATCATTCGTTTGTTCCATAATCTGGGCATTTGTGGAACGTTCTAAATTATTTTTTTCCTCAGCCAGCAGCAAGCACATCATGGCCAACAGCTGACCTTCTTGCATAAAACCAATAGATTTGCTGAGCGACTCGGCACGCTTGTCCAATTGTTCCGCCAACTCGCGCATATGTCCATCTTGTCCATCGTTGCACGAAAACTTGTAAAAACGTCCACCAATTTTCAAAGATACAATTGCCATACGCTAAGCCTCCTCTTTATGCTGATACCGATTCAATGCCTTGTCAATCCGATCATGTGTTTGACGAATCACGGATTTTAAGGTTGCAATTTCTTCCAGCGTGCGACTTGAGTTCTTTTTGGCCGCATGCACAGCCGTTTCCAACCGCACAATAGATTGCTCCAAATTCGTAATGGCCTGTTTAATCTGTTCCATCAACAATTCTCCTTTACTCTTTGACAAGCATAACAGATTTTATTTTAATCGTCCAGTAAAAAAACAAAACACTTGCGTATTTTTTTTAAACAGTATAGAATGGACTTACTAACAGAAAGGATTTTTTATGAAGAATATCGGTGAATTGATTTCAAAAGCACAAAAAGTACAATCTCAAATGAGCATTTTGCAAGCCAAAATGGAACAGCAGGAATTTTCTGGCGAAGCTGGAAATGGTGCCGTTAAATTGGTGATGACAGGCAAAGGTATTCCTGTGTCCATCAAACTGGATAAATCCATCGTGGATCCCAATGATGTGGAAACATTGGAAGACTTGGTGCTGGTTGCCATGAAAAACGTGCGCGAAAATATTGACACCCATATGGCTAACGAAATGGAAAAAATGCAATCCTCGTTGGGATTACCTCCTGGATTCAAATTGCCTTTCTAATATGTCTGCGCCACAAATTGAACATTTGATTCAGCTGCTGTCGCGGCTGCCGGGGCTTGGTCCTCGGTCAGCCAGACGTGCGGCTTTGTTTTTAATGGACAAACGGGAAAGTCATTTACAGCCACTGATTCAAGCGTTTCAAGAGGTGGCGGATCATGTTAAAACTTGCCCTATTTGTGGCAATCTAGATACCGAAGTTCCTTGTTCACTTTGTACCAATGCTAAACGAGATGCCACGCAAATTTGTGTGGTGGAAAGTGTGGCCGATTTGTGGGCGTTGGAGCGCGCTGGTCTGTTTAAAGGACACTACCATGTCTTGGGTGGCGTATTGTCTGCCTTGGACGGCGTAGGGCCGGACGAGCTGAAAATAGAGGGGCTGATTTCCCGCGTGCAATCCGGCACTGTGCAAGAAATTATCATGGCGTTACCCGCCACAGTGGATGGACAAACAACCGTGCATTATTTGGCCGAGCGTTTGGCAAAATATCCCGTCAAAATCACAACGCTGTCGCGTGGCATTCCGCTTGGGGGCGAGCTGGATTACCTGGACGACGGTACAATCCAAATGGCCCTCAAATCCCGACGAGATGTGTAAATTTATTGGCATGTATCACAAATAGAAAAAGAAACAACCAGCCGAATGGCTGTTTCTTTTTTGTAGCTCATAACACTTAATTAAATATCTTTACATACAGCATAATAGTCCCCATTCGTTCTTCCTGCATCGTCATTTTGGTAGGAGTCTGTATCAAAACGCAGTCCCTTCACCTCCTCCGAAGAAACAGGGGTGCTTGTAAATATATATTCTCCGCCATTAAAAACCTCTTGCAAAGCACTCCATGAATTTTCTGGATCTAAATCCGAAAATGAAATCATTCTTTTCCCTTGCGCATTACACCAATTGACAGCCCTCCGCCGATGATATCAGGACGACAAAAGAAGTTGCCAGAATGTTGGAATCCGCGGGCATTTTGTTGGTTGAGCATTTGATTATCGGCGCCAATCGCAAAGTCCATTCTATGCGCCTGCAAGGCGTATTGGCGAATCGCAAAATATAACTCCCCGACGAATCGGGGAGTTGCTTTACTCTAGTGTGATTCCAGCATTTTCTAATTCTTTTTTGCCATGTTTATCATAAGTATAATAATATAGTAATTCGCGTTTATTTATATTATTGGCATCGATAGCTGCTTCTGGGATACCCCAAATAACTGAGATAGGCCATGTTAGTAAATTTAACAGTCCATACAGCCAGTGGTTGGATTCCGCAGCATTGCCGCTACCTAAATAAAAATTACCAAAACCAGGTAATAAGTTTAAGGCGCCAGCACCAGCTACGGAGGCGGGTTTTTCATAGCTACCAACAGGCCTGTCAACAGTGACTCCTTGTGCTTTTAAATGCTGCAGCTGCATTTCTTCTTGTCTAGTTAATGATGTGCATCCGCATAATAATATCCCTAAGGATACTGTTAAAATTATTGATTTCATTTTTTATCCTTTCATTTTTTTAATCAATAAAAAATCCACTTTTTGTGAAAAGTGGACGGATGCTGAAAAACTGTTGTACTGAGCAGCGCTGCCTATTCAATATATTTGGCAACCATCCGCCCAACGGGCGGCTTTAGTACAAACGGATTTTTCAGGTCCGACATTTGGCCTTTTGCCAAAATGCACCTTTATCCTAGCAATCTTTTTTACAAATTGCAACATAAAAAAATCCCCCGCGTGAATTCGGCGGGGGAAATCTTTTCGCCAGACCTTATGCCTTTTTGGCAGCAACGGCGGCCTGAGCGGCAGCCAA
>JAZLCF010000067.1:0-2398 GCA_045614105.1 Alphaproteobacteria bacterium | reverse complement strand
ATTCTCCTTTCTTGTTTGTTGTAATGATTCTAAACCTCCATTTAGAACATTTTTGATATTTTTTAAACTTTTCAATCTCAGTTGCCCAGCATACTCCAACTCCCTTAAAGGCGCAAGGATTTTTTCTGCTATCCGACCCAAGGCATGATTATTTGTCACCACCTTGCCCATGCCGCCCTTTAAGGTCCAAGAAGAGTGAGAAGCAAAAATTTGTTGATACGCTTCTTTGTCTTCTTTGGAACAATCGGGTGAGAGAGTCAACTCGCTCAGCAAGACAGATTTATTGAAAATACATTTTGGAAAATAATGGATTTCCTGTAAACCTGGGAAAAGTTCTTGATTATTGGCAAGTCTAAAAAAGGCCTCTTGCTGTTCGGCGTCAAAACACCCTATAAAAGACTGCCCCGTTGATAAATCAAAGCGATAAAAATGTCCACGCCTATCACCCTTTTGCCTGTCGGCAAACAGCTGCTTCTCTTGCTCTGTGGCGGCGTGGACAGGATAGTGAATAGGCGCCAATAAAAATTGGTGGTGTGCCAACATTTAAGCCTCTGCGCCTTCGATCACAACTTCTTCTTTTACTTCTTCAGCAGCACCGACATCTACGCCGGCGGCTTTCAGTTCAGCTTGGATACCATCTAAAGCAGCACCAGCCATCAAGTTGCAATACAAGGCAATGGCTTTGCCCGCATCATCGTTGCCTGGAATTGGATAAGCAATACCATCTGGATTGGCATTAGAATCGCAAATAGCCACGACAGGAATGCCCAACTTTTTGGCCTCTGTGACAGCCAAATTTTCGTGTGGTACATCAATCACAAACACGATATCTGGGCGACCATTCATGTCTTTGATACCACCAAAAGCGGCCATCAATTTTTCGCGTTCGCGTTCAATGTTTAATTTTTCCTTTTTGGTTAAACCTTCATAGGCACCTTTTTCTTGCTTGGATTCAATTTCTTTCAAGCGTTTGATGCTGGCCGAAATTGTTTTCCAGTTGGTCAACATACCACCCAACCAACGTTGGTTGACATAGAATTGACCGCAACGACCAGCAGCATCCGCCACCAAGTCTCTGGCTTGAGCCTTTGTGCCGACAAACAAGATTTTGCCACCTTTGGCGGCTACATCACGAACAGCCTCCATCGCGCGATACAACATCGGCACAGTTTGGTTCAAGTCCATGATGTGCACACCTTCGCGTGTGCCATAAATATAAGGAGCCATTTTCGGGTTCCATCTGCGGGCGTTATGCCCAAAGTGAACACCAGCTTCAATAAGCTGACGCATAGTAATTGTTGGAATAGACATTTTTAATCCTTTCTTTTTCCAGTTATTCCTCTGCGAGGCGTAAATATGCCGAAAACCATTTTCCGACACACCGGAAGCGATCCTCTGGAACACCCAAAGGGCGCTTGCCCCACATGTGTTATGCCTTAATTTAAAACTAAGGTGAAGTCATTATATCTAAAACAGACCAGAAAGTCAAGAAAATTCTTAAAAAAATTAATAATTTCTCATGAACCAAAGACGCTTGAACTTTGCAAAAGGACTGCATTTTAGCCAAATATGGACGCGCTTGAATTTTGTATATTGCTCCTCAACGTACTTGGCTAATGCACGGGCCCCCGCCTGTTCCGCTTGATTTTGAATATACCAAAATTCTGCTGGATTTAAAGGAATCTTTGTGCGGTATGCTGCCCCATAAATGGCTTGAATGTACTGAAATGTTTCAGGTGTTTTAATTGTTTGTTTGTTTTTCACCGCTGGAATCAGTAATTTTTGCTCAACATACTCCGCTAATTGTTCATCATTCAAGGTCTCTTTTTTGTGTTTGAATTTTTGTATAAAGCATTGCTCCATTTCTTGAATGCTTTTAGCTTTTGGAGTGGATGTCGTGGCATTTTTTTGTAAAGCACTTAAAGTTTTTCGTTGCATAAGTAATCCTTTCTTTTTGTTTTTTTGAAGTATACGCGTCTTTTTTTGTTTTGTCAATTTGGGACAATAAAGTTTTTAAAATCATAAAAAACACCCCATTCAAGAGGTGTTTTTTACTTTTTGAATCTTATTCTTCCGTTGGTTTTTCTTCAGAAGAATCGGATTTTTCCTCAGACTCTTTTTTCTTTTTTTCAGGCGCTTCAATCAACTCACCAGTTTCTTGATTGACCCGCTTCATGGAAAGTTTGATTTTGCCACGGCTGTCTATCCCTTGACACAAAACCTTTACCTTATCTCCTTCGTGCAGGACATCTGTCACTTTTTCAACACGCCCTTCACGAATTTCGGACACGTGAACCAATCCATCACGGTTAGGTAAGATGTTAACGAAAGCACCAAATTCCATAATTTTTACAACAGTGCCATCATAGACCTTGCCTTTTTCAGCATCTGTCACAAT
>JAZLCF010000066.1:0-1924 GCA_045614105.1 Alphaproteobacteria bacterium | reverse complement strand
GGCAAGACTACGCTTTTTAGGTTGCTTACAACTTTGATAAATCCCGATGCTGGCAGTGCCACTGTAGATGGACTGGATATGATAAAGGATTATCGTGAGATACGTACTAGAGTGGGGTATATGCCGGGTAGATTTTCGCTTTATCCAGATTTGTCGGTGGAGGAAAATTTGCAATTTTTTGCTGCGATTTTTGGGGTAACTGTGGAGCAATCTTATCATTTGGTTGCACCTATTTACAAGCAGATTGAACCTTTTAAAACACGTCGTGCAGGAAAACTTTCGGGCGGTATGAAACAAAAACTTGCCCTTTCGTGTGCACTTATTCACTGCCCAAGTGTGTTGTTTTTGGATGAACCTACCACGGGTGTGGATGCGGTGTCGCGTAGTGAGTTTTGGGATATGCTGAGTGAACTTAAAAAACAAGGTATTACCATTTTGGTGTCTACACCTTATATGGATGAGGCTTCGCGTTGCGATAGAATTGCATTAATTAATGAAGGGGTTATATTGGGTATTGACACCCCTGAAAACATGGTAAAAGCTTTTGATTCACCGCTTTATGGAGTGAAAGCAAAAAATATGTTTGCTTTGCTAGAGGTGGCACGCAAGCAACCGGGAGTGCTAAATTGTTATCCTTTTGGCGAGATGCACCACTTGGTGGCAGATGCAAGTTTTAATGCCGAGGAGATGAAAAAAGCATTGCGTGATGTGGAAGGTTTCTATATAGAGCCAGAAGTGCCAACCATAGAAGATATGTTTATTAAACTGATGAAACAATGAGCGAGATAGTAATTTCTGTACGTGATTTAACCAAAAAGTTTGGACGTTTTACAGCGGTGGACAACATCTCTTTTGATGTAGAAAAAGGCGAGATTTTTGGTTTCTTGGGTGCCAATGGTGCGGGAAAAACCACTGCTATGCGTATGCTTTGTGGCTTGAGTTTTCCCACTTCGGGCACAGGAAGTGTGGCTGGATTTGATGTAATGACCGAGGCAGAAGAGATTAAAAGCCATATTGGCTATATGAGTCAGCGTTTCTCTCTTTACAACGACCTTACCATTTGGGAAAATATGATGCTTTTTGCAGGTATTTATGGTATGAGTAAAAAAGATAGTGAGCAACGTGCATTTTGGCTGCTTGATAGACTACAATTTATGTCGGAAAAAGATACTGTAGTTGGGTCTTTGCCTTTGGGTTGGAAACAAAAACTTTCTTTTGTGATTGCTACTATTCATAGGCCAGAAGTAATCTTTTTAGATGAGCCTACTGGCGGTGTTGATCCTATCACACGTCGTCAGTTTTGGGAATTGATATACGAAGAAGCGGCAAGTGGAACTACTATTTTCGTTACAACTCACTATATGGACGAGGCAGAATATTGCTCGCGTGTGTCTATTATGGTGGACGGAAAAATTGAGGCTTTGGATACGCCACAAAAACTAAAAAAACAATTTGGAGCAGCGTCTATGGATGAGGTTTTTAGAACATTAGCACGCAGTGCAAAACGAGGAGATTAAAGTATGAAACAAAATTTTGGTTCGTTTGTAAAAAAAGAATCGTTACATATTTTGCGCGATACGCGTACTATGCTGGTGGTGATGTTGATACCTGTGGTGTTGATGGTGTTGTTTGGTTTTGCCATTTCTACCGAGGTAAACAATATTCCTGTGGCCGTGGTTGCACCAAACCGTACCGATGGGGTAGAAAAAGCGGTGGACAGACTTGCGCACAACGAGTATTTTTCTTATAAAGGATATATTTCTGCAGGCGAGATAGATGAGCAGTTGCGCACAGGCAAGGTGAGTGCCGTGGTAGTTTTTGACACAGATTTTGATAAAAAATTGCAGCAACAACAAGCAGGAGTACCTATTACACCGGCTATTCAACTGATAGTGGATGCGTCGAATGTGAATACAGCCAATTC
>JAZLCF010000065.1:0-3763 GCA_045614105.1 Alphaproteobacteria bacterium | reverse complement strand
TACACAATCTTCTTTGCCACACTTGGGACATCTCATTCTCTTCCTCCTCTCTCTTGGTTAATTATACCCTCTATACCATACTTTCCTTACATTGTCAACCCCTTTTTAGCAATACCAAGAAATGAAATAACTTGACTTTTTTGCCGTGTTGTGGTATAATAACTAACATGTTAGAACAAGCGCATTTTACAAGAGTATCAAAGGACGAAAGAGATTTTACCTGTGATGTTTGTGGTACAAACGTTCAGGGAAATGGTTATACTAATCATTGTCTTAACTGTGGGGCCAGTAAACATGTGGATGGTGATCACCCTGGGGATAGAGCTTCAACCTGTCACGGCGTTATGGAACCCATTGAATTACAAATAAAAAATGGCACGGAATATCTTGTGCATCGGTGTGAAAAATGTGGGCATACACGCTCCAATAAAGTTTCACCCAATGATAATCGTGAAACAATTTATTTGATTGCCAGCCATCAATGGCGCCGCTCTATGTTTCAAAGATAGAAAATAAAACTTGACTTTTGCCGATTTTTCAGGTATTCAAATAGAAACTTACTGAAAGGAGATTTCTATGACTGTTAAATTACCAAAAAATTATCGTCCTTCAGAAAAAGAAGAATATATGTGCGAACGTCAACTGGAATACTTTAAGCAAAAGTTGATTGAGTGGCGTCGCAATTTGCTTAGGAATATGGCGCGTGCCTTGACGGATTTGCAAGAAGGAGAAATGCAAGAATCCGATATCAATGACCGTGCGACAAAGGAAATTGAGCAGGTGTTGGCCATGAAAGAACGTGATCGTGATCGCAAATTGATTGAAAAAATCAATGCAGCGTTGGATCGTATTGAAGATGGCACCTATGGCTATTGCTTGGAAACGGGAGATCCGATCGGTATTTTACGTTTGGATGCGCGTCCAACGGCCACTTTGTGCATAGAGGCTCAGGAACGTCACGAACGTCAAGAGCGGACCCAGGCCCCACGGGATTAAAATGTCCACTTCTACACCCATTTTGAATAAAAAGTGTCCTATTTGTGGCAAGCAAGCGGTTTTGGAATATCAACCATTTTGTTCCAAAAAATGTGCCGATATTGATTTGGGGCGTTGGCTGAAAGGCACCTATGTCGTCCATACCAACGAAAAACCAGAAGAGGAAGATTCAGCGAGGGCCTGCGTCAAAGAGGACTCGGACGACGAATTGTAAGTCATTTTTGGGTGGATTCTACGCTTGAAAAAGACTTGACTTTTTGGAAAAAAGGTGATACTCTTTTATTGTTTTTTTTAAGGAATGAACATGGATTTGCAAAATAAAATTGTTTTAACGGGCGTGAAACCCACAGGGACCTTGCATATTGGCAATTATGTGGGAGCCTTGAAGCCCGCCATTGAGCTGGGGCACGAAGTCTTGGCTAATGGAGGTAAACATGTTATGTTTATTGCCGATTACCATGCGGTCAATTATTTGAAAAATCCAGTTGAAATGCAACAATTTACGCGTGAAATTGCGTGTGCCTATTTGGCCTGCGGTGTTGACCCGAGTCAGACCATTTTTTATCGTCAATCGGATGTGCCTGAAGTGTTTGAAATGACCACGCTGCTCACCAACTTTACGCCAAAGGGTTTTATGAATAAGGCGCATGCTTATAAGGCCGCTGTGGATAAGAATGTCGCCAAAGGCGAGCCAAATGATGCCGGAATCAATATGGGGCTTTATAATTACCCAATTTTGATGGCGGCGGATATCTTGACGTATGGTTCGGATTATGTGCCCGTTGGTAAAGATCAAGTGCAGCATGTGGAAATTACGGCGGATATTGCGGGCGCCGTCAATGCGTGCTATGGCAAGCAGGTACTCAAAATTCCACAAGCGATTACACAAGAATTCGCAGCTGTGTTGCCTGGTACCGATGGCCGAAAAATGAGTAAAAGCTATGGAAATGTGATTCCTTTATTTGCTGACAGCGAAGAGATTAAAAAAGCGGTAATGAGTATCAAAACAGACTCTCAAGATATCAACGCGCCCAAAAATCCAGAAGAAATTTTGTTGTTCCAAATTGCGCGTGGATTTTGCAGTCCTGAACTTGTGCAAGAAATTGAAGCGGGCTTGAAAAAAGGTGGTATGGGCTATGGCACCATCAAAAAGATGTTGGCTGACGCCATTGCCGCTGAATTAGCGCCGATTCACGAAAAGTATGTGGACTATATGGCCCACTATGACAAGGTAGAGGAAATGTTGCGTGAAGGGGCCCAAAAGGCTCGGGCTTTGGCTCATCCCGTTTTGGATAACTTTAAAGCAACTGTGTTAAACAAAAAATAAATCGGAGGATGAAAATGAAAAAATTTTTATTGATGTGTGTTGTGGCAGCTGCTTTAACAGGCTGTGCAGAATATGAAAGAGAAAGGTATTATGTGGGCTGTGCGCCTGCGTGCGAGGCTCCTTGCTCTTGCTGTCATCAGACAGTTTCTTACAGCTCATATGTTTCTTGCGTACGTCCAGCGCCACAACCTAAAACCATTGTGGTTATGGTGCCTCCTGCGCCACAGCCAGTTGTGGAAAATGAAATTGTTTATCAGCCACAACCATCTTGTGGTTGTCCAAAGTGTGGATGTCATAAGGCTCAATAAGTGTAATCTATAGAATAATCTTAAAAAATATTTTAAAAAGCTATTGACAAAGGAAAATTTTTAAACTATAATAGCCTTGTTAACTTCCTGAACATAAATCGGGTGGGGCTCCAAAAGAGCTCCACCTAAAATTTAAGAGGAGATGAAATGGAGTTAGTGGAAACGATTACAAACGCTGTCAGCCCAGCTCTGAACGATATGGGGTATGAGGTTGTTCGTGTGGCTGTGATTGGGGCAGAAATGAAAACTGTTCAGATTATGGCCGAACGCGTGGATCGCAAAGAGATGACTGTGGATGATTGCGAACAAATCAGCCATACGGCCAGTGCTTTGTTGGATGTGGTGGATCCCTTTAAGGGGCGTTGGGTGTTGGAGGTTTCTTCCCCCGGCATAGATCGCCCATTGGTTAAACCTGCCGACTACAACCGTTTTAAAGGCGAAGAAGTCAAAGTGGAATTATTAAACGGTATTGATGGGCGTAAACGTTTCAAGGGAATTTTAAAGGGTATTCAAGGCTCCAAAATTACAATGGATTTTGAGGGCCAAGAAATTGCCTTTGATTTTGCTGACGTGGCAAAAGCAAAACTCACGTTTAAAGATGAAACATTAGATAACAAGAAAGGAAAAAAATAAAATGCAAAACGCAACACTCCCAAGACCAGAACTGATTCAAATGGCCGATGTTTTGGCTCATGAAAAAGGAATTGAAAAAGAGGCTGTTCTTCACGCCATGGAAGAGGGTATCTCCAAGGCTGGACGCAGTAAATATGGCCCCGAATACGATATTCGTACCACGATTGATCCGAGCAATGGTTCCATTCGTATGGCGCGTTATATTACTGTGGTGGAAGAAGTAATGGATGAATTCCGCGAAATCAGCTTGGCAGAAGCACGCAAATCCAATCAGTTTGCCAAAATTGGTGATGAAATTGTGGATGAATTGCCTCCAATGGACTTTGGACGTATTGCCGCGCAAACTGCTAAACAGGTCATTACACAAAAAGTGCGCGAGGCCGAGCGCAGTCAACAATACGAAGAAATGAAGGATAAGAAAGGTGAAATTGTTCATGGTATTGTGAAACGTGTGGAAGCCGGTAATGTGATTGTTGAGCTGGGGCGTGCTGAAGCGATG
>JAZLCF010000064.1:0-1934 GCA_045614105.1 Alphaproteobacteria bacterium | reverse complement strand
GTTTTTCCATTGCCATGGTGCTAGGGACTATTTTGGGAACGTATTCTTCTATTTATCTGGCCATGCCGTTATTACAGTATTTTGATTTGAAATCTGTGGGTAATACAGAAGACGCCACTCCTGATTTCAATAAGGAATAGTAGCCCCTTTTGGCTTTGCTTTACGCAAAAACAATGACGCCATTTAGGTAAATGGCAAACAAGGCCCACAAAAGCGTGGGCACAAGCAACCACCCGGCCCATTTATTGACTGTGCCAAAGGATTTGATATTGAATATCAAAGCGATAACAAATACAAATACTGTTAGTAAGGCGAAATCTGGTCGCCGTAAATAAAAGAATGTGAAACTCCATATCATATTCAGGATCAATTGCAACACAAAATAACGGGGACTTGTTTTGCCCCAAACCAAAAAGGCGGCAATAGCCTGTAAGAGGAAAAGTAGACCCCAAACAATGCCAAAGACATAAGATGGTGGGGTTAAAGAAGATTGTGGTAACGCCGTGTACCATATCATTGTTTCTTCTGTCATATAGCTAGCGCTTATATAGCTTATCAAATTCAATAATAAGACCAGAAATAATAAACGTGCCATTTTTTTCAGTAACGAAATTTGTGCCATCTTTTTTCCTTTCAATCAGATTTCTATTAAACTATAGTGAGCAAAATATGTGTGTGCAATGCGGAAACAAATTTAATTGATAAAATAGTTGATTTTTACCTTGCTTTTGGTTAAAATAGCACGAAACAGAAAGGTAAAAAATGCAACAAACACCGAAACAAATTCAATCTGAACAGCGTTCTATGATGTGGAGTATGATTTTAATTATAGCCGTTTTATTTGGTTTTCAATACTTTACGAAACCTGCATCTCAAACAGAGCAGGTGGCGGTAGAGGCCGCGCAAGAGGCTTTCGCTCAGCCGGAGGTGATTGTCAAAACGCCCTCAAAGGAAGTACGCCATATCACGATTGATAATGAAAGTATTCAGGGACAACTGACCCTGACAGGAGGCGTGTTGGATGCGCTGACATTAAAGCATTATAAGCAAACAATTGCGCCAGATAGTACTGATGTCGTGTTGTTATCTGATGATTATTTTGCCTCCCTTTATTGGTCTGGCGCCATGGCATTGCCCACCAATGAAACGGAGTGGCAAATTTCTTCGGACAAGTTGGTACCTGAAAGCCCTGTCACTTTGTCTTGGAAAGGCAAGGGGGTTCAGCTGACGCGTCAAATCAGTGTGGATGAAAATTATATGTTCACTATAGTCGATAGCTTGAGCAACACAGGAAAAGATCCCGTTGTGGTCGCTTTGAATGGGACGATTAGTCGCAATAAAAATGGTGTCAATTTGGAAAGGTCTTCTGTGCATATGGGATTTGTCTCATTGGTGGATAAACGTTTGCGCGAAACAGCCTATGACGATGTTGAAAAAGAGCCTGTCTCCTATCAAACAACAGGGGGCTGGACGGGTATAACCGATAAGTACTGGCAAACCATCTTTATTCCCGATCAAGATCAAGAAGTGGAATACACGAATAAGCTGAGTGAAGATAGATATTTTTCTTCATTTAAAACGCCTTTGCAAACTGTGATGCCTGGGGCAGTACTTACAAAAACAACACGGTTGTTTGCAGGGGCCAAAGATTTAAAACTTATCAATGCTTATCAAGAGGCTTTAGATATTCCCAAATTTGATTTAACAATTGATTTTGGTTGGTTTTACTTCCTAACAAAGCCGTTTTTATATTTCCTGCAATGGTTATATGCGTTGGTAGGGAATATGGGGATTGCGATTTTGGTGTTTGCCACATTGTTGAGATTGGCTTTATTGCCGGTGGCAACAAAGTCCTATATCTCTATGGCCAAAATGAAAAAAATTCAACCGCAAATGAAGATGATTCAAGAACGCTACAAGGATGATCGTTTGCG
>JAZLCF010000063.1:0-1569 GCA_045614105.1 Alphaproteobacteria bacterium | reverse complement strand
GCATGTTAAAATAACCACATTCGTTCCTTATATGGAGCTTATGGGCGATTAGCTCAGCTGGTTAGAGCATATGCTTTACACGCATAGGGTCTGCGGTTCGAATCCGTAATCGCCCACCATTTTAAGAATAACGCCTTGATTTATAAGGCGTTTTTTTGTTTGTTGTATGGATTTTAGGTGAAGCAAAGAAAAAATATGCTATAGAAATGAATATTTCAAAAAAATGATTGAAATTTTCAAATTTATTTGGTACAATAAAAACGCTTTGATCCTGATGACACAGGGGAGCATAAGGGAAGAAAGGTCTTTGGCTGATTAGAACCCTTCGGGCGCGCCCGTTACAGCGTGTTTAAGGGGATTCATGTGATCCTGAAGCAAGGTGGCACAGCGGACGAAATTCGCCCTTGCACTTAACAAAAAGAAAAGGATAGAAAATGCAAAATTATAGAACAAAAATGTGTGGCGAGTTGCGGGCAGCAAACGCCGGTGAAACAGTTGTTTTGTCCGGTTGGATACAGACAAAACGTGACCACGGTAATTTATTATTTGTGGATCTGCGCGATAATGACGGCATCACCCAATGTGTGGTAGATACGTCCAGCCCATACTTTGGAGCTTTGGAAAAGGCGCGCCCTGAATCTGTGGTGCGTATTGAAGGAAAAGTTTTAACCAGAACACCTGAAACAGTAAATTCAAAAATGCCGACAGGTGAAATTGAAGTCGGTGTGGAAAAGGTGGATATGTTGGGTGATGCGCAGGTGTTGCCATTTTTGATTACGGCGGATTCCGCTGATTTAAGCGAAGAGCAACGCTTGACATATCGTTTTTTGGACTTGCGTCGTGCTAAACCGCATGCCAATATTTTGATGCGCAACCGTTTGAACAAATTTGTGCGTGACAAAATGTGGGAAATGGGATTCACAGAATTCCAAACGCCAATTTTGACTTCGTCCAGTCCGGAAGGCGCGCGTGACTATTTGGTGCCAAGCCGTGTACATAAAGGTGAATTTTACGCTTTGCCACAATCTCCACAACAATTTAAGCAATTGTTGATGGTGGCGGGTTTTGACCGCTATTTCCAATTGGCGCCATGTTTTCGTGATGAAGATTCTCGCGCCGATCGTTCTCCTGGTGAGTTCTATCAGATAGACTGGGAAATGTCTTTTGTGACGCAAGATGAAATTTTGGAAGTTGGCGAAAAATTGATTACAGGCATTTTTAAGGAATTTGCGCCAAATGCGACAATCAGTGAAGCGCCATTTGTTCGGATTCCGTTTGACGAAGCGATGAAAACTTATGGAACAGATAAGCCAGACTTGCGCAATCCACTTCGTATCGTGGATGTGTCGGAAGTGTTTGCTGGATCCGAATTCGGTATCTTTGCCAATACGGTGGCCGAAGGTGGATTTGTTCGCGCCATTAAAGCACCAAAGACAGAAGATCGCCCACGCAGCTGGTTTGATAAACTAAACGCTTTTGCGGTTGAAAACGAAATGGGTGGTTTAGGCTATATCGTTCGGGCTGCCGATGGTAATAAAGGTCCGATTTCCAAGAAATTGGACGAAGCAC
>JAZLCF010000062.1:0-4685 GCA_045614105.1 Alphaproteobacteria bacterium | reverse complement strand
CCTCCAAACCACCCGTTGTACGCACAATGGGTAGTGCGCCATAAGTTTGGCTGACCATCTGGGTCAAACCGCATGGCTCATACAGCGATGGCACCAACGCAAAGTCCGCGCCCGAACACATCAGGTGTTCCTTTTCGGCATTATAACCTATACCCACCGCAATTTTGCCTGGATATTTATGTGGCAGAGAGGCAAAATATTCATTTGCCCATTTTTCGCCCTGTCCCATAATCACAAACTGTGTTTCCATAGTATTCAAGACGGGCTCAATACATTCGGCCAACATCTTAATGCCTTTTTGTTCAGCCAAACGCACGCACATAGAGATGACAGGTTTGTCCACACTGGCCAAACCCACTTTTTGCACCAAGTAGCGTTTATTTTCCTCTTTACCTTTCTCATGGGTGCGCACCGAGTATTTTTCAGGAATAATAATATCCTTTTTGGGATTCCAAAGTTCTGTATCAATCCCGTTCAAAATACCCTTTAAATCGGCCTGACGCTCACGCAACAACCAATCCAACCCAGCACCAAATTCTGGCGTCAAAATTTCTTTGGCGTAATTGGGAGATACTGTATTCAACTTGTCCGCAAAACGAATACCTCCCTTTAAGAAATTCAGGCAGCCATAATCTTCAAATGCGCCCGCATTAAAATCTTTCCAATCAATTTTGGCATACGGCACAACATCCGCCCCAAAGCGCCCCTGATATGGCAAATTATGAATGGTAAGCAGTGTTTTTGTTCTAGCAAAAAACGGATCATGCTCATTCTTTATATAATAAGGAATTAAAGCCGTTTGCCAATCGTGAACATGAATAACATCGGGTTGAAAGCCTAAATCCTTGGCCACCTGTAACGCTGCCCGATCAAAAAAGGCATAGCGATAAGCGTTATCTTGATAGGCTTGTCGCGTCAAGCGATCATCATAGACACCATTGCGCTCAAAATATTTGTTAAACTCAATAAAATAAGTTTCTACACCCGCAACATACTTGGAACGATGAACCGAAAAGAACTCCGAGCAATTACCCATCTGCACACAATTGCCTTCCATCACTTTTTCCAAACCATACTTTTGATAATCAATACAAGAATAAAGCGGCACAATGGCCTTTACCACAACTCCTTTGGCAACCAACGATTTAGGCAAAGCGCCAACCACATCTCCCAGACCACCGGTCTTCACAAATGGCGTCATTTCGCTGGCAATAAAAAGAACTTTTTTCATTCTTTCTCCCTTTTCCAAAGTCAGTATAAAAAACTTTTTTTCCTTTCGCAAGTGTTTTTTTTAAAATTTCTTGCTTTTTTTTGAAAATCGTCCTAACCTAGCCCCGAAAGGAATAAAAATGGATGTGAAGGAAGCTGAGAATTACTCGCTCAGCGGATGTTTGTGGCATTTAAAGGAAACCAACGAGCGCATGGCCAACGCCATCAACCAACGCTTTGATTTACCTGATGTCGTCGCTCGGATTTTGGCCGCCCGTGGTTTTGATTTGGAAACCACTCCTTTGTTTTTATCCCCTACTTTGCGCGAAAATTTACCCAATCCTTTTTCATTGAAAGATATGGAAAAAGCCGCTCAACGTGTTGCACAGGCCATTTTGTTGAATGAACCTATTGGCATTATGGGCGATTATGATGTAGACGGTGCCACCTCAACAGCCGAACTGAAAATGTTTTTGTCTCAATGTGGCATAAATGTGCTTACCTTTATTCCCGAACGCGAGGATGGCTATGGTCCCAACGCTAAGAAGATGCAAGATTACAAGGAGACAGGCTGTTCCGTTGTTCTGACTTTGGATTGTGGCACCACCGCCTTTGAGCCGATTGATTTTGGCACAAAGTTGGGATTGGATGTGATTATTTTGGATCACCACAATGCCGAAACAGAATTACCCAACGCCTATGCTGTTGTAAACCCTAAACGCTTGGATGAAGAATATCAACACCCTTGTCACCATATGGCGGCCTGCGGCGTTGTCTTTTTATTTATTGTGGCCTTGAACAAAGTTTTACGCGAACAAGGATTTTGGACAAACAAACCAGAACCCAACCTGATGCAATATTTAGACTTGGTGGCCTTTGGCACAATTTGCGACGTCGTACAATTGACAGGTGTTAACCGCTTACTGGTCAAGTCGGGCTTAAAGCAAATGGCTACTGGAAATAATATCGGTTTAGCAGCTTTGGCCAAGCAAATTGATTTGCAAGAACCGGCCACCTCTTACCACCTTGGCTATTTATTCGGACCACGCGTCAATGCCTGTGGACGCGTTGGAAAATCTGATCTGGGCATGCAACTTTTATCCTGTCACGACACCATCGAAGCCAGTATTTTAGCTGAAGAATTAGATCGCCTCAACACACATAGACGAGAAATTGAAAATGACGTTTTTTTGCAGGCCATTGAACAGGTGGAATCAAAACCATTGCAAACTCCTTTTATCGTGGTCTCAGGTGAAAATTGGCATCAAGGAGTTGTAGGCATTGTAGCAGGACGACTAAAAGAACGCTACAACCTGCCAGTTTTTGCTTTATCCATTGAAGGCGATGATGTCAAAGGATCCTCGCGTTCTGTCACAGGGCTGGACATTGGCACCCTTGTTATGCACGCTATGGAACACGGCATCTTAACACGCGGTGGAGGACACCCTATGGCTGCAGGTTTTTCTTTAAAACGCAATAAGATACCCAAATTTATTGACTATTTAACACAGACCATCCAACCAAATCTTTTACAAAATACCACCCATACTTTACAGGTTGAAGGCGTGCTAGATTTACAAGGCATTACACTGGATCTTATACAAAAATTAGAATTGCTTGCCCCTTTTGGAGAAGGCAACCCCGAACCTCTATTCCTTTTAAAAAATGTTCGCATTTCATATACAAACCTTTTAAAAAATGGTCATATCAACGTTGGATTAGCGAATAAGACTGGACAAAAAATGACTGGAATTGCTTTTCGTTCAGCAGACACAGAAATGGGCAAAGCCTTTCTCTCATCACATGGAGAAAGTTATTTTGATATGATTGTCAATCTTAAAAAAGACACCTGGAAAGGCCGTACGAAAATTCAGGTGCAAATCCTGGACGCCAAACGCGTTTAAGTTTTTTTACTTGCTTTTTTTGTCAAGAACGCATAAACTATTGCAAGAAAGGAGAGTTGTATAATGACTTATCTTATTTCAGGTTTGATCGGTTATATTTTGGGTTCCATTCCATTTGGATTGGTACTGACATATTGTGCAGGATTGGGTGACATTCGCAAAATTGGATCTGGCAATATTGGCACAACAAATGTTTTACGAACAGGCCATAAAGGATTAGCGCTACTGACCTTAATTTTAGATGTTTTTAAAGCAGCCTTAGCCGCCCTTCTTTGTCAATGGTTATTTAACAAGGATATAGGATTTTTTGCTGGTTTTATGGCCGTCATCGGACATAATTATCCCATTTGGTTAAAATTCAAAGGCGGCAAAGGTGTTGCCTCCACTTTGGGTTTGATGTTAGCAATGACACCTTATGTAGGTGTTTTAACCTGTCTCACGTGGCTATTGGTCGCACTGATTTGGCATTATTCCTCCTTGGCAGCGCTGATTGCCCTAACAGTTGCACCTCTATTCGCTTTATTGCAACAAAATCTGGCTGCTACACTCACTTATGCATTATTGGGCGTTTTATCCTATTATCGTCATAGAGCAAACATCAAACGCTTGATTATTAAACAAGAATCAAAAATTTCATTTCACAAAAAGGGTTAAATGACAGAGCAAGATCGCATTGATTGGCTTAGATTAGCTTTTTCTGAAAATGTTGGACCTGCCACGTTTCGTAAGCTTTTATCTATTTTCAGTACGCCTCAAAATGCTTTAGAAAACCTAAAAGATTGGGCAAAACAAGGCGGCGCTAAACGGGCCATCACAATTGTTGATGAAAAAAACGTGCAACAACAAATCAAAAAAGCCGAAAAAATAGGGGCCAAAATTTTATTGGCCCGTGATGAAAATTATCCTACTTTATTAAAACAAATCTCTGATTTTCCCCCTGTCTTGTTCACATTAGGACATGAACATTTATTATCCAAACAATGTCTTGCTATGGTTGGCACACGTGCCGCTACTTTGAACGGAAAAAATTTTGCCACACACTTAGCAAAAGAATTGTCCGAACAAGATTATGTCATTGTTTCTGGCATGGCTAAAGGCATTGATCGGGCGGCACACACAGGAGCCTTGCAAAATACGACGGGCAATGGTGGCACTGTTGCCGTTTTAGGAACACCTGTTGACATTGTATACCCTGCTGAAAACCAAGAATTGTATGAGGAAATCAAAGAACGAGGCTGTCTTGTTTCTGAATTTCCGTTTGGCACACAACTTTTACCACAAAATTTTCCACGCCGTAATCGTATTATTTCAGGTCTGTCCCAAGGAGTTGTTGTCATTGAAGCAAATTTAAAATCTGGTTCCTTAATTACCGCAAAAGAGGCCCTTTCTCAAGGACGAGAAGTATTTGCTGTCCCTGGCTCTCCACTGGATCCTCGTGCCCAAGGACCCAATGCACTAATTCAAGATGGCGCCACATTAGTAAGCCAAACACGTGACATCACAGAGGTTTTACAAAACACACGAACATTCCATCTGTCAGATACAATAACGCCAACTGATTACAAACTGGAT
>JAZLCF010000061.1:0-7179 GCA_045614105.1 Alphaproteobacteria bacterium | reverse complement strand
TTGATTGTACTGACGGAAACACTGCGTCCTTTTTCAGAATGTCAAGAAACAAACGATTTGATTTTCGGGTTTGATGGCGTGGGGCGTTTAATTCCATGTGAGACAACAGCGGATTGTCAAGAGGAGGGCAAAGAAAAGTATAACGGATATTGTGATACCGAGGAGGGCTATTGCCACGAGTGCGGAGCATTGGAGTTGTTAAATGGTGACGAGACAGCTTGTACCTGCGATACCTCAAAAGCGGTCAGTTGTTCGGATGATGAGGGCAATCATTGGTGCTGTGGCGATGATACGGGCGCCAGCAACCTGATCTGTGGCGGCTCAGCTGGTTCGTGTGTTCCTAATCCAGATGGTAAGTGTTGGTATAATTTTGCATATACGATAACACCAAAGCCATTATGCCATTATCAGGTTTCAGTGGATGCAGAAACAAATGAGGCCTCTCTTTCAGTGGTGGATGGAGCGGGTTGTCCAACAGGACAATACTGTTATTTGCGATTTGGGAATACAAATTGTGGCGTAGCAGGCCCTTCTGACACAGAGTTATATGGACTCTGTTATCCAATGCATGTGGATGATTTTGATTTTACCTGTTCTACAAGTGCAATTACAGCCTTTGATGAATTACAAGGATGTCCCGTGAATCAGTATTGTTACATCAATTGGCGGAATAATAGTTGCTCTAATCCAGGAGCCAATCACACAGGAACACTCTATGGAGCCTGTATCCCTATGAATTCAAATAGTGCAACTTGCCCTTACTAATAAATAAACTGAAAGGAAAAAATATGTATAAATATACCAAATATATAACTTTGATAATGATGGGATTGACACTTGCCACACAAACACAAGCCGCGTGTAATGGTGGCACGACGGTTGATGCACATACAACAGCTAGCAACGCAAGTTGTGCCAATAAAAATGGGACTGTATGTAATGGTGAAACATTTTGTGTCAGCAATAATGCTATGAATTGGTGGAGTGCCATGGCGTGGTGTAAGGCCAATGGTATGCAATTGGCAAGTGTTGAATCGTTGTGTCCTGCCACGGGAAAAAGTGGAAATGGTGATGAAGTTTGTCAGAATTTGACGGGGCGCTTGGATGTGGGAAATCTGTGGACAAGAACTATTTTAGATGAAAAAAGAGCCCTACAAGTTGCGAAAGGCTATGATAAAATATATTCTGGTGATCGTTCTGGTGATGGTTGGGGAGCATATGGACTATATGCCGCATGTGAGGAAATTTCGTCTTCCAATTAGCTCTGCTAAAACAAAAATCTCCCTGATTCAAAACGAATCGGGGAGTTTTCATTCACACTTTCAAAGTGAGTACACTGTTAAAAGTGATACTGTACACTGAGACCCACGCTGTTCAGCTGAGTTCTATAGGTCCCCTTGATGGTTGAACCAGCATAAGTGTTATTTGTGCGCGCTTTGCCCCAGAACATATGAAAATAGCTGAGGTCCACTTGCCAATTTCCTTTCATATAGCTGGCACCAATGCTGGTAATCCAACGGTTGGAATCTGGCACACGAGCGGTTCTGTGAATAGGATCTTTTACTGCGCCTTGGTCATAGGCTAAACCCGTGCGGAATGTCAAATTCTTGCAGTAATGATAATCTACACCGCCAGAAATTGTCCATGTGTTGCGCCAACTTTCTGGAACTTGAGAGATGCCAGAAGCCGTTGAATGAATGGTGAGCAAATCAAATCGGCTCCAACGTGTCCAACGTGCCATAGCGGACAGGCCAAACTTGCCAATTTCTTGATAGGCTGTCAACTGGATATGTTCAGGGTCAACCAACTTGGTGCTGCTGATGCCTTCGCGATGTGCTCCTCTATAATCCAAATGATGCTTGCCTTTGATGTTTTGCACCACGGGGGAACGATAAGCAATGCCGAATCGCGTTGTTTTCGTGGGTTCAATCATGATGCCTGCATTCCAGCCATGTCCCCAACCATCTGCGTTCATGTCGGACATTTGGCCATTTGTGCCTGTTGCATTTGTCAAGCGTGCATCCATGTGTTCAAAAATGATGCCGGCGCCAATGCTCAACCATTCCAGTGGTTTCCACGCCAACGACGGATTGATATCAATGGCGGAAATTTCACTGGTTAAAGCATGACTTTTCCCAAACCAAGATTTATTGTAGTATGTGCCCAAACCAAATGGCACATAGACACCCAAGCCGATTCGCCAATCTTGACTGATAGCATATTGTCCAAAACCATGAGGGATGATTTTAAAGTTGCGCAATTTGCCTTTATCACCCATGCGTGGATTATCGTCTAAATGTCCATTCATATTGGAATGAATATCCATGGCCATCGCGCCTAATTGCATACCAGAATTTTTTAAAGTCATACCGGCTGGGTTAAAAGCGATTGCGGAATAATCGTCTCCCACAATACCTGCACCACCGAAAGCACGACCGGCATTGGTGACCGAGTATTCTTGTAATTGATAACCGCCAGCAAGCGCTGTGCTAGAAGCCAATAATAAACCCATAAATAAAGTTGATTTTATATGCATTTTTACTCCTTTTGTTGCATTTTGGTGACACTATTATGACATTTTTGTGACATTAATGCAATAAAAAAATGCAATATGTTCATTTTATTTTAATTAAAAGGAATTTTCCCCATTGAAAGGCTTATTTTAGGGGTAGTCCTGCCAAATGCGAGTAATATCAGCACCCAAGGCTGTCAATTTTTCTTCCATTTTATAATAGCCGCGATCCACGTGGTAAATGCGCTGTACCGTTGTTTCGCCTTTGGCGACTAAGCCTGCAAGAACTAGGGCGGCGCCGCCACGCAAATCTGATGCTGTGACACAAGCGCCTGTTAGGGCTTTGACGCCTTGAATTTTCACGGTTTGGTTATTGATGACATCAATTTTGGCGCCCATGCGCTGCAATTCGGGCACATGCATAAAGCGATTGTCAAAAATGGCGTCTGTCACGGTGCTATCGCCTTTTGCCAAGCAAGACATAGCGGTTAAACAAGGTTGATCATCCGTGGCCAAACCTGGGTATTCGGCGGTTTGAAAGGATTGCCCCTGCAAATCGGCGTTTGAGGCGTTGACTTGAATGCCTGTGGCGGTTTGCGTCAATAAAACGCCATTTTTTTGTAAAATGTTGGCGGTATGTTGCATTAAATCTAGCTTCGCGCCTTTTAATATGACATTGCCTTTTGTCATAGCCGTTGCAATGGCAAAGGTGGCCGCCTCAATGCGATCGGGGACAGGATACCACTCAACGCCTTTTAGTTCCTGCACTCCTTCAATAGTCAGTGTATGGGTGCCAATGCCTTGGATTTTTGCGCCCATTTTTTGCAACATTTTTTCCACATCAACGACTTCGGGTTCAACTGCAGCGTTGTGCAAAACGGTTGTTCCTTTGGTTAAAACCGCCACCATCAAAATTGTAATTGTGCCTCCCACCGTAATGCGGTGTGGAAAAATTTCGGCACCATGCAGTGTGCCACGGGCGGAGACATAGCCTTCCTCAATTTGAATATCGGCTCCCATCGCTTCTAAGGCGGAAAAATAGATATCCAATTTGCGTGCGCCCAAAGAGCAGCCACCGGGCAGTGATACATGCGCTTGGCCTTTTCGCGCCAACAGGGGGGCAATCACCCAAAAGCCAGCTCGCATTTTGCTGAGTAGCTCGTAAGGCGCGTGCGTACTGATAATCTCTGGCGTTTGCAGGTGAACTTTATCGCCCTCAACTGTCACATTCGTCCCCAAGCCTTTTAATAATTCAATTAAAACTTTGATATCGCTAAGCTGTGAGACATTATGAATTGTCACGGTTTCTTTTGTCAGCAAGGAACAAATCAGCAATGGCAATGTTGCATTTTTGGCGCCTTTAATTTCAACTGAACCCACAAGCGGTGTACCACCGACTATTTTGAACGTGTACATTTTGAATTTCTTTCTTTTTTTTGTTTTGTTCGCAGTTTTAAATTATTGCGCAAAGCAATGGCTTCACGCACAAAGCGTTCCTTTTTAGCGCCGGTTAGATGCAGGTCATTTTCTGCGATTTGAGATAAATTTCCATTCATACATTTAGCATACTGATTTTTATCAAAAGAGTCAACAAAAATAAAACCCTCTTAAAAAAGAGAGTCTATTTTATTGAACACAAGGAAAAACTTAGCCTTGACGAGCTTTCAATTTCGGTTTTTTCTTGTTGATCACATAAACGCGTGTTTTGCCTTTGCTGTTTTTGCGTTTAACGATTTTACAATCTTTATCACGCGCTCTGGCAGATTTTAATGAACAACGAACTTTCATGGTTTTTCCTTTCTTTATAAAAACTTTCTGGCATTCTACTCTTTTTTTATTGGCTTGTCAAGCACTTTTTTGTTTGAAAAAGGATATCAAAATTAAAATGCCCGCTAACAACAAGGGAATCTTATGTCCATACTTGGTAAATGGTGTAGGTGGTAGAGCTTTTGGTAAATTAGAGTCAATCACGCCTTCTTCTCCTAAATCCAGCCTGTGCCAAATGCGCCCATAAGGATCCACAACGCCGCTGATGCCTGTGTTGGCGGAACGAACAAGCGGCAAACCTTCCTCCACCGCGCGTGTTTGTGCCATAGCAAAGTGATGATAAGGACCGGCGGACAGCCCATACCATCCATCATTTGTGACATTGATCAGCCATGCAGGACGCTTGGATTTATCCACAACTTCGCCCGAAAAAATGGCCTCATAGCAAACCATTGGGGCGGCAGGTAATGCTTTGTAAATAGGAATTGTTCTGGGGCCAGGGCCCGCCGCAATGTCCGACTCGAATGGTACAAATTTGTCCAGAGGCAAAATACCGCGCAAAGGCGTGTACTCGCCAAAGGGAACCAAATGAGCTTTATCATAATAGGCGCGTATATTTGTCAGGTCGTCCAACACTACCAAACTGTTGGCCGCACTGCGTTTTTGTGGATCTACCGCCCGCATGGCACCTGTAATCAAGACGGCTCCTTGCCGCATAGCCGGCATCAGTTGAAGGCGATCTTGCTCATCGTAGTTGATCAAGAACGAAAACGCAGATTCCGGCCAAATAATATGTGTGATGTTTTGGTTATTTTCTTTGGACAGTTTAATCAGTTTATTTAAATTTTCCCGTGCATGACGGGGATTCCATTTGAGTGTGCAGGGAATATTGGGTTGCACAACGCGTAGTTGAATGCCCCATACGGCGTCATTTTGGGCATCATAAAGCCGCCATGCGCCCAAGGCATACAAAAAGCCCAATCCCGTCAAGGCCAATAGTGTTGGTTTTAATTTGCGTCCAAAAGAGGGGGTGGTAAAAATTAAAACCGTGATAATGCCTAAACCATACACGCCAACCACGCTGACGCTTTGTAAAATGGGTAAAGTGTTGTTCCAGATATTTCCAACCACGTTCCACGGAAAACCCGAAAAGGCCCAGCCACGTATCCATTCCACCACGCCAAACCAGCCTGCAAAGGCTAGCCATCTGGGAATGCCGGGGCGGCTGAAACTGGCCAACAATGCGGTCAGACCATAGTACAGGCCGAAAAATAAGCCAAATCCAATCCAAATAAAAGGAATCAACCAAAAGTATTCGCTGTTGTCTATCATCATCGCATAGGCCAGCCAGTTCATACCTGTGACACCAAGGCCTGCGCCAAAGCAAAAGGCATTCCAAAAAGATTGTTTATGCGTGGCAGTATTATTTTTTGCACCTAAAACGGCAAATGAAAACCACAAAACAGGAAACCAAAAATAGGGGGCAAACGCCGTGCAACTGGCCAACCCACATACAAACAACGCCCAACGGGATGTGAAAAAATGTTTTATCTTTTGCATGTTGGGCATTTTATCAAAAACTGGGGGGCTTTGCAAGGCCTTTTTCCCAAAAAAAGGATATCGTATTTTTTGCTTGCATTCAAAGGATAAATAATGCTATACTATGCCCACAACAAAAGGAGTAATTATGTTTGATTTAACGGGAAAAACAGCTTTAATCACTGGTGCAACGGGTGGTATTGGACGTGCGATTGCGAAAACTTTGCATGAGCAAGGAGCCACGGTGGCACTGACAGATATGAATTTAGATACCTTAAAGGCATTTCAGGCTGAATTGGGCGACCGTGTTTTTGTATATGAGGCGAACATCTCGAACGGTGAAGCGGCTAAAAAATTGGTGGAAGATGCCGAAAAAGATATGGGCAAGATTGATATTTTGGTGAACAATGCCGGCATCAATAAGGATACATTGGCGATGCGTATGACTGATGAGCAATGGGACGCGGTGTTGGCGGTGAACCTGACCGCTGGCTTTAAGTTGGCGCGTGCCGCGATGGTTGGAATGATGAAACGTCGCTTTGGACGCATTATTTCTATGGCCTCTATTGTGGGAGTCATTGGAAACGCGGGGCAGGCGAACTATGCGGCCAGCAAGGGCGGCTTGATTGCGATGAGTAAATCTATTGCCAACGAATTGGCGGGGCGTGGTGTGACGGCCAACTGTATTGCGCCGGGCTTTATTGAAACGCCCATGACGGCGAATTTGCCCGAGGAAGTTAAAAAAGCCATGTTGGACAGAATTCCCATGAAGCGTATGGGGACACCGCAAGACATTGCAAATGTGGTAGCTTTTTTGGCGTCGGATGAGGCCTCTTATATCACGGGACAAACCCTGAATGTAAACGGTGGTATGCTGATGCTTTAAAAAAATACTTGCATTGGCAAATTTTTTATGCTAGTGTGAGTATGTTTTCGCCCGAAAGGGTTGATCAATTAAACAAAAGGAAAGAAAATGACAGAAAATACAATTGCTGAACGCGTGAAGAAAATTATTGTGGATCACTTGGGTGTTGATGTTGCCAAAGTGCAAGACAATGCGAGCTTCATTGATGATCTGGGCGCTGATAGCTTGGACACCGTGGAATTGGTGATGGCCTTTGAGGAAGAATTTGGCTGTTCTATTCCAGATGATGCGGCTGAAAAGATTCGCACGGTCAAAGATGCTATTGACTTCATTGAAAAACAACAGGCCTAATTAGGTGCTGTTTTTTTAGTTTTATAAAGACGTTTTAAGATTGTGCTAATGTTGGCTGACCTTGAAGCGTCTTTTTCCTAAAAGTAAAGGATTTTTATGCGGCGTGTAGTTGTGACGGGTTTAGGGGTTGTTTCCCCCTTGGGAG
>JAZLCF010000060.1:0-10466 GCA_045614105.1 Alphaproteobacteria bacterium | reverse complement strand
ATTCTTTGAAAAGTACTCATTACGAGCCAACTTAATTTGTCCGCAACGACTGCATTTTTTATACTGACCTTTTTCCTCATTTAAATAGTACCAGTTTAAGAACTCATCTTTAGCTGCCGCCGCAATTAGTTTTGGAATTTTATTTCGCCACAGGGAAGAAATATATTCTAAACTATGTTTAATACCAAATTCTTCTTCAAGTTTTTTCTGTATTTCCGCATTTTGCAAACCGTCAATTTTATAAGTTACCAAAGCTTCATATAAGGGGAATTCCGCCAGCGCAATAGTTGATATTCTATCAAAATCTTCCATTAAGTACCAAGTATCACCTTGGAATACGCTATAACCAGATTGCTTTAATCGGGAATAATTGCAGAGAATAGCGGAGCATACTTTGGGATCCATCAAGGACACACCTGAATACCGCACTTCGCCATCTACCACTTCCTCAACGCAATCAAGCGGGGTCGGCACATTTGAGTGATTTAAATGCATTGTTACTACTGGTTTGCGGAAAGCGTTCTTAATAATATATTGGTCCTTCCGCAATTCAATAATTGCTTTTTTCGCAATGTAGGCTTCTCTACCAGTAAGAGTTTTAGCTCGTTTTTCTATATCTTCTATGGCTTCTTTTATCTATCGTAAGTAAGGTATATCTGCTAAATCTTCTGGTGTAATTGAAACTTTATGCTAAAAAATCATATTTTTATTTTCGCTCATTAAATTATATATTCCATCTTCGCCATTTTCGAATTGAGAAACAAGTCCTTCAAAAGATGTTTCGCGTTTATTAATTGTAGTCATGCGGTTTTCGGTTAATAAACGTTTTTCTTTTTTCTCTTGTTTTTCTAAGCATAAAACGAGATAGTCGGCTAAAATCTCGAGATATCTAGGACTGGGGTCCGGGGTTTCTGCGAGGATTTGCTCGACGATTTTCTATCGCTCTTCTGGAGAGTCAATTGTATAATCGAGTTTCGTGATTAACACCTCCAGTTTTCTTAACTTTCTATCTACATTATACAAAAAATTTTTTTAAATGTCAAGAATTTAGTGGGGGTGGTATCGTGATTCGAAATCTGAAATCATTTTGGGATTTTAAGTTGCCAGACAAAACAAAAAAATAAAAAAATATAAAATTTTTTCCCAAAACCAACCCCCCTCTTTAATTATCTTCTTTGGCCATTATTTGAAAAAGGTCTGTATATATATTTAAAGCCTCCCTATTAAATTAAACTTGGCACCGCCCGCCGCCTCGCCTACGGACCTAACGAGGCGATTTTACAAAAGAAACGTCTTTTGGCAAATTTTCGCACTTCAACGCGTTAAAGCATTAACACACTAAAATTCACAAAACTTCGTTAAATTAAAAAAAATTTTTTTTATTTTTTTTCAAAAAAAACTATTGACAAATGAATTACTTTCTGTTATAATTAAGACAGAACAAAAGAGAAACACAAACAAAAAGAAAGAGGTATTCACTATGTTGTACGGCAATTCTTCCAACGGCTTCTCTTATTCTCCTGACCGCTCTCGCGATGTCGATCGCTTCAACACTTCCACTCAGAGCAACTACACTTACTTTGACCCCACGGCAACCTACTACGGCAACCGCTCCACTGGTTTCAGTTGTTCCTATGGCTCTACTCGTTCTAACAAATGGTAAAAAATATGAAAAAACACTTGACAAATAAAATGCTTTCTGCTATAATTAAGACAGAACAAAAAGAAAGGATAAACAACTATGATTACTATTACTAAAGGATACTTTATTCCTTACAACAGTAAAGCAATACATATCTTAAGACAAGCAGAAAAGAAACTCAATGCACAATGGAGTGTTGATGCTAATGAGTGTGTGACTATCACAGTATCAGCCAAGAGAATAGTACAGTTAGAGAAGATGTTATCATCTATTGTATGATGGTAACATCTTCTTAATATATTAGTACTAACCATTTACACACCAACAGCACAGAAAGCTCCACATAGGCTCGCTGGCGGTGGGAGCGAGCCTAATTCGGCTATGTCTAGGCTTTGGGTAAAATTTCAACGCTTTACTACACTAAAGTATTAAAGCATTAAATCCCTAAACTAAAGCCGAACAAACGTTCTCGCAACTTGCGGTTGCGCAACCAGGAGTTGCGAAAAAATAATTTATTTATTTTGAAAATACCTATTGACAAATCAATTAAATTATGATATAATAATTACAGAAACAAAGAGAAAGGAAAATACATACTATGAAACAGATTTACTTAACCGAAGAAGAATTTGAAATCGTGCTGAAAGCCTTGAACATCGCAGGCAGTGTTGAACCTGGCAACTATGAGTATGACAACCTGTTCGATGCCATCACTTACGAGGGGAGAGTGAATAGTTATGTGTAAGCGTGGCGAAGTCTACTATGTAGATTTGTCCCCAGTTGTGGGGAGTGAGCAAGGCGGTCGTCGTCCTTGTCTTGTGGTACAGAATGATGTGGGAAACAAGTTTTCTCCTTGCACCATCGTGGCAATTATCACCAGTCGCACCACCAAAGCAAAGTTGCCGACACAATGCTGGATTTCCAAGAGTTGCGGTTTGAGTGTGGAATCGATGGTTGAGTGCGAGCAACTGCGAACTATTGACAAAAGTCGGTTAAAGCAGAAACTCGGAGAAATCACCAAAGAAGAACAGAAAGCCATTGACAAATGTTTGAGAATAAGTGTCGGGGTCTAAAAAGACCCCAAACTTTTTTGAAAAAAGTACTTGACAAACAGCCAAAAGTGTGGTACAATGATTACAGAAAGAAACGAGGTGAGCAGAATGTACAAAATTGTAAATGGTGTGGTTGCCCTGTGCGTGGTGCTGTATGTGTTCGCAATGATTATGGGAAATATGTAAAGAAAGGAAAATACATAAATGGACAAGAAAATTAAGACCATCGGAGATTTAAAAGAAATGCCGAAAGATGACGGCTATGCCAAGTTGCCTACTATTGGCGAACTTGAGGGAATGTTAGGTGGTGAGTGGTAATGGATAAAAAGAAAGAATTGGGTGCTTACAAGAAATTGTCGCCCGAAGAGGTGCAAGGAATGTTGCACTTGCGGAAACGAGGTTACACCGCAAAGAACAAAAAGGCTTACAACCGCAAAAAGAAACACAAAGGAAGAGAGGAATAAACTATGAAAAAGATTCAGAACAAATTAACCGCCGAATACTTCGGCACTTTGGTGGGCAATGTGGCAAGTTGGCTATTCTCCGCTGTTTTCATTTGGTGGGGTTGGTCGGTACTGGCTCCGCACTTGAACGCTCCCTTGTTTAGTTATTGGGAAATCTTTGCTATGCGAATGGCGTTGTCCTACACCACTAAAATCTTGTGGCAAAAATAAAAAACCTAAAGGAGAAAGGAGAGGAGTAATCCTCTCTTTTTTCGTGTGCGGGCGGGTGTCCCCGAATTCGCACTTTAATGCTTTAAAGCGATAAAATTCGCAGAAAAATAATTTCCAAAAAATGTAAAAAAATTTCCCAAAACCTATTGACAAACCTTTTGGAATGTGATATACTATGTATGTAATCAAGAGAAACGAAAGCGAGGAAAATAAAATGGATATTCGTGATTTAGCAGTTCAGACTTTTGGCTTTGAGGACGCACGCACCATCACCATCTGCGTACTGGTTGAGCAGGGCAGAACCGACCTTGCCGTACAGTTGTTCGAGGTCTTGACCGAAAAGGAAGGAGTGTAAAAAATGTTGTTAGTTCGTGTAATGGATTGGTGTGACCACAAACACCTCTGTGGTGAGTGGGTCACTGTGTATGGCCACGATTTTGAGAATGGCCGCTTTCTGGTTTGGGACCACATCCTTGATGTATGGCAGTTTATCCCTGTGAGCGACTGTTCTGGAAAATAATTTCAAAAAGTTTAAAAAACCTCTTGACAAATCAAGTCAAGTGTGTTATAATAAAGATGTTGAGAGGGTGATGAGAGAAACAGAGCACACCCTAACCAGACCGAAAGGTACAACTGGAATGTATCAAAGGCTCTGTTCCAGCCGAGAGTAAGTCGGCAAAGCGGTGTATCAGGTCACTCTCCGCAGTGTGGCTTAGGGAAAGAAACCGAGACCAGAGTGTCGTGTAAGACCACCGACCGCTATATAAATCAGTAGACCAAAGACAACGCCTATCCCTTGAAAGGGCGTGTGGACGGAGCGAGGGAACAAACAAGCCACAACCTAAGACGCGGGTCAAGGTGTAGATGAGCAAGGTTCAACTCCTTGTGATGGTTGTGGTGGCATTGATATCTACACTTGAGAATGCCAAAAAATGCGGCTGTAGCTCAGTGGTAGAGCAGTAGACTTTTAATCTATTGGTCAAGGGTTCAAGTCCCTTCAGCCGCACCAGTTGTTGTTTTTCATTTTTGATAGTTTTCTTTCCCAAAGAGCCTGACAGAAATGTCAGGTTTTTTTGGTTTTTTTGAAAAAAGTACTTGACAAAATGTGACGGGTGTGTTATAATATGTATGTAATCAAGAGAAACGAAAGTGAGGAAAATATAATGATTAAGAAAATTTACTTTGATATGGACGGCACTATCGCTAACCTATACGCGGTTGAGGGTTGGCTCCCTATGCTGAGAGCATACGACCCCACCCCCTATGCACAGGCTGTGCCGATGGTAAATATGAGCCGACTGGCTCGCTACCTCCATAAGGCTCAGCGAATGGGCATTGAGGTTGGTATCATCAGTTGGCTGAGCAAAGAGCCGACCGAGGAATACGACCGAGCCGTGACCCTCGCAAAGTTGGAGTGGTTGCAGAGCCACTTGCCGAGTGTGGAATGGGACGAAATCCACATTGTCGCCCACGGCACTCCCAAAACCTCTTTCGCCACCTGCGAGGGTTGTGTCCTCTTTGATGATGAGGTAGGCAACCGAGAGGAATGGGGCGAACTGGCTTTCACTCCCGAGGAAATCTTTGAGGTACTGATGGGGTTGGCGTAAGCCACCCCAAAATATGCGAATGTATCGTGCTGGAAAACGAGGTTGAAACTACTCAACCGCGGTGTGGGTTCGAGTCCCACTGTTCGCACCAGTTGGACATAACTTTTTATACTCCTTTGAGCCGCCCAGGTTTTTACCTCGCCTGGGCGGCTCGCTCACGTCCAAGCGAGCCGAATTTATCGAACAAACGTTCTTTCGCAAAATCTCAAACCAAAAGGCAAACAAAAAATATTTCCAATTTTTTCCTAAAAACACTTGACAAACTGGAAAAAATATGGTAAAATATGTATGTAATCAAGAAAGAGAGGTAATCAACTATGGTACGCTGTCCTAACTGCGGTAGTTCCGCACAAGTCCGAGAAACCGAGCACGGCTTCACCTGTGGCTGTGGTCACGAATGGGTTTATTGTCCTTGTAATGGATGGGACTGTCCCTATTGGAAAGACAATGGCACTTGCGGTCTTGTAGATGAGGGTTGTGACCCTGCCGAAGAATGTAGTGACTGGATAATGTTTGAATGTTGAAAGTGAGGTAAATAAAAATGACTGAGTTACATCTGTTTGTTCAAATCTTTGAGAGAGAGCAACACAAAGTTACCATTGAGCCGATGGACTATGGCTTTCAAGTGATGGTGGAAGACCTCCACGACCGCCCCACTCGGTTTATTTTTGACAGAGAGGGAAATTTCAAATATTTCACAACTACCCCTTGACAACTTGCCAAAAGTGTGGTATAATCTAAATGTAATCAAAAACAAAGGAATGATAAAAATGAGTAAAGTAATTGGTATCGTCCGCCGAATGGACGACTTGGGTCGTGTATGTTTGCCGAAAGAACTCCGCAAGGCTATGTGTTTGGAACCTGGCGATGCGGTGGAAATTGTCCCCACCTCTGACGGCTTGGTACTGACCCCCTACAAACCCGACGAGCCCGACTTCAAGACGGTTGAGAAAGTACTGGACGCTATGTGCGGGAAGGGCAACTACATCCTGTTTGATGCAGGCGGTATGTCTATTCTGCCCATCCCCGATATGTACGAGATGGGCGTGTTGGAGGCTACCCCTATTTGTTGGGGTGGCGAGTGCATCGGCTATATCTCTACTACCCACCAGTATGCAGAAATGGCGGCTAATGTTGTTGCCTCTCTGCTCTGCGATTAAACGCTAACTTCTGACCCCTGCAGGTACTACCTCCACCTGCAGGGGTCTTTGCCGTGTGCGGACGGCACACCCCGAATTAAACGAACAAATGTTCGGTGGGATAAAAAAATAATCAAACTATTTTCAAAAAACCTATTGACAAACTCCCAAAACTGTGCTATACTATGTATGTAATCAAGGGGGAGCCAACGCCCTTCACCTGCGACACGAATGGGCGGTAACTGTCGGCAGATGGGTTTAATCCTTTGTCGCTTGGATAGGAACCACCGACCTTTGCCCCTTGACTACTACATAAAAAAGAAACGAGGTAATTAACTATGAACATCTACTTGGCAAGTCCTTTTTTCAACGAACCCGAACTGATGTATTATCGTCAAGCCATCAAGGCTTTGCGTGACGAGGGTCACAATGTGTATGTTCCCCAAGAGCACACCATTGAGGGTGCTTGGGATATGTCCAACGAACTGTGGGCAAAGTGTGTATTTGCGGACGATGTGACCGCTATTGAGAACTGCGATGTGGTCGTGGCTCTGAACTTCGGTATGTACTCCGACAGCGGTACCGCTTGGGAGTGTGGCTATGCCAAAGGCTTGGGTACTGCGGTTGTGCAGGTGCTCTGTGGTGAGCCGAACACCGCCTACTCGATGATGATGATTTCGTCTGCTGACAAGGTTGTGCCGTTTGAAAATGTGGGCATTTTCAACAAGTGCTCTCCCATCAATTTGGACGATGTAATCCAAAAGTAAGCGGTTACCATTTTTTGGGATTTATGTCAAAAAATGGTAACGGCAATTTCAAAAAACACTTGACAACTCACCGCAAGTGTGCTATAATTAAGATGTTCCAAGAGAGAACAGAAAGAGAGGGCACACAATGAGTGATGCACAACTACTATTTCAACAAGCAATTTACAAAGTGAAAGAGAGGAAACAAACTATGGCAAAACCTATGATTATCCACACCGCCGATGACCACATTTTCAAGTTAAAGGTAGAGCCCGCAGTGCTGGAAGGATATGCAGAGGTCACTATCTACGAACTGCGTAAGGGCATTTTCTACTCCTACTGCAAGACCTACACTTTCAATGTGTTGGAGTATGACACCATCGCAGAGGGTGCTTTGGCTATGCTGAACACCTATCGTGCCGAGGTCTATGCCGAGAACGAGGTCGCAAGAAAGTGGCAGGAATTTGAAAGAAATGCTTGACAAATTCCCCTCGGTATGCTATAATACAAATGTACCGAGGGGAACACCCCCTACATAAAAAAGGAGAGATTAAAATGGTAACGAGAACTGTTGTTGAAAAGAAAGTATTTGATATTCGGTCAAATGGTGAAATAATGTGCGGTCATGGCTACAGTTATGATATTGCCACTATCGTTTGGGCAGATGGTCAAGACTGGATAAGCGATGAGGAATGTGACCGCCTACTCGCTGAGGCAACCGCAGATTGGGAGCGTAAGCGTGAGGAAAACTTTTGGGGTACTACTTCCCGTCAGCCGCAGTTGGAAATTTATTGGATTCCAATTGAAATTTCCTATTGACAACAGACCAAAAGTATGCTATAATATGTATGTAATCAAGAGAAAGAAACGAGGTAAAACAAAATGAATCCTATCCTATTATTCACCCTTGCCACTGTGGTAAATGTATCAGTATCCACCATCCGTTCCATCTGCACCATCAAATGCGGAAAGTGGCTGTCGGCTTTGACAAATGCCATCTGTTATGGCTTCTACCCCCTAATCGTTATGCTGACCGCAAAAGACACAGTTGATATTGTTACCAATATGTGTATCACTGCGGTTGCGAACTTTATCTGCGTATGGTTGATTAAGTATGTAGAGGAAAAGGCTCGCAAGGATAAAATGTGGAGAATTGATTTGACTATCCCTGCCGAGGAAACCGACTTTATCCACCGCAAGTTGGCGAACATTCCGCACAACTACATTGAGTGCGGACCCAAGACGGTTTTTAATTGCTACTGTGCAACCCAAGCCGAGAGTGCCGAGGTCAAGACTTTGGCGGTGGCTATTGGCGGTAAGTATTCCGCTTTTGAGAGTGTCAAGATGTGAGAGGGGGACAAGTGATGATTTACTATGAATACTGGGACAAGAACGACAGGATGTGGTGTTTAGGTCGAATGCCTTTCCTCCGCTTTGTAGCTCTGAAGTTCTTGCTCTGGACTTACGGCGGAGAGACCGCAGAGGTGTCCGATGTCAAGCGAGTGCCTAAGTGGCGAATTAAACACAAAGATGAATGAGGGGAGAGAAATCTCCCCTTCTTTTTTGCCTTGTGTGCCGGCGCGACCACGTACGAGTGGTCGCGAATTTTTGTCAAGATGTATTTTGCACAAATTTTTCGCTAAATCGTTGTGCAAATTGACGAAAACTTTTTCTCCCAAAACTATTGACTTTTGGCTTATTATCTGTTATACTATATATGTCAGGTGAGGGGAACACCCCACCGACCAAGAGTAAAAAAACTTTGAAAAAAGTTAAAAAAACTCTTGACAAGTGGCACGGCGATGTGCTATAATAAATATGTCAAGGGGAGGCAATTCCGCCCAACTGTGAAATTTCTCCAAGATAAAAGGACTTGGAGTAGGCCTAAAAACTTGAAAAAGTTTTTGTAAATCCCCTTGACGAACCACTCCAAGTGTGGTATAATGAGTATGTCAGAGGGGCGGTTGGGGCTACAGAGAGAGTCGACTAACCTGCAAGCGACCGAAAAAAATTTTTTCAAGAAATTGAAAAAACCCCTTGACAAACTCCACAAGGTGTGGTATAATGAATATGTTCCCAAGAGGAACGAAACAAAAATTTAAGGGTCGCCACCTAATAGCGAGAAAGTGAGTTTGATACTATGAGTAAGAAAATGACTATCGCCGAGACCTTTGCCGAAATCGTTGCTACCTATGACCTGTCTGACGAGCATAAGGCGTTCCTGTTGGAGCGAGCCGATAAGGCTTCCCGTAAGTCCAACGGCGAGCGTAAGCCTACCGCCAAGCAGGTAGAGAACGCCAAGGTTGCCGAGGCGGTGTATGCCGAGATGGAGCCTAATCGTGCCTATACCGTCAGCGAGATGATGAAAGTGCTGACCACTTTCAACTCCATTGAGGGTGTGAGTGCGTCCTACTGCAACGCCATCGTTAAGAAACTCAAGGATAGCGGTAAGGTTGCTCGCTCCGAGGTTAAGGGTCGTGCCTACTTCACCAAGGTAGAGTAATCCCCATAGGGGGCGGTAGAAATACCGCCCCCACTAAAACCCCATCATAAGGAGTGAGTAGCATTGACAGAAAAGGAAAAACGGATTTCCGCCATAATGTCCAGTTTGGGTGTGAGCCGAGCCGAGGCAGAGGAAATCTATGAGTTTGACAAGACTATTGACCGAGGAGAACGCACCCAGTATGACCTTGACCCCGAAAAGGAAAAAGAGGCGAAAAAGTTTGCGAATGTGAAAAATCACCGCACTACTGGTGTGTATAATTTGAACAAGCGAGAGCGAAAAGCAAACCCCACAAAGGCGAGCATTATCGCAGAAATCGCCCAGTTTTTGACCGAAAACAGCGAAAATGCTTGTGAAAATGTCAATATTACCAACAAAGAGCGTCAAATTGCGTTCCGAATTGGTGAAAATGACTACGAATTGACCCTTGTGCAAAAGCGAAAGCCTAAAAATTGAGTGAAAATCCCCTGCGGAGAGTGAATCGCAGGGGATTTTTTGTGCATTTTGACGAATTTTACGCTTTAACGTGCTAAGGCGCGGCGGTGCGGACGATTGTTTGCACCGCGAATTTTGTCAATAGGCAACTTGCACAATTTTTTCGGCCAAAAGTTGTGCAAACTGCACAACAACTTTTTTCACAAAACCCCTTGACTTTTCGTGCCTTATCTGTTATACTATGTTATGTCAGGTGAGGGAAACAACCCACCGACCGCAAGAAAAAAAGTTTGAAAAAAATGAAAAAAGTGCTTGACAAACCGCTTGACTTGTGCTATAATAAAGATGTTCCCAAGAGGGAAACAAATGAAAGAGAGGAAAATCCTAATGCCTAAAATTGTAATCGTTGATACCGAAACCACGAGTGTGGAAAAACCCTTTGTGTATAACATCGGCTATACCATCTTTGATACCGATAGTCGAGAAATCCTTATCAAAGAGGATTTTGTGGTCGAACAGGTGTGGCATAACACTATGCTGTTCAGCACTGCATACTATGCCGACAAGCGAGAGTTGTATGTCAGCCGTATGAAAGGTCGCACCTGCCGTATGGAAAAACTGGGTTATATCACTCGCCATATGTACCACCTGTTCAAGGAGCATAATGT
>JAZLCF010000059.1:0-24008 GCA_045614105.1 Alphaproteobacteria bacterium | reverse complement strand
TAAACTGTGTATGATTTTTCCACAAGGTTTGGTGGAAGGTGGCAACAGCCGTATGAAAATTTACGAGGGTGCCGCCATGATGGCGATGATGAGTGATGCCCCCATTTTGCCCATTCAAATTAAAGGCGCTTGCTATACGTTCTTTTCTCGGGTTATTGGACACAGATGTGAGCGCAGATGGTTTCCCAAAATTGAACTCAACATTTTGCCCCCCGTTTCGTTCCAATATCCCGAAGAAATGCCAAACCGTGAAAAACGCGAAAAGTCCTCCTCTAAATTATATGATGTCATCACGAATATGGCCTTTGAAACATACGATTTAAAGCGCACGACTTTTGAGGCTGTGGCAGATTGTATGAAAATGCGTGGGCGCTTTTTCCCGTTGTTAGAGGACACCGCACGTCGACCCGTGAAATTTATGATGATGTTTTTAAAGGCCTTTGTGCTGGGTCGTTTGATTCGCAAAGCCGCTCCCCAAGATAAAATTATGGGTGTGATGATTCCAACTTCTAATGCTTGCGCCTTAGCTGTGTTGGGGTTGCATGCCATGGGCAAAATTCCCGCCATGATCAATTTCACAAGCGGTGTTAAAGCCATTGTAGCCACATGCAAGACCGTTGGCATTGAAACGGTTATCACAGCCCACAAGGTGGTGTCCTTGGCAAAATTAGAACCCGTGGTGGAAGGCTTGGAAAAAGCCAATGTGCGCGTTTTATATTTGGAAGATTTAAAACCCACTTTGACCACATGGGATAAGTTGGCGGGTGCTTGGAGTGCTGTGGCGCCCAAACGCGTTTATCGCAAAACAAAAGCAAAGATGAATATTACACCAGAGGATCCTGCGGTAGTGTTATTTACTTCTGGCTCAGAGGGCCTACCTAAGGCTGTTTTTTTAACACATAAAAATATCTTGTCCAACTGTTTGCAGGTATGGTCAAGGTTTGATGTAGACAAGCGGGATGTCTTGCTCAACTGCTTGCCCATGTTTCACTCATTTGGCTTGACTATTGGTCTGTTTATTCCTTTGTTGTATGGGGTGAAGGGCTTTTTATACCCAACTCCCCTGCATTACCGCATTATTCCAGAAATTGCGGCCAGCTGTAAGGCAACTATTTTCTTTTCCACAGATACCTTCTTGACAGGCTATGCACGCTGTGCTAATCCATATGATTTCAACACATTGCGCATTGTGGCGGGCGGCGCCGAAAAGATTAAAGATGAAACGCGTAAAATCTGGCAAGAAAAATTCGGCGTCCGCTTGTTTGAAGGCTATGGCGCAACGGAATGTTCACCCATTATTTCCGTGAACACATTCTTGCACCAAAAGAATGGCTCTGTAGGACGCTTGGTGCCGGGTATTGAATATAAGCTTGTACCTGTGGAGGGCATTACCGAAGGTGGCGAGTTGTGGTTGAGAGGACCCAACGTGATGAAGGGCTATATGCGCCATAGCGATCCTTTGCATTTGGATCCGCCAAATGACGGTTGGTATGACACGGGCGATATTGTGGACGTAGATGAAGATGGCTTTATCTTTATCAAGGGACGTTGCAAACGCTTTGCCAAAATTGGTGGCGAAATGGTGTCTTTATTAGCGGTGGAACAAGTGATTGCCAAAGAGTTCCCCGAGGCCATCAGCGGTGCGGTCAATATCCCTGATGATAAAAAGGGCGAACAAATCGTTCTGATTACCACCGATAAAGAAATCACCAAAGAACGCTTAATTGAGTTGTTTAGGCGCGCGGGCATGACGGAATTGGGCTTGCCGAGCCGTATTATCACCACAACGGAGCCTCCTTTATTGGGTACAGGCAAGTTTGACTATGTGACCGCCAAAGAAATGGCCCTTGCCGAAACAGCCAAAGCATAACGCTTGACTTTTGGGGTTTTACATAAAAAATCAGCTTGATTTTTTCCCATATTTATGGCATAATAACCCTGTTGCCGAGATAGCTCAGGTGGTAGAGCAACTGATTCGTAATCAGTAGGTCGTGTGTTCGAGTCACATTCTCGGCACCAGTTTTTAGTTAAAAGGGGTGTCATCAGAATGAAAAAAATTTTTTTATCGCCATTTTTTGCGAGTGTTTTTGTCATTATTTGTTTAGCTCTGTATTACGGCATCAGCTATCTTTGCCGCCTGAAATTCGGCGTTTTTGATATTGAAAAAGTTGGTGTAACAGAGGTTTTAACCTATCTTTTTTATGGTGCGGCCGGTATAGTTTTAATTTATGTTAGCACTGATTACTTGCGCACCCCGAAACAAAACACCTATTTTGCCTTATGCTTTTTATGGTTGGTGGCTCTTTTGCGCGAGATGGGCATTCAACATTGGTTGGCCGTCAATGATTCCACGGCCATCAAAATCAATTATTTCAAAAATGCGGCTGTGCCCTTATACAGCAAAATTTTGGTCGCTTTTTTGGTGGGGCTGGTTATCGCCACAGCGGCCTATTTGCTGATTAAATATTTCAAACAAATGGTCCTTGGCTTTTTTAAATTGCACCCTCTTTATTGGACGATTGCAACTTTTGCCGGATTGGGCTTTTTGACACAAATTGCGGACAGATTTCCCTCGCGGTATGCCAAAGCTACGGGCACGCATCTAACAGAACCCATCCGTTTTGCCCTCAAGATTTTTGAAGAAGGTGGGGAATCTTTATTGCCCTTATTGTTCGCGATAGGATTGTTGCAATTTCACGTTATTCTTCGTAAAAAGATTTCTCAAAACGCCGATGAATCCACAAATACTGCTCGGGATTTTGTTTAATCCACGTCCAATAGATATTATTTACCTCGGTCATCACGGCTTTTAATGTATCCTGATAGCTGAGTCCCTTTGGAATTTCAACCTTTTGTTCCACGGAAAAAGTATAGATATTATCTTTGCCCCGCACACCTTTCACCATATAAATCGGCGCACCTTTTTTAATAGATAAAGATGCCATTGCAGTGGCCGTCATAGCCGGCCGTCCAAAGAAAGGAATTTCCATACCCTCACGCAGTTTTTGATCACATAAAATCGCAATAAAATCCCCTTGATTCAACGTTTCTATCATCATACGCGCGCCAGCTGCTCCTTTGGGGATTTTGATACCTCGCCGACGCTCAAATAAAATTTTATTCAACCACGGATTATTGGCCTTGCGATAAATAGGATTCATCCGAAAATCAGGCCCTACCAAAGACGCCACATCAAACTCCCATCCCCCAAAATGCGCTGTACAAACAAAACCGCCTTTACCCTTTTTCCATGCATCACGCAACAACTCCATATGGACACGATGGGACTTTTTTAAAATCTCCGTTCCGTGCGCAGATTCCGCAAATAACATCCCAAAATGTTGCCACATTTTTTTCAAAATAGTCTTTTTTTCCGCGTCCGTTTTATCGGGCAAACCAACCGACATATTTTTAAGGGCAATATGGTTGCGCCAACGCGCCACATAATAAATCAGCGTGCCAATACCTTTGCCAACCTGTCGCGCAATAGACAGTGGCAAGGCCCATAGCATAAAACACACAAATCCCACTGCTATACCTTCCAGCGGATCCGTCACATATCGCTTAAATGGCGTTCTTTTGGCTTGATGTATCAGTGACATTTAAGACTCCCTTTAACAAATTCCACACGGCCTCAGGCTCATCAAAGACAAATTGCCCCGGCATCACAAAAATATTTTGGCGCATATCTTTGGACAATTTTATGCCATCTTTTTCTGTTGTCAACAGTGGCAAATTCTTGGCTTTTTTGCGCAAATTTTCAATATCAAATCGTGTATAATGATAATGATCTGGAAAATCCTCTGCCCCTTGAACTTGAATACCGGCCGCGGTTAAAGATTGATAAAATTTTTGCGGATTTCCAATCCCGGCAAACGCAAAGACCTGTTTATCACGAAACAAGGAAACAACTGTTTTATCCAGCTGGAAATGTCCTGTTATGATTGGCAAATCAATATTATTACGCTTTAAAAAAAACTGAACACCCCACGTATCTTCACCAACCAAAATAATCGCATTAGCCCTTTTTAATCCTTCTAAAACAGGCTCGCGTAAAGGTCCTGTGGGCAAGACAAAACCATTTCCAAAGCCTTTTTTACCATCCACCACGACAAATGAAAAATCTTTTTTCAAGGTTGGATTTTGAAAGCCGTCATCCATAATCAAGGCCTTTGCCCCCCATTTTTCCGCTAACTTAGCCCCCTTCGCTCTATTAGCATCCACAACCGTTGGCGCCATCTCGTTTAGCAATAAGGCCTCGTCCCCCACATCTAAGGCTGTATGGATGCGCTTATCCACGACAACACCTTTTTTTTCCGCTTTATACCCATTATTCAGATAGTAAAAATTTCTGTCATGATTGTGCAATAATTCACCTAGTGCTAAACAAACAGGTGTTTTACCAACGCCTCCCACATAGATATTCCCAACACAAATAACTGGCAATGAGGATTGATATCCCTTTTTCTGCACACGCCTTTTAGTCAAAGCGGCATATACAGCGCTGGCTGGCCTTAATAAGCTAATCCACAGCCCCTTTTCTTTTTCCCAAAATTTAGGTGTTCGCATTAAATAATCCCCCTTGTTTTTAAACACTCGTACACACGATCTAATACAGCCATTTCAGAGGTGGCCACACGATATGCCTTTTGAGCCAATTCGTCTCGCCTGATTTCGTCTGTCAGCAATAGCTGAATCGTTTGAATCAATTCGGCTGTATCCTGCACCTCCAACAAAGCCTGAATTTCCTTGGCGGCTTGTACAATTTCTTTAAAATTAAAGGCATACGGACCAATAATAACAGCGCGTGACAAACTCATCGGCTCCAACATATTTTGTCCACCAAAGGGAATCAAGCTCCCCCCCACAAACACAATCGGCGCCAAACGGTACAGCAGCCCCATCTCACCGATCGTATCTGCCAAATAAATATCCGTATCTGGGGCTATGTTTTCCTTTCTGGAACGACGCGCCACATGCAAGCCCTTTTTCATAAACATTTTTTCAATACTCTCTGCACGATGCGGATGACGTGGCACACAAATTGTCAATAACTCTGGGAATTTTTCCTTCAATTTGAGATGAACTTCTGCCATTTTTTCTTCCTCATTATCATGCGTAGAAGCCCCACACCAACAGGGTCTGTCCCCTATTGCTGAACGCAACATATCTAATTCATTTGTGTCATAGGGTGAAGGGGGCGCGGCATACTTGATATTTCCCACACAATCAATGGCAGGACTACCCAAAACACCCAACCGACGGGCATTTTCGGGAGATTGCCCCAAAGTCAAACAAAAGTTTTGAAGCAATGATTTAATAAACCACAGATGCTTTTGCCAACGCTGAAAAGACTTATCCGATATGCGTCCGTTTAGCAAGACAAGGGGAATTTTAGCCGCATGAATAGAGGCCAATAAATTCGGCCAAAAATCCGATTCAAACCATAACACGGCATCCGCATGGAAATAACGCACAAAATGGCGAGCCCCCCAAGGAAAATCAATCGGAATAAATTGATGAAAAGCCCGCTCTGGCAACCTTTGGGCCATTAAATCAGCCGAGGTCACTGTGCCACTGGTCACCATAATATGTAGGGTTGGATTCCTTTCTAAAAGTTTATTGATTAAAGGCAACATTGATAGGCATTCCCCGACACTGGCACCATGCATCCAGATCAACTTTCCCTCGGGTCTAGGTAATTTAGGATAGCCCAATCGCTCGCAAAAGCGTTCTTTGTTTTCCTTCCCTTTCAAGCGCCGTATAAAAAACAAAAGGGTTAAAAACGGTAATGCAAGGATAAAACAGATGCGATATAAAAATAAAGGTATCATTTTTTCTCACTTTTTGATAGAATATATCAGATATTGTACCAAAATTCAAATGAAAAGGCAATTGATGATAGGACTTTATGCACAAAATCAAAACACACAAAATGAACTGTGTCAGCAATTGCAAGATGTGGGCATTGAAGCCTATCAGCATACGCATCGCTATTCTCTTGTGGTTTGGCTATCAGATGAAAAACCGCCTCAAAATGTCTTTGTCATTTTGCCTCGTCAGATAACACTTCCTTTAAGCCTGTCCGAGTGGCGCCTTGTGCTACAAAAAAGCAGTCACACAACTATTTCTTATCAAAATGCTTACTTCCTGATAGAAACTGACAAACGTCTTTTGACACATTTAAAGACCCAACAACAAATTTCCTTAACCGAAAAAGAAAACGATTTATTTCAATTTTTAATTCAAGAGCCAACGCATTCCGCCACTCGGGAGACACTATTACAGACCGTTTGGAAATACAATTCCACAGTCCAAACACACACGCTGGAAAGCCATCTATACACCCTGAAACAAAAAATCGGCCAAGACGCTGAGAACTTACTTCAATACAAAAATGGACGCGTCAACCTTTTCTAAGGTGATTCTTGAATCAACGTACTATCTGGCCTAGAGCCTCCACTTGACTCATTTGAGCCACCAAGCATTGTTGGAAAGAGACCACCCGAAACAGACTGTTGTCCTTCTGCATTTTGATTCTGTTGTTCAGCGGGCGCATTAGGATCAACTAAAGTCACTGCTTTACCATAAAGCAACGCATTGTTCAACTTATCCTCTAAATCTGTATTTTTGAGCACGGGATTTTTTCCCATATACCACAAAAGATTACGCCCAAACTCATCCGTGACCGCGATATCAGCACCTGCCTTTACCAACAAATCCACAATCTGAGCATTCGGGGCATAATAAGCGGCGAATAAAATTAAAGGGATTTGTTTCGGAGCCCCCACAATTGGAAAAGCCTCCAACGATGCCATTGCGCTGGCCCGCTTTGTATCTTGATTCAGCATAGCCCGCAACACTTCTGGATTGCCACGACGAATCGCCAACTGCATCAACGAACCACCACAACGGACAGGCTCATCAAAAACACGACCACGCTCAATTAAATTCTGGATCTCCTTTGCGCCTCTGGCATTGGAGACCAAATTCTGAAGTGGCGTCAATGCACACTCATTTGTTCTTTGCGCCAACACTGGCATTGCCACCAAGCACACGGACAATAATAAAAACTTTTTCATACGATTTCCCCCTTCTTCTTATTATTCCTTATATGGATTTTGGAACATAAAAATCTTTTTGTCAACAGGAATATTTTGTTTTATATCAAAAAGTGAGACCGTGGACTTGATTCCTTGTACGTCCAACACGTCCCATTGCTTCAAAGTCATTTCGTCTTTATCAATAACAAGCGTCAGTTCACCCAACTCTTTGGCATCTTTTTTATGCGCGGTGATAAAATATTCATCCAAAATATCTTGCACATCCGTGACAACAAAGCCTTCATCATCAAACAACAGCTGATCGCGCAAAATCCACTCCACGGGCGTGCTGTTCAAATCAAAATAATTCACCTCTTCCAAATCTTTGTCGTGATAGATGAAATACCCTTTTGTCGCCACGAATTCCAGAGGCGAACCCTTTTCATATTTCAAACGCATTTGCCCAGGCTTTGAAATATAGATTGTCCCCGTATGCAATTCATCCTTCATCTTGGAATTAAATTGCGCAAATTTTGCCTCCAGCGTTCGCATCTTATTGTAAGCTTTTTCCACCTTCGTCAAAATCGCCCTGTTCGCCGGCGTGTCAATCCTTTTGTCCACCAACGCAAAACTTGGCATTGCAAAAATTAAAGCTAAAAATAATAAAATCGATTTTTTCATTTAGGCTCCTTTAAGATGCATTGTCCATCAATATATTCACGATTAGGACATAGGTCGCAGTTTTCTTTTGTCGTATGAATATCCTTTGCTTCAGTACACGAAAAAAGGCGTGTATTGTGCGCATGGTATAACAACTTATCATCATTCTCCACCAAAGGGCGATCTGGATCCGGGGATTTATTTAAAACACAATACAACCATCCGTCCAATTTCTTCATCGTGCGCCAATCGCCACATAAACGACAATCAGCCTCTTTTACCTCCAACCATTGAACAGCTTGACAAGATTCACAACCATACCAAGCTTCTCTGAAAGCATCCCAAGCTATTCTTAAAGGAAAATCAGACGGACATTTTTTCACAGAGTATAATGTCCTATAACTGTAAACAATGTCACGGTTATCACAAATCTCAAAATCCTTTTCATGCCCCTCAGGAATACGCACAAAGTCTTCTTCAAATTCAAAGCAAGAAACACATTTATAATTTAGAATTTGACCTGGATTATCATGGTACCTGTTAGCAACTTCCTCCGTCAAAAACGGCTTGTCCGATGGACATTTGTCCGACAAAACATAATCAGTCCAGTAAGAGTAAGGTATATCCGTAGAGCCCACGGTTGCAAAACCAGGCGCTGCGAAAATTAAAACCAAACATAAGATTACCAATTTTCTCATCCTTCACCTCCGGCGTTAGGGGCAAGGATTTCGCGCTTACCAGCTACATTCGGAGCGGAAATGATGCCCTCTTGCTCCATACGATCAATCAAATCTGCGGCCTTATTATATCCGATGGACAAGCGCCGCTGAATATAGCTGGTCGTCGGCTTTTTATCGCGCAAGACAATCTGCACCGCTTTATCGTATAGTTCATCGCCGCTGTTGCCCGCACCACCTATCGCACCGCCAGATGCCAGATTGGCAGACTCAGACACAACCGCATCCACATATTCTGGACTGCCTTGTTGTGACCAATGCTTCACCACCGCCAGCACATCCTCATCAGACACAAACGGTCCATGGACACGAGTCGGCTTGTTGCCTGCTGGCATATACAGCATATCACCACGACCCAGCAACTGCTCGGCACCTTGCTCATCCAAAATCGTGCGCGAGTCAATTTTATTTCTGACTTGGAACGAAATACGCGACGGGAAATTAGATTTAATTGTCCCCGTAATGACATCCACAGACGGGCGCTGCGTTGCCAAAATCAAATGAATACCCACCGCACGCGCCATTTGCGCCAAGCGCTGAATCAAAGGATCCGCCTCTTTGCCACACTGCCCCATCAAATCGGCCATTTCGTCAATGATAAACACAATATAGGGAAGTGGCGTCAAGTCAAACGCGCGATCCTCCATAATCGGTTCGCCCGTTGCCGCATCAAAGCCCGTTTGCACACGGCGTTTCAGCTCTATGCCATCGGCTTTAGCCTGTTTTAATTTTTCATTAAAGCCCGTGATGTTCCGTACGCCCAGCTGGCTCATGGAACGATAACGATCTTCCATTTCATGCACCGCCCATTTCAGCGCCATCAAAGCTTTGGGTGGCTCTGTCACCACTGGCGTCAGTAAATGCGGAATACCATTATAAACAGATAACTCCACCATTTTTGGATCCACCAAAATCAATCGACATTGCTCAGGCGTAAAGCGATAGAGCAGCGACAAAATCATCGTATTGATCCCCACCGACTTACCAGAACCAGTCGTTCCCGCCACCAACAAGTGAGGCATTTTGGCCAAATCGGCCAGTACGGGTTTTCCTCCAATATCCTTCCCTAAGATAATCGGCAATGCGCCTGTATGTTCTTGGAAAGAACTTTGTTCAATCATTTCGCGCACATACACCGTTTCTCGTGTTGGATTCGGCATTTCAATGCCAATCGCGTTTGTGCCAGGAATTACCGCCATGCGCACAGAAACAACACGCATTTCACGCGCCACATCCTCAGCCAACGCAATAACGCGCGATACTTTCACACCTGAGGCCGGCTCAAATGAATACAATGTCACCACGGGGCCTGGTGCCACTTTTGTCACCTTGCCTTGCACTTGGAATTCACGCAGCACGCTTTCCAATTTTTCAGAACATTGCGCCATCATTTCCTTGCTAAGCAGCGGACCTGAAGCCACTTTGACAGGCGCCAACAATGTGCTGGACGGCAATTCGTATTTCGTTTGCTCATTCAACTCGGCCATAATATCCGCTTTCTTTTTATGAACGGCCGTGGCCTTTAATTTTTCTTTCGGTGCCGATTTTTTAATCTTATTCACTTGCGCTTTCACATACAAAAAGCGAAATGGTTTTTTGATAATTTCAGGCATTTTTATCGGCATTTTATGGCACAAATAGGCTATGCCCGCACCGCCCCCTAAACTCAACTTGGAAATGGACAAGCGGAAAGAAAGCGCCAACAAACACGCAGCAATAATCCAACCTATCACACAAATGCCGACGGTGGGTTTGTACCATGCATTCAAATAATAACCCACAAAGCCACCTAAACCCGATTTAAACCAATCGGAGCTATATCCTGATTTTGAGCCCAACAACCAACAAGCCAGGATCACAGCCATCGCAACGCCCAAAAAACGCCACCACAACGCTTTCCTTTTTAACAAACAATAGATGCCAAAGACAACAAAAGCAACCGGCATAAAAAAGGCCACACAACCCACCATTTGCAACAAGAAATCGGCACTCCATGCGCCCATTGCCCCCAACCAATTATGCACGGGCAAATCGGACGCAGTATTCCATGCACTATCCCATTTATGATAACTGAGTAAACTGAACGCACCAAAGACTCCCACAATAATCATAAGCACGCCTTTAAGCCATAAGGGCAGTGTTATTTTTTTCTTTTTTTTAGGCATTTAATCCCCCCACTGATGAAAGTTTTTCAATCACTTCTTTAATCAAATAAATCGTAATTGGGCGCCCCTCGGCCAAAGAAAGCTCATCCGCCATGTTGACCACTTTTCGCACCATTTCAAAAGATCTGGGAATATGCGTGGAAATATACATCATAACCGCAGGCTCCACAAGGGCTTGTTTATCCGCAAACATTTTTGCACAGATGGACATAATTGTTTGCTCATCTGGCATCAGGATTTCTGCCTTGGGCGTCATCCCAATCCGCGATTGTAAATCGGGCAATTGAAAATGAGGCACTTTTTGCGCCGTCATCAGCAGCCCCCCCTTCATTTCCACAATACGATTAAACAGATGAAAGAGTGCTGTTTCATTTTGTAAGTTTTCCACATTTTCTACAACTACTTTTTTATCAGCGGGCATAAAATCTTCGGTCAACTCGTGCGCTTCCACCCGTTCCTCGGAAAAAATGGCCGCCAAATGTGTTTTTCCAGAACCTGCCTCTCCATAAATAAGCAGTGCATGGGTCGGCCAATCGGGATATTTATCAATCCACCTAATGGCTTCCTGATTACACGGAGCTTCCCAAAAATTAGATCGTCCAAATGCTGGTCGAACAGCTAAATCAAACGCCAACTGCTCGGTCATTCACGCCCCCTTGAAAAAATTTGTTGTCCGATACCATTTAATCAAATGACGAATCAAAACACCCAACACAGCCGCCATCGGAACCGCCAATAAAACACCTAAAGCACCTGCTAACATACCACCTGCTAACAAGGCAAAGATAATCCAAACGGGATGTAGGCCAACCCTTTTGCCCACCAAATACGGCGTTAAAAAATAACTTTCCATGATTTGCCCCACCAAAAAGATGCCGCCAAGCCACAACCATTGTGCCGTTGTTAGCCCTTGTAATAACCCAAGCAAGATGCTTAAAATCAGGCCAATGCCATAGCCGACATAGGGAATAAAAATCAAAATACCTGTGGTCATACCCACTAACACCCCCATATCTAACCCCAGCAAAGACAAAGCGGTTGAATAATAAATTGCCAGTATCAAACACACACTTGCTTGCCCTCGAATAAAGCCAGCCAAAGTTGTATTGATTTCTTGCATTAAACTTTCAGCAGTTGTTCTTTTTTTCATAGGTATCATCTCCTTTATATTTTGTGAAACAATCGGCCAATCACGCAACAAATAGAACAAAACAACGGGCGTAATCAACAATAATGAAATCAAGCTAAATACCGCTACCCCGCCTGATATGACACGATTTAAGGCGCCCCCAATCCCTTGCAATAAATTCAAAGCCATTCCGGAGACAGAATCAGACAGCTGATACAACTGCTGCTCGGTCATATTTTGACGCCCGTACGTCAAAATCGCTTTTAACTTGTCCCAAATCAATTGAGTGAGATTTGGAATACGCAACAAAAAATCCATTATTTGTGACTGTAGAATCGGCACCAAAATCAACACCAATGAAATACTTAAAACGATAACACCAATGACAACGCTGCCCGTCACAACCGAACGCGACAATTTTTGCGACATTTTATTCACCAAAGGATTCAAAGCATACGCCAAGATAAAAGCCAACACAAATGGCAACAAAATACCGCTGATTTGATACACGAGAACAGCCAACAAAATCAGCCCTATCATTATCCAGATTTGTTTATTCTTCATCGTTCTCAATCCTTGTCAAAGTTGCCCCATTTCCCGAAAAATCACGCACAAGTTGCCACCCGTTTGCAAGTAAAGCACTGTGGATTTTTTCAGCATCTCCTTTGAAGGTAGCCTCCAATAAAACTTGTGGTAAATACACCCCTTTTAAAGTGACATTTTCAAAAAAATTCCACCCTTGCAGCTCTTTTTCCAACACCAACCAATCTGACAACGAATTTACATTGACGCGCAAATAAAGCGTTTGTTTTTCATCAAAACTGATGGTTTGATCCTGTCTCCAACGGCGCTCCATTTCCTGAAACACCGCCGCCGCCATTTGCGCTGCCGCTTGTTTAGAATCTCCCCCACTCAAACGAAACCGTTTGAAAACAACTTGATTTTGCATACCAGTTGTCGGATAAAAAGCAGAATAAATTTTCCATGTATTATCCCCTTCAAACTCCAAATGCAACACCATCACTTTGTCTTTGTGATAAATCGGCAATAAATTCGTGGTCAGGCTTACATTTTGTTCACTCAACGCTAATTCTTCTGGCGTTCCCTCAGGAACAACGGCCTGATAAAACGGTGCAAAATTTGTCTGCTCTTTCAATGCTTGATATAGGGGATTTGTGGGTGTCAATGTCTGAACTGTTGCATCTACCACATATTCAGGAATAATCAACAAGGTTGGGGGTTGTGCACGTAAATAGGTGACTTGTTGTGTATTTAAAAATTCTCGCACAGCTGTGGGATTAAATTCCACCGCAATACTTCCCATATATTTTGTCGCAGTTGTTTTTTCATTTTCAATCGCAACACCTAAAATATATGGCAAAACTTCCTCTGCCGTCATCAGGGGCAATTGGTTATAGCTTTCAGGAGAAAGCTTGGCAACCAATCGCTGAAAAGCCTCCACCTGACCTTCGGCCAGTGCCGTTTCCTTAGCCGCCAATGCAGAGGTACTTTCCGCCGATACAGGCACATTTTCTATGCGATAAAGATTTGCCTTTGCCACATTCAGCCACAAGACACCGACCCCCATAAAAGCTATTTTTAAAATTTTTTTCATTTGCATTCCTTATCTTTTTTCTATATTCTAACGAAATCAAATGGAATTGCAAGAAAAAACAAATTAAAGGAGTTAAAATGTCTTACGATACCAACAATGTTTTTGCCAAAATTTTGCGCCATGAAATTCCCAGCGCTACCGTCTATGAAGACGAATTTGTATTAGCCTTTAACGATATAAACCCAAAGGCCAAAATTCATGTGCTTGTTATACCAAAGGGAGCCTATGTGGATTTTCAGGACTTGCTTGATCACGCAACTCAACCTGAAATTGATGGATTTTTAAAGGGTATTTTAGCCACGGTTCGGACACTTAATTTAGCCAACGGCTATCGTCTTGTCTTAAATACAGGCAAAGATTCAGGACAGGAAGTACCGCACCTGCATGCCCACATTTTAGCCGGCGAAAAATTGAGTGTGAATCACCTATAATTCAACAATTGCATAGTTGTTTGAATCCGCGAACAAGGCACGCAACAATTGATTGTTGTGGTAATGTCCCGATTTAACGCCTTTAAAGTGGCCAATAATGGGCATTCCCGCCTCGTATAAATCACCCACAGCATCCAACACTTTGTGTTCAACAAACTCATTGGCATCCCGCAATCCTCCTGGATTCAATACGCCATCCCCTTGAATAGCGATTGCATTTTCCAAAGAAGCGCCTTGTGCCAATCCCATGGCACGCAGCTGTTCCACCTCGGCCACAAAACCAAAAGTGCGAGCCGGCGCAATCAATTTTTTAAACTCCTCCTCGGTGAAATGAACGCTAATTTGCTGATGTCCGATTATTTTGGTTTGAGGAAAATCAATTTCAAAATCTAATGTGAGTCCATAATCTGCTGGCATTAAATCAGTACTCGCCCCTTTACCATCCTCAAAATGAACAGGCTGTAATACTTTGATGGCTTGGATGGGTGTTGCTTGCGTCTTGATTCCACCTTTTTCAATAAACGCCACAAAATCGCGCGCAGAACCATCCATCAAGGGTGCCTCCGGCCCATTCAATTCCACCACAAGATTTGTGATACCTAAGCCCGACAACGCCCCCATAAAATGTTCCACAGTTGAAATAACAACACCTGAGGCATTACCTAAACAAGTATTTAACCGCGTATCTACCACATGATCCCACTTGGCCGGAATTTTGTTATCTTTATCTTTGATATCCGTCCTAATAAAAACAATGCCTGTATTTTCCACGGCTGGCTTTAGTGTCATATGGATAGGCTTGCCCGAATGCAATCCCACACCTTCTATGCTGATTTCCCCAGCGATTGTTTTTTGATAAATATGTTCTGTCATAAGCGCTCCTTTCTTTCTTGTCATTTTAGCATAACACATACGAAATTGCAACATTCCAAAGAACAGTTGCCCCGTCCCCTTTGGCGCATCCATTTATTTTTTATGGACAAAAAAAAGGAATACACTATTGCTGTGTTGGGCACACAAAATTCAGTTGGCAAAGCGATTTTGGCCGAACTGGATCGTCAAAACTATCCTACCTCTTTAATTCAACCACTAGATTTGCATCAAGAATCGGGAGCCAGCATTCCCTATCATAATCAGCTGCTCACTTCTTCTGCTCTGGATTTATTTGATCTGACCAAGCCCCACATTTTATTTTTATGTGAACCGCGTATTTTTGAGCGCTACCCCCACCATTTTTTGCATGGAAAAAATTGGTTGATAGACTGCACTGGAAAACTGCAAAGGGCAGCCTGTATTGTGCCAGACTTAAATGGACAACATATACGCTGTTTGCATCACAAATGCCTGTGTGCCCCTAACTCTGCAGCCATTGCTTTGGCACGAGCCCTCAAACCTATTCATCAAAAGTACACATTGTTGGATGCAACCACAATCGCCATTTTGGGCGCATGGTATCCTCAACCTAATTTGGTGGATACTCTGATTCAGCAAACGCGTCATTGCTTTACACAAACCCCTATTTTGCAAACCTCTACTTATCCGCTATTTGCTTTTAACCTTATTCCAGATTATTTTCAATCCTTAGTTCCGTTGATTCAACATCAACTTAAATGTTTTTTGACCAGCCCCATTCAAATTCACACTTGCTTTGCGCCAGTTATTCGTGGAGGCGCTTTTTTTGTACAGACTCATCTTGAAAAAAAACCACACATCAATGGCCTACGTTCTATTTTCGGCCCCCACAGTTTTTGTCAGATGATTGATTCAGATCAACCTATTGGGACACACGATTTACAAACAGAAGAAAAAGTTTTTATTCAAAATATTTGCATTCATCAAAACCGTATGTCTTTTTGGTTAATGCAAGATCCCCTTCAAACTGGCTTCATTCAAAATGCCGTTCAAATCCTATCTTTATTGGTGAAATAGAGACTTGACTTTTTTATAAATCTCTGGCAACAATAGAGTTTATGACGAAATTATCAGATAATATGCGTGTTCTGACACGCCGTTTTAAGGTTTCTCGCCAAGCCATTCAACGGCATTGGGAAGAGGCTGACAAGCGTTTTAGCACGACTCTCGTTATTCTTTCCTTGTTGTGCGGGATGACATTGCCTATGGCTTTACGTCCCGTGACGAAGGAACCAGAATCCTCCGATGCACAAACGCCAGAATTACAGCCCATTTTGGAGGAGGAAACTGAGGTTTCGGAATTTGAACCCGTCCATGAAGATTTGGGCGACGCTCCTGTGGAAACTCAGCCAGAATTATCCGTAGAGGAATTTGAAAAACGTGCCGTTTTGGGTGAGTTAAAGGTCACTAATTACACAATGGTTAAAGGAGACAGTTTATTAGGCCTTTTAGCCGATCAAAATGTCCCCGTCAATGAACGTATGGAAATTGTGGAAGCCTTGGAGCTATTATTGGATTTAAAGTCATTAAAACCTGGGCTAACTTTTCTATTCTTTCATAACCTTGAAGGACGTTTGGAAGGACTTTCTTTACAGACAAAAAACAATGAATTTTTAGCAGTTTTGCGAGAAAAAGATAATTCGTGGGTCACTTTTTCCCAAACAGGCAAGGTAGAAACGAAACAAGAACACATTCAAATTGTTATAGAACGCACATTTGCTGGATCAGCCCAAAAAGCAGGCGTTTCTAGCAATATCATTGCCCAAATTACGGCCGCATTAGATGGTGAATTTGATTTGGCCACAGAAATTAAACCCAATGATGTGGTAGACATTATTTTAGAGGTTAAAACAACGCAAGGAGGAATTGAAATTGGGACAAAACAGTTGCTGTATATTGGATTAAAAACTGCCAAGACTGAATTGCACAAATATGCTTATAATGGCACTTTTTATAATGCAAAAGGACAAACCAGTTCCAAAATGTTGATGAAACGTCCCTTAAAGGCACGTCCACGGCTCTCCTCTCCCTTTGGCAAACGTCGTCATCCCATTTTACAATATGAAATTTTCCACAAGGGTGTGGACTTGGCTGTTCCCAAAAATACACCCGTGATGGCTGCGGCAGATGGTGTTGTGGAAATCATTGGACGCAAAGGTTCCTATGGCAAATACATCCGGTTGGGACATAAAGGCGGTTATCAAACGGCCTATGCGCATTTAAATGGCTATCGACAAGATTTAAAAGTGGGCAGTCGTGTCAAACGAGGAGAAGTCATTGCTTATGTTGGCAGCACAGGACGCTCCACGGGGCCCCATTTACACTTTGAAGTGGTTAAAAATGGCAAAGTTGTCAATCCGTTTGGAGACAACAAAATTGCCAGCACACAACTGACGGATCTAGAATTGGAAAAATTCCAATCTTGGGCTGAAAGCATTCACCCAGATTTCAAAAAACACTTAGCAGGCAAAATTCCACCAATTCCTTCGGTCAAACCTTTTTGATTATTCATCAACTTCATCTGATGCTTGTTTGGATTTCGTTTGATCTGTTTTACTTTCTTCTAAAGAATCCTTAGCAAGAGACTCCTCCAACCCTGGCATAACACTAAAGCGTTGTCCCCATTCATCAATAACTTTATTGATTTCTTGGTTCACATGGGCTTGGTCAGCATTATAAGCCTTAATTTCTTCGCCCAACAAAGACGCCAATTTAAAGCAATCTGTCACTCTGGTTAAGACCATAAATAATGAAGCAAACATCAACCTATGAGGTGAGGGCACAATTCTGTTATGCAATTTATAACGACGCAACTCCGCCTCTACCGAATAAGGGCTTCCAATCAAATAATCTGCCTCGCCCGTCAGCAATTTGCGAAAACTATCTTCCGTCGTTTCCAATGTAATAGACATATCTGGCGTAATACGTGCAGAATAAAGTGGATAGATATTTTCCGTACGCCGCATGACCCCTTTTTTGTTTTTCAGACTTTCATCTCCCGTCACTTCAAACGCTTTTTCTTTCAGATAATACACCACAAAAACATTAGGAAACATCGCTGGATAAACAGAGACGGTGTTTTTACCTGCCGTTGAAGTGGGGGTATAAAGACCTACCAACAAATCCAACTTGCCTTTTTTTAAATCAGAAATAGCATCTTGATCCTTGTCATATCCAACCACGACATAACTGAGATTCAATTTTTTCGCAATTTCTTCAAACATATTGACAGCAAAGCCCTTACTCACAAACCCAACTTTACCATCTCTTATCACTTTTTCTGCCCAACCAAAGGGACGATTGTTGACCATTGTTGCCACGCGGATCGGACGCGAGAACCCACATTTAGCTATTTTTTTTGGTTTTACATCGGGTTGTTCTTGACAGCAATCACAATTTTTTTGTCCACAGCATTCGCATACAAGATTATCCTCTGGTTTTTTATTAGATTGTGCAATGGTGACAAACGGCAACGCCACCACCGACAAAACGACTAAACAAATACCTACAATAGATTTGAATTGCATTTTTTATCCTTTCCTTTCTTTTATGACTCTTTTTTTGGGAAAAATCAAGATCATTTTTGTGCCAACCCCTTCTTGGCTCACCATCTGAACGCTCCCACCATAAGATTCCATCAATTTTTTCACAAGAACAAGTCCTAATCCACTGCCTTTATGCTCTTTAGTCATCACATTTTCCAACTGCACAAACGGTTGAAATAACGTTTTAATTTTATCTTTTGGCACCCCAATACCATTGTCTTCAATCACCAATCGTAAATCTTGCTCTGCATTCTGACGTGCAAAAATTTCTATATGTCCATTATCCCCCGTGAACTTGACTGCATTGGATAAGATATTCAACAAAATTTGTCGGATTGAACGATCTTCAGCCAATAAAAAGATTTTATCAGACACGCGTATAGTATATCGTTTATGATCTCCCTCGGGATAACCCTTGATAATTTCTACAGCCTCTTCAATCAACTCTTTCAATGGAATCACTGTCTCTGTACGCTTTTGATGTTTAGATTCCAACGCTGACAAATCTAATACATCATTGATCAGTGACAACAAATATTGGCCGCTTGTATAGATATATTTTGTGTATTCTTTATACTTCACATTTTCTATTGGACCAAAAGTTTCCTCTGCCATTGCCTCTGAAAAGCCCAGAATAGCATTCAAGGGTGTTCGCAGTTCGTGGCTGACGCTGGCCAAAAATTCGCCTTTGACACGATTGGCTTCCTCTGCTTGATCCCGTGTCAAAATCACCTCTTTCAGCATACCATTCATTTCTCTGGCTTGGCGTTTTAAAATGCGACGTCCTTTTTTTAATTCAAAAACCTGTGTCTTTAATTGCTTGGCATAATTCGCTACAGCCTCTTTGTTTTCTTGACGCCATCTGGCCGATCCAATCGCTTGAAAAATTTCCCCAAACAACTGATTTAAGCGCTGCAATAATCTGGGCGAGAAAAAATTACGCTCCGATCCATACAGGGTAATTACCCCTTCCAACTGATGATTGATAATCACTGGAAAGGCACAGGTGGATTGAGGTGTTTCAGCCGATGAATTCTGTAAAAACCGATAATAAGGCAACGGTGCAACATCAGGATAACCCACGCATTTTTTTGTTTTAATGGCTTTGGCCACCGCCGAGGTTTTGACTTGAGGATCTTTTAAATCAAATTGCTTGGGGATTTCAGAAAATTGATCCGAAGGGTACACAATTTTCGTTGTTAAAAAATTACCATCTAACTGTAAAAATCCAGCTAAACTCAGTCTATAGGCCTTTGTGACATTTTGAATCATTTTGGCTAACTGGCACAATTCTTCCTCTGGTCCTTTCACGGAATGAAACAGTTTCAACGAACTAAACACAACATCATAATACCGCTCTAAGGCAATATTTTGGTGTTCAGGAGCCGCATCCTCCACACTCCACAAAACACCTTGTTCAGGATGGTGCGCTTTTAGGCATACTGCAGACAAAATCACGGGCTTCAACACCCCATCTACCAGGACAAAAACATTTTGAGAATAATCATGCTGGCGCGTTAAACGCCAAGCAATATCTGACATTTTCTGAGGCAAATCCACCTTTGGAAAAAAACTTTCCAAATCCTCTAGCTTGTACAGCTTTTGCTGAACCAGCTGATACATTTCATTATTCATCCAAATAATTTTATTTCCTTTTGTAATTGTTAAAGGAATGGGAACTCGTTTCAGGGCGGAATAAAATTGTTTTAAATTTTTTTCTAATTCTTTTTTTTCACGAAACGCCAAACGCCATTTATGTGCAAAGAAAATTTCTGTTGTCACATGCGTAATCAAATAGACGAGCCGCACAAAAACCACTAACAAAAATGTGAACACCAACAAGGCTGTTGAAAACATCAGCCATCGCGAGGTTATTTGTTGCCACAGAAAAGCAAAAGAAATAGGACGCGTAAAAAAAGCACTCGCCCATAAATATATCAGACACACCAACAAAAAGGCTGCACACCCAATCAGGCGTCCCATCTTTGCAATTTCGTAAAAAATCTCCCTACGTGCTCGCAATTTCCCCATTCCTTTAAACAAGACAAACGCGTTGCAACTGGCCTAGTTGGCTTTCAAATCAAAAGACATAGCGCCAACCGATATAAGCGATATGGTGCTGCAACTTGACAGTCCCTTTATTTGTTTTAAAATCATCCAACATTAAATAACGATACCCAATATCAATGTTCACCGCATTCGTGACATTCCACGTAATACCGGCACCTAAGTTATAGGCCCACCCACTTCTTTTTTCCTTATAGACATCCTTTTCCTCAATCTTGGATTCATATCGCCCTCCACCGACATTCAAGAAAGGACGAATAGGCGATTTGAAGGGAATGTCATAATAAAGTTGAGCCATAGCGGTATCCGTCTGTTGCTCATAACTATCTTTTTTGGCTTTCGTGGAAAACATATATTCCAACTCAACGCGCACAGATCTGAGCCGCAGCCCCAAGGCCACCATAAAAGGCAAGACAACATCATCTGCCTTTTTCCCATCTCTTTTCATAATGGTGCGCATTGCTCCCGCTTTGGTATTTAGATACAAACCACTGCGCAAAGGGGGTGCCGCCATTGCCTCAGCCGACAAAAATAACACAAATAAAAAAAGAACAACCTTGCGCATTCGACCTCCTACTATCTGACACAGCATAATCTAAACTTTTTATCTTGTCAACAACAAAATGTTTATTTTGGAAGGCACTAAAAAAATTCCCCTTTTTAAAGGGGATATTGTTTACTTACTCTCAGGCCATTCCACGCCTTGTGTGCGTTTATAATAAGTATCATCTTGTGTCTGTTTACCATGAAAGGCACATGCGCTTAAAACAAGCAACCCCAACAATAAAAATAAAATTCTTTTCATGTGATCTCCTTCTTTAATACTTTGAACGAATCCGAGTTGCACCATCAATTTCAACTAAAATCACATTATCACCAGGTTTTAAACCCAATTCATTTGTTTGAACCACGGACACCACATTGTTTGTCCCACTTTTTTGTACCATAAATTCATAGGCCAAATCTTTCGTTGCAGCCTGTTCTGCAGCACTGCCAACCGCCGCACCGGCTAAAGCACCTATTGCTGCACCACCGATGGCAAGCAAAGTGCTTCCTTTACCTCCACCCAACGTGCTACCACCAACACCACCTAAGGCGCCGCCGACACCGGCTCCAACCAAGCCCCCCATTTCATTGCTCCCCGCAATTTCAATTTGTGTCATTTTAATAATTCTGCCAATAGAGGTCCGCCCTTGACGGCCAATTTGAGCACGATCATACGTTGTATTTGTATCACCGATACCACAAGCGGTTAAACCCAACAAAACACTTGTCATACAAACAGCATATAGAAATTTTTTCATTGCATTTCCTTTCAAAATAAAATAAACTGACAGTTAGTATTGAAATATAAACTTTTATTTTTGTCAACAAGAAAAATATAATGTGGTCAAAGGGAATGAAAGCTTTATATGATTGGACAATGCGCTTGATGGGTGGACGTAGCGCAATTGTTGTTTTGTGCATTCTGTCTTTTGCCGAAAGCTCCTTTTTTCCCATTCCGCCCGATATACTGATGATTCCCCTGATTTTAAAACAACGCGACAAGGCTTTTCGGATTGCCTTTTTGTGCACCCTTTTCAGCGTCATTGGCGGCGCTTTTGGCTATCTGATAGGACGTGGTTTATACGATGTCGTTGCTGTCCCATTTTTAAATTATTTTGGCTGGATGCAACAATTTGAAGCTGTCAAGCAAGCCTATATTCATTATGGCCCATGGATTGTGTTGGGCGCAGGTATTACACCCTTTCCTTATAAACTCATCACAATTGCCAGCGGCGTGATGCAAATGAACTTTGCTTTGTTTATGTTTATCTCTTTAATCGGACGCGGTCTCAGATTTTTTCTGGTGGCTTGGGCACTCTATAAATGGGGTCAACCTGTACGTTGTTATATTGAAAAAAATGTAAGTTGGCTCAGCATTCTCTTTTTTATTCTGTTGATAGGGGCTTTTTTCTTGGTAAAATTATTCTGATTCCTCTTGACTTTTTCCCATAAAATACTATATACTTTATGCTATCAAAAAGGAGCATAAAAATGAAATTAAAACCATTATTAGATCGTGTTGTGATCAAACGTGTTGAGGAAGAAAACAAAACCGCAGGCGGTATCATTATTCCAGATACAGCCAAGGAAAAACCTTCACAAGGAATTATCGTTTCAGTCGGTCCTGGTGGACGTGATGAAGCGGGGCATGAAATTCCTATGACGTTAAAGGTTGGAGACCGTGTCTTATTTGGCAAATGGTCTGGCACAGAAATTAAGATTGAAGGTGAAGACTTGGTCATCATGAAAGAATCCGAAGTCTTTGGCATTTTAGAATAAGGAGAAATAAATATGAGTGCAAAAGAAATTAAATTTGGAACAGATGCCCGTGAAAAAATGTTGAAGGGCGTTGATTTGTTAGCAAACACAGTCAAAGTGACGCTGGGTCCAAAAGGGCGCAATGTGGTTCTTGGCAAGGCCTATGGGGCTCCACGCATTACAAAAGATGGTGTATCCGTTGCTAAAGAAATTGAGCTGGCTGACAAGTTTGAAAATATGGGCGCCCAAATGGTGCGTGAAGTGGCCAGCCGTTCTAATGAGATTGCTGGGGACGGAACAACCACAGCAACTTTGTTGGCGCAAACTATTATTCGCGAGGGATCTAAGGCGGTAGCTGCAGGCATGAATCCAATGGATTTAAAACGCGGGATTGATATGGCAACTGAGGCCGTGATTGAAGACCTAAAAAAACGTTCCAAGGAAATTTCCACAAATGATGAAATTGCGCAAGTTGGCACAATTTCCGCCAATGGAGATTCCTCTATTGGTGATTACATTGCCGAAGCGATTGAAAAAGTCGGCAAGGATGGCGTGATTACCGTGGAAGACGCCAAAGGCATGGAAACGGAATTAGAGGTTGTGGAAGGTATGCAATTCGATCGTGGATATTTGTCCCCATACTTTGTGACAAACGCCGAAAAAATGATTGTGGAATTGGATAATCCTTACATCCTTATCAACGAATCAAAACTGAACAATTTACAGGCTTTATTGCCTGTGTTGGAGGCTGTTGTGCAGTCCGGTCGTCCCCTCCTCATTATTGCCGAGGATATTGAAGGCGAAGCTTTGGCAACATTGGTGGTCAACAAATTGCGTGGCGGATTAAAGGTTGCGGCCGTCAAGGCTCCTGGCTTTGGCGATCGTCGTAAAGCGATGTTGGAAGATATTGCAATCCTCACAAAAGGTCAAGTAATTTCCGCCGACTTAGGTATGAAGTTGGAAGATGTCCGTTTGGAGATGCTGGGCACAGCAAAAACTGTCACCATTACCAAAGACGATACAACCATCGTGGATGGTGCGGGTGATAAGAAGGATATTGAGGCCCGTTGCGCCCAAATTCGCACCCAAATTGAATCGGCTTCCAGCGATTATGATCGCGAAAAATTGGAAGAGCGCTTGGGCAAGTTGTCTGGCGGTGTCGCCGTGATTAAAGTGGGCGGTGCTTCCGAAGTGGAAGTGAAAGAGAAAAAAGACCGCGTGGATGATGCTTTGCACGCCACACGTGCTGCTGTGAAAGAGGGGATTGTCCCTGGCGGTGGTGTTGCACTTCTTTATGCCACAAAGGCTTTGGATGGCTTGAAACCAGCCAATGACGACCAACGTGTGGGTATTGATATCATTCGCAAGACTAAGTCGGATCGTAGCCATGTCGTTCTGTG
>JAZLCF010000058.1:0-2950 GCA_045614105.1 Alphaproteobacteria bacterium | reverse complement strand
ACGGGCGGAATCCCTTGGAAAAGAACCAGGGCCAAAAACAAGCTGCGAGTTTTTACTGGTTTCATAGGCTCTGTCTAACTTTGCACAAAACTCTCCACAGTCCCGGGCTATTCTCAAAAATTCTCTGTCTGCTTCGGTTTTACAATCCGCTTCTGTGTGTGGCAGCGTAACTGTCTTGCCCGTTCTATATGCTTCTCTATTAGCTTCGATTCTTTGCCTTGTTGTTTGTGCCATAGTTATCCTTCTCTTATAGCGTTAGTCACCCTCTACCTTAAATCTAAAAGGAAGCACTATCACAACCTGCTAGATGGGCTGTATCGTAGCACATTTTTCACTTTATGTCAATTTGTAAATGCTTTCTTCGACAAATTCCCACAAATAACTTGTGGCATCCATCTTGTTCGGTGGATGCCACATTTGTTATAGAACAACTACGCCTTATCTGCTTGCGCCGACACGACCACCTTGTGGAGCATTACCTGCTAACTTTGACGCATTTGCTTTTGCTTTCTTTTCTGCTTCATAGATGGGTTGTAACGATTTACGAATCTTTGGGTCATAAGGTTTTATACCTTTACTAAACAACACATATACCAATTCTCTGGCGTAGGGCATTTCTGCTTTTCCTGGAAATTCCCATTTATGGCCATTACGCAAATAAGAATCTAACGATTTAAACACATCTTGGTTTTCTGGTCCCACAAATCCTGGGGCTTGAGCAACCAACGATGCCCCATGATATTTGTGCTTATCTATAAATGCATCAAAAATTGCGTATGAGGCGAAAGTATCATAAGGATATTGACAATTTGGATCAGCCCCTGCTGTCAATGCCAATTGAATCACACGGCGTTCCTGTTTTATTTTTTCGGCATTGTTCACAATCAAAACACCCATCTCATCTCTTTCTCTCTTAATGAAATTACACATCTGTAGATTCCAAAAATCGTTTTCTAACCGATGAGTGTTTTTGACTCCTTGCCGTTTCATGTCTTGTCTCATCTTATCTAGAGCCAGTATCGGTCCCAACCAACCCTTATCTAAAGCAAGCACTATCCCTACCATTCCCTGATCGTTAGGTGCTACCTGACCCTTTTTGTCTAATGCCTCTTGCTTTGCTATTCTCAACAATTCTTTATATGCTGCGATCTTCTTGGCTTTTGCTGATATTGCTTTATTTGTTGTCATTTGTTGTCCTGTTGTTTAGCGTTATTCATTCCCTCTACCTTGTATCCAAAAGGAAGCACTATCACAACCTGCTAGATGGGTTGTATCATAGCATATTTTTCACATTATGTCAATTTGTAAATCACTCTACTCCATATGGATGGAAAAGGATTACAGAATATGGCGATATTTTACTCTCTTGTTGCGCTTCGAGACATAGATGCGCCAATTTGTGTAGTAAGAGCTTTCATGAGTGCTGGGTTTCTAGCATCTGGCAAATCAGCCATATGCACTGTGACTGTTTTACCTTTCTTAGGATGAAAATTTATGCTTAATTCACTATCTGGACCTTCACGATAGCTACCGAATTTCTTGCTCACAACACGAATTAATTGTATATCTGGATGTGGATTTTTTTGCAAATATTCATAAATTTTCACGATTTGTCGATTACTGAGCACGCAGTTAGATTGCAAAATGCATAAATTTTTGGTTTTGTCTTCAAGACATTTAATATCAACAAAACCCTCACCATCATTATAAAATTCCGGTTTTTGTTTTTTTATTCGGTAGATGCCACATTTTTTCATAGAACAACCTGTTAGATGGGTTGTATTATAGCACATTTTTTGCTTTATGTCAATTTGTAAATCATTCCACCAATAAATCATTTGCGATAAATACTTTCATACAGAAAGTAAGGACAACCTATGGAACAAGTTATATCGCAAGATGATAGCAGCAACATCTTATCCCCAGACATTCAATATACAATGAAATGCTACAAGTTGTTGCGTAAGTTGGGATATATCAAGTCGCAGTATGAGTTTTTTATTTTTGTGTGTTATTTTTAAAAAATGCTTGACAATTCTGGGCGGAATCTGCTTATATAAAATAACCAGTTTATAAAATAGGAGGAAAGATGAAAAAAATATCAAATTATATCAGATTTGGCAAAGGACGCGGACTTCGCTTTGTGTTTTTAATGTCTCTGTTGTTGTCATTGTTGTATGGAGGGTTTATTGCTTATACAGGTTTGCAATTGATTAAATTATCGCCTGTGGAGGACTTTGTTCAATCTGTGCCGACTTTTACTGTGGCCAATGGTATTGTTCAAGACAAGAATATCCGTTGGCGTTCTCAATTGCCAATGACGCCCATTCCTGTGACCATTGATACGACACAAGAGGATTTGTCGTTGCCTGTGGCGGATGGTGTTTATTTAACCAGCAAGTATTTGTACAGTGTGTCGCAACATGGCACAGAAGTGCAACGTTCCGCTATTCAAGGGAATTTTGTTGTTAGACCTGTATATCTGAAACAGATTTTGCAAACGTATATTGGTGTTTTTGCGATTAGTACTGCGATTGTTGGCTTTTTATTCTTGCTGTTGGCTTTTTTGCTGACGGTGGCATTTGGAGCTTTGATCGGATTGATAATAGGTGCCAAGATGGGCAATGGTCGTATTTGGCGCGTGTCCGCTGTGATATGGTTTCTTTTCCAAATTTTAAGCTTTGTTTCAGCCCTTTTGGGGTTGACTCTTTATACAGTTCTTGCTGTATTTGCCATTTGTGTGGTTTTGAGCGCTTTATGGTTGCGTTGCTTAACAAACTAACATTATTGTTTCTCAATTAAACACGCATCGCCGTAAGAGAAAAAGTGATATTTTTCTTTTACGGCATGTTTGTAGGCATTTTGCATAGTGTCTAGGCCAGCCAGAGCGCTGACAAGCATAAATAGTGTTGACTTAGGCGTGTGAAAATTGGTAAACAGGGCGTCTGTG
>JAZLCF010000057.1:0-7480 GCA_045614105.1 Alphaproteobacteria bacterium | reverse complement strand
TGCCTCGGCTAATAAACGGTGAGATAAGACGTCCAACTGTTCAATTTCCATTTGAGTTTTTAATTGTTCTTTGGTGGGCAGGACTTGCTGTGTACGAATGTCGCATTTCATCATGACCAAAATTCCATCAGGTGTGCGTAATGGCCCCAAAGTTTCCCCCACCGCCACATCTTTTAATAAAGCCTCTAAATCAGGAGGTAATTGTTTCGGATTTGTCCAACCGCGTTGGGCAGATTCTGGATAAGGTCCAATTTTAATGTGCTCTAAAAAAGCGTCACAGGTTTTAGATTCCAATGTTGTGGAAACATCTACGTCTTCTGAAAAAACACCTTGTGCCACTTCCCATAAGGTCAGATACCCCCCTTCAATACCTTGATCGGCCAACTCTTTTTGCATCGTCCGATACCGTTGATTGACGGCCAAGTCAGAAATGGATAAATACAATCCTTGCGTATGTAAATAGTTGAGCCACAATAAATCAGATTCAATTTGGTCATTTAAAATTTTTTCGGGCACCTTGTTTTTGGCTAAAACTTGAGAAAGTGAGTTTGGTTTGAGCCCATTTTGTTTTTCCAAATGTTCACGAGCTTGTGTAATATCAGCCTGCGTTGTTTTAACGCCAGCGGCTGTTGCCGTTTGTTTTTTGACGAGGGAATCAATAGCCGCGTCTAACGCTTCTTTTTGTAAAGATTTTTTATCCATAGCTTCATATTTTTGGGGCTGTTGAAATTTTAAAAGACGCTCCCAATTCTGTACATCCAAATCTGAAATAGGAATATCATTGACGGTGGCTTTCAGCTCCATTGCCTGTGCCGTTATACCAATAAACAAAGATAAAAAACAACATAAAATGTACTTCATTTACCAACTCCTCCTAATGTTTTCAAAAAGACCTTGACCATAAAGGAGGTGCCGCCCTTATAGTTGCGATCTCGTGCAAAAGATTTGTCCAAACTTAAAACCACGGCTGTGCATTCATTATCATAGCGTAATTGCGCACCATATTCAATAGGACCACCGCCTTTTTTTAAGTTATAACGATAATAAGTGCTGGCCTGCCAATTTTTGGTCAGCTGAGAATCAATACCAAAGTGAATTTCGTTTTCCTCATTATATTTTTTGTTATCCAATACATAGGCCTTTTGGAACAAATAACTCGTATGAATACGAAATGGATTAGAGCCAACAGAAAATCCCACATCATTTTTACGTTTGGAAAAATTTTCTCGATTCAGACGAAAACGGTAATGTAACCGTAAATATTCATAAGTCATTTGAATGTTGCCAACATAATCAGAAAAATGATTTTGATAACCCATCACATCCTGTAATTCCTCTGTTTCATGCAAACGATAACTTTGTCCGAAAAGCAAAGAAAAAGTTTTATTCCGTGCGCCATTGTGATAGGCGGTCCATCTGAGTCCATAGTTAAGACGCGCGCCTGTTTCTACACGATCATATCCTACAAAACGATTCTCTGAAAATAAATTCGTATCATCAAAATCAAAAACAGTGCTGTCTAAGTTGGGAATATCTTGAGGATTTTTGGTATTAGGTGACAAAACAAACATGGTAATGGGTTCCAAAATTTGTGTGGAATTTGTTGTTCTTGCAACCAGTGGATAGCTGAGCTTTGTGCTGGCAACAGGATAAAATCTGCCCTTGTTATAGGAATCATTTGGGTGTTTTGAAATAAGTCCTTCATTCCCTGTATCCAGTGCATAGCCATCCAGACGTGCGCTAAGACTGTTCTGTATAAAAAGCCCAAAAGAAGTAGTATAGGGTTGGGCAAAACCTTGGGTGACAGATATGCGATTAGATTTAAAATGTTCACGCGTATTATACATGGCCCCGTTGATATTGGTAAAGGCATGTATATTGGTGTCAAATAAGGGAAGCGATGTATAACTCATATCAATCGTTGGAATGACAAGAGGAATGGAGGTACTGCGAACATCGCTCATTAAACTTTGAAAATGCCACATGTTGGCTTTACTATAAAAGCGGGTGCCAAAATATTCTCCAGTTAAATGAGAAGTTAAAAAAGAATCCGAATCGTTGACATTAGGAATATCATAGCGACGGAAGTAAGTATCACTAATTGTTCTAAAATATTGACCACTTAAACGGACATTTGAGTTCATATCATATTCAAAATTTGTTTTAATGTGTCCCTCATTGGTATGATCAGCATCTTGTGTGCCACTGAGTTGTAGTGCCAACATCCCTTTTGTAAATCTGGCATTATAATCTACAATTCCCAAGGGAATATGTTTGACGGATAAAATGGGGGTCAATAGTAAATTTTGGTTATCTGCCACATTGATAAAGAAAGGTGTTTCAATGGAAAAACCCATTTCGTGCCCATGTCGGAAACTGGGGGGTAAAAAACCAGTTTTGCGCTTGACAGTCATATCTGGCATTTGAAAATAGGGGAAATAAAGAACTGGGACATCCTTGATATCTAACAACATATGCTTGTAGGAGAGGGTGTGATCCGTAAAATCTTGTGTCACTTGCTTTGCCTCAATTTGCCATAAAGGCGCTTTGCCATCGCAAATGCTACAAGGTGTATAAGAGGCATTTTCCATGACAATTACGTCGCCCCTTTGTGTGCTGGTCATTTTTTCTGCAGCTAAATGGCTACCATCCGTAAATTCCCCCGTCAGTGTATGAGCCATTGCCTCGGATTTCTGTGGATAAAGTTCCATCTGATGCACAACGGATTCGGTGCCATCTGGAAAAGTAATATGGACGGGGTTAGGAACCGAAACTGTATCCGTTGTTTTGTTGTATAAAATCTTGTCTGTTTTCATACGAATTTGATTTTGTTTCAAAATAACATTACCTGAAGCGGTCAAGATATTTGTTTTAATGTTATAATTCATATTGTCAGCTTCAAAATCAATCGGTGCATTTTGGTTAATCTTTCCTACATCTACTTTGGGCATCGCCAAGGAGGAAGTGGATAGTCCCAACAAGCTGCATATCCACACCAAATGAATCCATCCAATTTTCCGTTCCTTAAATAAAACGGCGTATAAGATGATTAAAGGAATGAACAAGTTAGCGCCCATAAGAATGAGGGCCCATAAATTGCGAGCGGCCATATTCTCAAAGGCCAACGCCAGAGATTGGATTAAAAGGGCAGTCACAATAACAATATTTATTTGCTTGGATTGTCCTCGTCGGTTATAAAAACCGCTGAGCGTTCCAAAAGCTGCGAGCCATAAGAAGACCAACGTGTATAAGGGTTGTGTGAGCCGTTTCAAAGCTTCTACCTTGTACTTACGATAAGTGGGCTGATTTGATACATCGGTTGATTTTGTTTCCAATAATTGAGATAAAGACATTTCGCGAGGATCTAATTTGCGACTTGTTTTTCCCGTATTGTCCGAAAAAAGCATTGTGTATTTATCAAATTTTAATATAGAAAATTCTTTTGTTTGAGGGCGAAATTCCTGACGGGTACCTTGGTTGAATGTTAAACTAATCCCATCTGGTGTTTGAAGCATCGTGCCTTCTTCGGCGATAAGGACAGAGCGCTTATCTTCTTTGATTTCATAGGCTAGGATGCCTTTGACTTTGCCTGCGTTGCCACGCTCTTTGATATAAAGAGTGGTGCCATTTTTAAAGGAATTAAATTGCCCTTCTTGTAATAAAAGATGCGATAAATCATTTTGAATTTTCCACCGCATTTGACGCAACTCTGCATAGGACTTGGGAATCAACCATAATGTGAGGGTGTAGCCAAAAACAACAAGCATCAATCCAAAAATCAATAAGGGGCGCAACAGTTGTTGTACATTCATCCCAACCGCTTTTAATACAATCAATTCTTTGTCTGCTTGCATTCGGATAAAAACAAACAAAACAACACCGAATAAAGTCAGCGGTGATAAAATTTGTAAGAAGTTGGGTAAAATCAACAAAGTCATTTTCAAAAAAACGCCTACCGAAACACCTTTTGTCACAATCATATCAATCATACGTAACGATTGTGTCAACCAAATCAGAATGGTTAGACTGACTAGAATTGTCAAAAAACCGACGAGCGTTTGTTTTAAAATATACTTGTCTACAATTTTCATTTAAAAATCCTTGCGATTATTATACGCTAAAGGATGAGATTTTTCAATGACCTTTTTTAAGCGATTGGGTAAAACATGTGTGTAAATTTCAGTTGTAGCGATATCCGAGTGCCCTAACAGCTTTTGGACAGAGCGCAAATCCGCATCATGTGCAATCAGGTGTGACGCGAAAGAATGGCGAAAAACGTGTGGTGAAACTTTGTGTGGATCCAGCCCGACTGATAGGGCTAATTTTTTTAATTCCTTAAAAAAAGCCCCACGTGTTAAATGCCCAGATTTTGATTTGGCGGGGAACAGCCATTTGTTTTTGTCGGCTCTAGGATAAAGATTTTCCCGCATGACAGCCCATTTATCTAGTGCTTCACAGGCTTTTTCGTTTAATGGCACCATGCGTTCTTTGTTGCCTTTGCCCATAATGTACAGATGTTTTCTTTCGCGTGTGACGGCTGTGACGGGCAGACCTACCAATTCGCTGACACGCATTCCAGAGGCATATAAAACCTCCAGCAATGTTTGCAATCTTAAATCATATTGTCCAGCATTGTAAATTAAAGAAAAAATATCCTCCTCACTTAAATATTTGGGCAAAGATTTTTGTGTTTTGGGAGCATCTAAATAATCCGTCGGATTTTCATGGATAATATTTTCAGAATATAAAAATCGATAAAATTCACGCAAAGCAGATAAATGACGACTTTGTGTTTTTAACGCATAGTGCTTGCTTTTTAAAAAAATAATGTAATCATGTAAATCTTGAGCGGAGGCCTGAATCAACGACAACTTCTTATTTTTTAAGAAGGAATGAAGGCCTTCTAAATCACGGCGATATGCCGCCACAGTGTTCGCTGAGGCTCCATGCTCTGCTATTTGCATTTCCAAAAAGGCATCAATTTCAGAACACATTAAAGTTTAGTTCCGTTCAAAGACGATGACTTTTTCTTGAGGTTGTGGTGTTGGTGCACAATCACACAGTGCAAAGAATAATCCCAAAAGGATGATAATGCCCAATAATAGCTTAGTAATTAAATGTTTTCTTTTTTCGTGATATTTCATTTCTCCTCCTTGACGTCTGGACAAAAAATCAAATGTGTGATATATAATGTAGCATGAGTCAAAAATTATTACAACCAAAAATCTTGTTGCTGGTCGGAATGATGGGCGTTGGTAAGACCAGTTTAGGTCGTATATTAGCCCATCGGCTGGACTTACCTTTTGTGGATTCTGATAAAGAAATAGAGCGAATGACGGGTTTTTCTATTTCTGATTTATTTGCGCGTTATGGAGAGTCAGAGTTTCGCTTGGGCGAAGAAAAAGTGATGGAGCGTTTGCTCAATGGATCGCCCTGTGTCTTGTCATCTGGTGGTGGGGCTTTTTTATCAGAAAAAACTCGTTCTGTCGCTAAAAAAAAGGCTGTTTCTATTTGGATTAAAGCAGGCGCAGAGGTCATTTCTGGCCGGACAGAGGGGCGCACGCATCGCCCCTTGGTGCCTTCCGCCGATAATCAGCAAGTGATTGAGCGGCTTGTCAAAGAATGTTATCCCCTTTATGCCGAGGCAGATTTGACCATTGAGTCCTTTGATGAGCATCCCTCTAAAACGGTGATACGTTTGATGAATAAATTGGCTGAAAATGGGATTATTTCTCCCTATATTAAACAGGTAAAAGGGAACAGATAAATGGCGTGGCTTGTTTTAATCTTATTATTGATTGCATCTTTTTATTTTTCTGGCACAGAAACAGCGGTGACGGCTGTGTCGCGTCCTTTGTTGCATGAACAAGCAAAGCGTGGCAATCAGTGGGCTGAAAAATTGTTGGAACTGAAACAAAACTCGGCACAAATTTTAAGTACTCTATTATTTGGAAATAATGTGGTTAATATTGCTTTTACCGCGATTTCTACTGGATTGATGGTTGAAATGTTTGGAGCGCAATATGGGGTTTTGATTTCAACTTTTGTGGTCAGTGTTGTTGTGTTGATCTTTGCTGAGATTTTGCCCAAAACATACGCTATGAATAATACGTTGCCGATGGCGCTGAATGCAACGCCGGTATTGGCAGGCTTGGTTTGGTTCTTGCGCCCCGTTGTGGCAGGCCTCAATTGGCTGAGTAAGAAAGCGATGATTTTATTGCCCAAAGCAACATCTGCCGAGGATCCAGACGAACAATTAAAAGCAGAAATTCGCGGTGCGATTGCGATGCAAGAATCCGGCGTTTTAAGCCATGAAAAGGGAATGTTAAATAGTGTGTTGGATTTAGATGAAGTGACCGTTGGAGATATTAAAATGCATCGTTCAAAAGTTGTGTCATTGAATATCAAAACACCAGTGGAAGAAGTGATTCGTTTTGTGATGCAAGCACCCTATACACGAATTCCAGTTTATCAAGGACGGCGGGATAATATCGTGGGTATTTTGCATACAAAGTCTGTGATGAAAATGATGCCCCTCTTTTATAAACGATCGGCATCTGTGAATTGGCAAGATTATTGTACAAAGCCGTGGTTTGTATTGAATACAACTTCTTTGTTGGATCAGCTGGTCGCCTTTAAAAAAAGACGTGAGCATTTTGCCATTATTGTGGATGAATATGGTGGCTGGGAAGGTATTTTAACGCTGGAAGATTTATTGGAGGAAATTGTGGGGGATATTTCCGATGAAACGGATAAATTAGAAGAATCCATTTTTCAATGGGAACGCACGCGTCGTGGCGGTTATTTGTTGGACGGAGCCACCACGATTCGGGATATCAATCGGCATTTTCATTGGGATTTATCAGATGAAAACGCAGCCACTTTGGCGGGCTATGTGATGTACTATTTAGAGCGTATTCCAGGAAAAGGACAGACATTTGAAATCAATGATTGGACTTTTGTCATTCGCGAAAAGATTCACAATCGGTTATCCAAAATTGAGGTTATACCACCTCCGTTATAAATGCCAAGCATCTTTGAGGTGATGGGGAATGATCCCGCGGCAAAATAAGACAGCATCAAAGCGAATGGCGTGATTTTGATATGACGGGTTTTGGCGCAAGAAAGCTTCCGCCGCTCGAGCAATGCGTTGCTGATTTTTGCGAGTAATGGCTTCTGCTGCAGTAGTTAAATTTTGGCGTTTTTTAACCTCTACAAAAACAAGAGTATGACCTCTTTTGACAATTAGATCAATTTCTCCAGCCCCTGTGCCACGCCCCGTCACATAGTTTAAATGCAAAGGGATATAGCCCTTTAACAATAACCAACATAGAGCGATTTTTTCCGCAAAATGTCCCCGATAATAATTACTTTTTTTCATATTCCAGAATTATTTGATAAATTTCTTTTTTGCTGAGCCCGGTTTGCCGAGCCAACAACTCAGAGAAGTCGGAGGCCAAGCGGTCTTAGGAAGACAAAT
>JAZLCF010000056.1:0-3313 GCA_045614105.1 Alphaproteobacteria bacterium | reverse complement strand
TGGAAAATTTAGTAAATTTAAAGGGGGCGAATACCGAGATAGCCCTTATTTTGTACACACACACACACACACACACACATGTAATCGTTGCTAAGAAATTTTTGCGCCATGGCGCAATAAGCCCACCGTGTTTAAACGGTGGGTTGAATTATGTTTAAAAAAGGAGACAAAAATGAGAAAAGAAAAATTAAATCAAAATGAACAAGGACGCTCAATGGTGGAAATGCTGGGGGTGTTGGCCATTATGGGATTGTTGACCATCATCGGCATTGCGGGATTCAGAATTGCCCTCAATAAACACTATGCCAACCAGACAGTGGATCGATTGATGCGACGAGCTGTTGTTGTCGCAGGACAAGCGAACTTTGGGCAAAACCTATCCTTACATGAATTTGATGAAAATGATGGCGAATATCCGATTCCAAATCCAGACACTTTGGAGCACAATGCGGAGTCCTTTACTTTAACTGTGGATGGAGTCCCGCAAGAGGTGTGTCAACAAATCATTGGTATGGATTGGAAAATAGCAAAAATAATTCCCGAAGATTGTTCAGATACCACAATGAAATTCATGTTCTTAAATGATCTCACCGATTGTACCGGATGCCAACCAGAAACTGTGGATTGTCCTCCCGCCAGCGAAATACAATGTGGTAAATGCAGTATTGTGAAGGGTTTTGATGATAATAATGCCGATTGTGAAGGCAACGAAAATGGTGGGTATTGCGTGAGGGGGAAATGTCTAAAGTGTGACAAAGGCTACTTTTGGTATACACGTGGAAGTGGACGCTGTGAGAAATGTGATGAAACAGATAATTGGGCCAGTACCTCAGATTATCAATATGCTTGTTTAGGAAAGATGTTTTTTGATACAAGCGGTCGCTTATTTGGGTGTTTGGATCCGCATCAAGCGGATTGGTACGACGAGCAAAATTCCTGTGTAGCCTGTACCAATCGTTGTTTCAATGAGGGAAGCAATAGTTGTCGATTTCCAGATAACGCGTATCAACGTAATAATGATGGTACCTGTTCTTGTACATCAACGCCAAATAGCAGCTCTTATAATGGGCGTTGCTACTATTGCGAGCCAGGAACCTTTTTGTCAACGTGGGCAAATGGCTGTGTCACTTGCGATGATTCTGATACCTGGGGAACAGTTGCAACATATAGACATCATTGTTTAGGTACAATGTATTATCGAAATAATGACCCACGTTTGTATGGTTGCAATATGACTACTAGTACTTCTGGTGTCGATGCAAAATCCTGTACAGAATGTAAAAATAGCGAGGGCGTTAAGAATCGATGTTATTTAGATGGCACATGTTATCTGGCGAATGGGAGTCCGTACTATCGCACGTCAGAAACGGATGGCACGTGTACCACCACGGCGCCCAGCGAATAACTGACAGTTAGAGGTCTTGTAAAAATCCTCCCCGATTTACCGGGGAGTTTTTTACCCTTTAAAAAAACTCTTGCATGCGATGGAAAAAAAAGATAAGATGAAATATATACATTAAAATAGAGGGGATTAAATGTTCAAAAAAATCTTACTTTTATCCATCGCGTGCGGTGTTTTTGCTGTGCAGGCAAAGACCTTGGACGAGGTGTTGGATTATACTTATGAAAACAGCTGGAGTATCAATGCGGAGCGAGCTGGCCAACGTGCCACAGATGAAGGTGTAGCGATTGCAAAGTCGGGTTTTCGACCCCATATTGCCGGCATGGGTTCCATTGGGCGCAGCTATAACAAAAATGAATATGATTACACCCCCACTAAATCGGAAATGTACACGAATCCAAACGAGGTTGCTGTGCAAGTGAAACAGCCACTTTTTTCGGGATTTTCTACAGTGCAGGCCGTCAATTCTGCACGCAGTCAAGTGCGTGCAGGGCGTCAGAGTTTGGCTAGAACAGAGCAAAATGTACTGCTGGATGCTGTGGCAGCCTATATGGATGTGGTGCGTGATACAGCGGTTTTGGGCTTGCGTGAAAACAATGAAAAAGTTTTGCAAGAGCACTTAAAGTCCTATCGTAAACGCTATAAAGTGGGCGATTTAACCAAAACAGATGTGGCTCAATCTGAGGCCAGATCCGAAGGAGCAACGGCGGCGCGTATTGCAGCGGCTGGGAATTTAAAAGTATCACAAGCGAATTTTTTTAGCGTGGTTGGTTTGGCTCCTGAAGATTTAGATGATGTTGCTGATTTTAAATATACTTTGCCAACGACTTTAGATGAAGCGATTGAGTATGCAATGGAGCATAATCCATCTATTAAAGCGGCCAAGTATACAAAGGATGCAGCTTCGTATGCGGTGAGTTCAAAAAAAGGTGAGTTGCTGCCTCAGGTTGATATGACCGCAGGGGCTGGGCGTCAACATGAGCAGCTGAATATAGATCAGGCTGATTATTGGCAAGTGAAAGCAAATTTAACTGTGCCATTTTACTCGGCGGGAGCTGATTATGCGGCGATTCGTCAAGCACGCCAAAATGAAAATAAAGCCAAAATTTTATGGGATAAAACGGTTCAGGATGTGCGTGCGGGTGTGATTAGCGCTTGGGAGTATTATACGGCTAGTCGGGCGCAACTTTCTTCTATTGAATCCCAAATCAAGGCGTCCAAGATGGCGCTGGATGGCGTGATTCGTGAAGCTAAGGTTGGTTCTCGTACCGTGCTTGATGTTTTAGATGCCGAACAAGAACACCTAAATAATCAGGTGTCTTTGGTGCGCACGCATCGCGATGCAATTGTGTCTGGATATGCGTTGTTGGCGGCGATTGGTCGGTTGAATCCAACGGATTTAGGGTTGTCGGTTGAGCCGTATGACGCTAAGGCCTATTATGATGATGTGAAAAATAAATGGATAGGATATGATATTTAAGGAGGATTAATGGCGGGTGAACCAGAAGAAATTCCAATGAATGAAGTATTGTCATCTATCAGGCATATGTTGTCGGATGAGGTGGAGCAAAAAGAGCCATTGGATGCGGATTTAGAGGAAATTTTTGTGCTAACGCCAGCCATGCGTGTGCCTGAAAAAGAAGCAATGACGATTCAAGATAAGATGAAATTAGCGTTGCGTAAATTGGCGGAACAAAAACAAAAGAAAACGCCGGAAGATTATCAGCAATTAGTTAAAGCCGAATTGCAACCGATTTTGAAAGATTGGCTGAAAGAGCAGTTGCCTTCTTTGATTGAAAAAGCTCTGGACGAGGAAATGACAAAATTGTTTGGCTAAAGGGATGCAATCTATATCAGTAATAAGAAATTTTGTGTGGCCCATTTTTTAAAATGGATCAATCCGGCCGTGTT
>JAZLCF010000055.1:0-4992 GCA_045614105.1 Alphaproteobacteria bacterium | reverse complement strand
AATGAAACGTCAGGCGCCCTATTGTTTCTTGTATGCCGCTTTGCAAGGGAATGCAGATGCGCAATTTCAATTGGCAAAGTTATACAATAAAGGGGGACTTTTGCCTCAAGATGATTTAAGTGCCTATAAGTGGGCTTTTATTGCGGCCTTAAACGGCAATAAAGATGCCGAGTTGTTTGTTTTGAATTTAGAGCAGGTGCTGACAACGCAAGATTTGGAAGCAACGACGCCCGCCATCAAACAAGCTTTAACGAAAATTCAGGAAAATATGCGCGCGCAGCAAACGGAATTACAAAAAGAGTTGGATGAGTTGGCTGTGCCAAAAGACGCGCAAACACTCTCTAAAACAAATTCTATGCAGGCCCCAATGCCAACGAATATGTCTAATATCTTTACGGACAAGGATCACTTTTAAATGCAAAAGTTGTTCCTTGCTCTGTGCCTTTTGTTAGCAGTATGTGTAAAAGCACATTATATTGCGAACACGGACATTGATATCCCTACAATGGAGGATGCTGAGATCCTTGAGAGCGATACATTTTCTTTTGATGTACCAGCCGGCCAAATTGTAGGGTTGAGTGCTGTGACTGCAAAATCCGTGGCGGAAGTGAGGGATTTTTATCAAACAGCCCTGACGGAGCTGGGGTGGCAAAAACAATCGGAGACAGTTTATCGTCGCGATCAAGATGAGCTGACCTTGCAAATTAGTCGGCAAAAACAAAAGACGCTGATTAAAATTCAATACACACTGCCTAATCGATAAAAAGGTGTTGACTTTTGTTTTTGGATACTGTATAATAAATTCCGTTTGAATAATTATTTAATTTGAGGATTTTTTAAAAAATGGCAAATTTACGTTCATCAAAAACACGTGTTCGTCGCAACAAAAGAAGAGAGCAGGTCAATAAAAATCGTTTAAGTTCTGTTCGGACGGCGGTGAAGCAAACACGCTCGGCAATTGCCGCGGGTGATAAAGAAGCGGCTCAACAAGCCTTTAAAAAGGCTGAAAGTTCTTTGGCTCGTGCATCAAGCAAAAGAACAATTAAAAAACGGACAGCATCTCGCCAAATTTCTAGATTGGCGGCGGCTGTTAAAGCGCTTTTTAAGAAATAAAGAATCAAAGAGTTCTAGACCGCCCCAAAATGGGCGGTTTTTTTGTTATTTTTTGCCTAAACCTCTTGACATAGAAAATAAAATCTGCTTTATTCAATGTGATAACAGAAAGGCAAAAAATGCATTCCAATTTGTTTTTAAGAATTATGTCTTCTTTGGTGTTGGTTCCCATTATGTTGGGAAGTATTTGGTATGGACGTTCTTTTTATGAAGATTATTCTATTCCCTTGTTTAATATTTTTTTGGTTTGTTTAGGGGCAGGTTTGGCTTGGGAATGGGATTGTATGTTTCATAAAAAAGTGACTGTTTCCAGTATTTTGTTGACTGTGATGGCGGCCCTGATTGTTTTTATTACGGAAGATCGTCCGACTTTTTCCTTATGGTTGATTTTGGTGACAACAACTATTTTGTTTTATAAGACAAAAGGGGCGTTCTTGTTTTCATTTGGCGCCATTTATATTGGTTTGCCTTTAACGGCGCTCAGTTATCTATATCACACGAATGGTCATGTGAGTCGTGAGATTGTGCTGTGGTTATTTTTCGTTGTTTGGGCGACAGATGTGGGAGGATATGTATTTGGTAAGTCCATCGGTGGACCTAAATTGGTGCCACGTATTAGCCCTAAAAAAACATGGGCAGGTTTCATTGGTGCCATTGGTTCGGCTATGGCTGTGGCGTATATTTTTGCTCTCTATTTAAAGGCACATGGCTATATGTTGGGTGATTTTGTTTTTAACACAAAAATGCTGGTTATTTTATCAGGAGGAGTTGCCATCATTTCTCAAGTGGGGGATTTGTTTGAATCGTATATTAAACGGCGTTTAGAGTTGAAAGATTCCAGTAATATTATTCCAGGACAAGGCGGGTTGTTTGATCGTTTTGATGGGTTGATTTTTGCCGCGTGTGCTGTGGTTATTGCTGTCATTACGATGGGAGAGAGTTGGTGGACGCCATGACAATAACGTTGTTGTATTTATTGGCTTTTGTGTTGGTTTTGTCGTTGGTGGTCATTGTCCACGAAGGTGGACATTTTGTCGTGGCACGCCTGTGTGGTGTGAAGGTGACAGAATTTTCTTTGGGGTTTGGAAAAAAGTTGTTTTCCAAAACAGATCGGTATGGAACGGCCTGGCAAATTCGCCTGGTTCCCTTGGGTGGGTATGTGAAAATGTTAGGCGATGAAGATGCGGCCAGTGCTAAATCTTCAGATAAGGATGTGCCAGAAGAAGACAAAGACAAAACTTTTGCCTGCAAGACATTGGCGCAAAGAGCCGCTATTATCTTTGCAGGACCTGCGATGAACTATATCTTTGCCTTTGTGTTATTTGTGGGATTATTTTGGGGTGTTGGCGAGGTTGTTATAAAGCCTGTGATAGGTTCTGTGATGCCCGATTCAGCAGCTGAGGTTGCTGGATTGAAGCCTCAAGACGAAATTATCAGCATCAACGAGATGACGATAGAATCTTTTGCGGATATTCAACGTAAAGTCTTGTTGACGGATTATGGTAAAGAGTTGCATTTGCAGGTTAAGCGAGGCGATGAGGTTTTATCTATGAAATTGACTCCAAAAGTGGACGCAGCAACAGATCGTCCGTTGATTGGGATTACAGCAGCAGGGGAAACGATTGTTATCAATGAAAATTTGTCGTTTGCTTCGGCGTGTCAAAAGTCGTTTACAACAATTTATGAAGCCACACGCGATACGTTGATTTATCTGGGGCAAGTTTTAACAGGACAAAGGCTCCCCAAAGATATGCGTGGTCCTTTGGGTATTGCTGAGGCTTCAGGTGATGCTTTGCTGGGTGGATTGATTTCTCTGATTGCTTTTGTGGCCCAAATTTCGGTGGCGATTGGACTTATGAATTTGTTGCCTATTCCGTTGTTGGATGGGGGACATTTGTTCTTATATGCCATAGAAGCCATTCGGCGCAAACCTTTAACGGAAAAAATGCAGATAGCTTTAATGTGGGCAGGCTTCAGCATTTTAATGGTGGTATTTGCCTACACAATATTTTTAGACATTCCCAGAATTATTCAACGGGTGATAGGATCGTAAATGAAATATACACTTTTAGCAGCCATTAGTTTGTTGGCATTCAGTGCTCAAGCAGAGGTTTTAAAGGAAATGCGCATTCAAGGGACGCGCAGGATTGAAAATGCGACGGTGGCTAATTACACAGGGATGAAGATTGGGCAAAATGTATCAGATTCCGATTTAGATGCGGCCACAAAAACATTGTTTGCAACTGGGTTGTTTTCCAATGTGGATGTTCAAATGAACAAAGGGGTTGTTTCTGTTCAAGTGCAGGAAAATCCAATCGTTTATGAAATCTTTTTTGAAGGCAATAAGGCATTGGATGATGACGTTTTGAAAACGGAGGTTCAATTAAAACCACGTTCTGTCTACACAAAAACAAAAGTGCAAAAGGATGCGGATCGTTTGTTGGCGGTGTATCGGCGTAATGGCAGATTTGCGGCGACGATTGAGCCAAAGATCATCCAGAAAGATCAAAATCGTGTAGATGTCATTTTTGAAATCAATGAAGGTGGTAAGGCTTTTGTGCGAGATATTGTGTTTGAGGGAAATCAGGCTTTTTCTGAAAGTACTTTAGAGGATAAGATGATGACACAAGAAAAGGCTTGGTATCGCTTCTTGTCCAGCACAGACACCTATGATGCTGACAGGTTTAAGTATGACCAAGAATTGTTGCGTCGCTTTTATTTAGAGCATGGTTATTTGGACTTTAAGATTACAGATACGCTGGCTGAGTTGACGCCAGATAAAGAAGGCTTTATCTTGACAATTAAAATGGAAGAGGGAGAGCCTTATGTTGTGAAAGGTCAAGATTTACAAGTTAGCTTGCCAGATTATAAAGACGATTTGAAATTGGAAAAATATCTGGAACAAGAAACAGGCGAAAAACTGGATATTACAAAGGTTGAAAAAACCGTTGATGAGCTGACGGAAAAATTGTTAAACGACGGTTATGCGTTTGTCAATGTGGAGCCGGATATTGTGCCAAATCGTGAGAATCATACCGCAACCATTGTGTATCGTGTGACGGAAGGTGAGAAAATTTTTATTCGCCGTATCAATATTAAAGGCAACACACGGACGCAAGACAAAGTGATTCGTCGTGAGTTTCGTATAAAGGAAGGAGATGCTTATAATGCCAGTTTGCTCAGGCGTTCCAAGCAAAATGTTTCCGACTTGGATTATTTTTCCACTGTGGAAATGAATACAGTGCCTGTGCCGATGAATCCATCTTTAACGGATGTTGAAATGTCTGTGGCGGAAAAATCCACCGGAGCCTTTAACATTGGTGTGGGGTGGTCTTCCTATGATGGCATGATGTTTGAAACGGGCATTCAAGAGCGCAATATCTTGGGAACAGGGCGTATTGCCAGCTTTGATGTGATGCTCAGTCAAAAAGAAACCCAATACAATATTGGACTTACAGATCCGTACTTTTTAGGCTATAATTTGTCGGCTGGTATTGATTTGTTCCGGAATACCAGAGATAACAGTGATTCGTCCTCTTACAGTTATAAGACCATCGGTGGGACAGTCCGTTTTGGTTGGCATTATACGGATGCCCTGCGACAAGTGGCTCGTTATACGTTGCGTCAAGATGATATTTATGATGTAGACAGCGATGCGGCCTTGTCCATTAGAGATCAAAAAGGTAAAACGGTTGTCTCCATGATTGGACAAGATTTGATTTATGATAAGCGGGATAGTCGCTTGAATCCGACCACCGGCTATTATACATCATTCAGCACCGATTTGGCAGGCTTAGGTGGAGATACAAAATTCTTCCGCATTGATGCCACAGCCGTCAAATACTTCCCTGTGGTGGAAGACGTTGTCTTTTCTTTAAG
>JAZLCF010000054.1:0-7068 GCA_045614105.1 Alphaproteobacteria bacterium | reverse complement strand
GGGAGTTTATTTTGAGCAGGAGCCGCAGTTTTTTGCACAAAATGCAACGAAGGTAAATAGCCACCATTTGCGATGGCCGCCACCGCTCTGACCATTTGTAATGGAGTCACAGACAAAAAGCCTTGCCCAATACTTAAATTTAATGTATCTCCCATACGCCACTGATCTTTATGTCTTTGCTCTTTCCAAGCTGGTGTTGGCAATAAACCCGTTTTTCCTCCTCCCAACTCCGTCAATACAACGGAACCAAATCCTAATTTTTGGGCGGTCTCAATAATTTTTTCAGCCCCTATTTTCTGAGCCATCTCATAAAAATAAACATCGCAGGAATGCCGCAAAGCCTCTTGTAATGTCAACGCGCCATGTCCTTCCTTTTTCCAACAATGAAACTTTTGATTTCCCAAGTGCGTGATACCAGAGCAATAAACTCGTTTATTCGGGGTAATAACACCACTTTCTAAACCAGCCAAAGCCACCACTAATTTAAAAATAGACCCTGGTGAATACACCCCAAACAATCCTTTATTTTGCAAAGGTTTTTTTTGATTATCCATTAAGGAAGTCCATACCTTTTGACTGATTGGCGCTAAAAAGATATTTGGATCAAAGGAAGGCGTAGAAACAAAACTTAAAATTTCTCCTGTCTGAACATCAACTAAGATAACTGTACCTGATTCATTTTTCATTGCTGCTAGCGCCACTTTTTGCAAACGGTTGTCAATAGTTAAAAAGATATTTTGTCCAGCAACGGCCTTTTGCTCCTCCATCATACTAACGGTTCGGCCTGTTGCATTGACCTCAGTCTTTTTAAACCCAGGTTGACCTCGAAGCTGCTTTTCTAAACTTTGCTCTAAGCCAGTCCGACCGATACGATAGCCCGCCATATCAAACCATGCACTTTCAACCTCAGTATCCCTTTCGTTCAGCAAAGAAACATAACCAACTAAATGGGCATTCAAAAGCCCCTCCGGATAGCTTCGCACCATTGTTTCTTCCACTTGAATACCTGGTAACACAGGGGCATTCAACTGCAATAAAATCATCTGCTCTCTGCTTAAATTATCCTTCACTTGAATAGGCATAAAAGAGCGCTTATAACGCGCCTCTTTTAAAATATGGCTTTCTTCGTCTTCAGACAATGGGATAATTTTTTTGAAGTTTTCAATTGTTTTTTTATAATCCTTTGTTTGCTCTTTAATTAAGACCGCTTGAAAAGTCTTATGGTTTGTTGCCAAAACAACACCGTTTCTATCATAAATTTTACCCCGTTCAGGCATAACCAAAGTCACAGCGGTTCTATTCTTTTCAGCCATTGCAAAAAAACGGGCCCCCTGTATAATTTGTAGATAAAATAAGCGCCCAATTAAAATAACACTAATCAGCAAAAAAAACACAGACAGCAACAGCGTGCGTATAATAATCACATGTGTTTTTTCATATTTCCAGACACTCATGCTGACTCCCGAATTTTCTTATCTAAAAAGGCACAAAAATGCATTAAAAAAGGATAAATCAGTGTCAAAATCCAAAATTCAACCAATACTGGGCTCAATGAAACATCAGAAGGGACTAATAGTGTGATTAAAAGACATTCAACCAATAAAACGATCAACACAAAACTTGCAAACACAAGCCATAAGATTCCAAATGTCATATCACGTAAATACTTACGAAAAAAATTAGCCATAAAATACATCAATACATAACAAAAAACGCTCATACCCATAGGACTTTGCGTCAACAATTCGGAACCCAATCCCAACAAAAAAACAGCCCAAGCACTCAAATATTTTGGATTATAAACAGCAAAATAAAAAATTGGGATGAAACTCCATGAAATGGAATAAGAATAATACGGCAAAAAATGAAAAGGGACAGATGAACACAAAATTAAAAACAAACAAAGAAAAAACGGACAAAGACGTTTCATTAAAAACCGAAAACTTAATGTGTACATTTTATGGCTCCGTACAGTCTGTTTTTAACAAAACGTCTGTTAAACCAAAATCCACCAAACGCACAAATTCCAACCCCTCTCCATCTTCAAATAAATTAACATCTATTTCATCATTTTCAACGTGATGGACGACACCAATATTCAATCCTGCAGGATAAACCCCTATATCCCCAGAAGTTAAAACAACATCTCCTTCTTGAATAACACCTTCTTTTTTAACAAAAATAATCTTAGGACGATTGGAGTTATCTCCAGCTAAAATAGCCGAAATACGTTTTTTGCCTACAATCACAGGAACTCGGGAAGAATAATCCGTCAACAACATCAAGCGCGCGCCATAATCCCCCACGTCAATCACTCTTGCAAACAAACCTTTATCAGTCAGAGCAACAGCACCCTCTTTTAAACCTGCTTTTTGCCCCGCCAATGCCACATAGGAACGCGAAAATTTATCTCCTGTATCCATAACAAGCCGCGCCACCATGGAAACAGACTTATTATAAGGTACATACCCCACCAATTTCTTTATTTCATCTTGTTCTGCTTGCAACTGCAAGGCCAATGCACGCCACGCGCGCAAAGCATTATTTTCCTGTTCTAGAGCCTCATTTCTTTGATAAATAAATACCATATTTGACAACATTTCTTTGGTTTTCTTTAACCACCGAGCCGGAACAGCCAAAACATCCACAACAGGTGCCATCTTATCCATAACATAGCCCCTTGCTGAAACAACAACAGCATTCTTTGTCTGCCAAAGAACCATCAAACAAATAGCCGCCGCCAAAAACACAATAGGCATAAGCCGCCGAATTTGGGAGCGTATTCTTTTAAGCCTAAATTGCTTATTTTCCATCAAGCCCCCCCAAAAGATTAGATTAGTACATACTGGTCAAGATGTTTTCAAACTTGCCAACTTCTTCTAACGCTTTTCCAGTACCCAGCACCACACATTGCAAGGCATTTTCAGCCACCGAAACAGGCAAATCTGTCGCCGCCCGCAAGACGTCATCCAAGCGACGCAATAAAGCGCCTCCTCCTGTCAACATAATTCCTTTATCTACAATATCAGCTGCCAACTCTGGATCCGTATGTTCCAACGCCACTTTCACAGCATCCACAATCTGTCCTACTGGGCCAGACAAAGCCTCTGAAATTTGACGCTCCGTGATAATGACCTCTTTTGGAATACCATTCATTAAATCACGCCCTTTAACGGGAATTTTCTCGCCATCGCCCTTGCCCGGCATAGAGGCGGCACCAATCAATTTTTTCACACGCTCAGCCGATGATTCACCAATCATTAAATTGTGATTCCGACGAATATAGTTGATAATGGCCTCATCCATTTTATCACCACCAACACGCACAGATTCAGCATAAGCAATACCACCCAAACTCATCACAGCCACTTCGGTTGTACCTCCACCGATATCCACAACCATACTGCCCGACGGCTCATTCACAGGCAAACCTGCCCCCAAAGCGGCCGCCATAGGCTCCTCAATCAAGAACACTTTACGAGCATGACTGTTTTCAGCCGCTTCTTGAATGGCACGACGTTCCACCGCAGTTGAGCCAGATGGCACACAAATGACAATCATCGGACGTGTCACGGAGTGTTTATCCAAGGCTTTTTGAATAAAGCGACGAATCATCTCCTCTGCCACATCAAAGTCCGCAATCACACCATCACGCAAGGGGCGAATAGCTTGAATCTGCCCAGGCGTCTTACCCAGCATCTGCTTGGCCTCATTTCCGACAGCAATCACTTGTTTTTTACCACGATTTTCAGCAATCGCCACCACAGATGGCTCATTCAGCACAACACCTCTACCCCGCACATAGACCAATGTATTAGCCGTTCCTAAATCAATGGCCAAATCAGACGAAAAAATGTTTAAAAATTTCTTTAACCTTTTCAAATTCATGCTAACCCTTTCTGTTAATATTTGTATTCATACACCAAAGAAAAATAAATTACAAGTATTTTTATTTATTAAATTCGAATTCCTATTTTTCTTAGTCTGCGTCACCTCTCACGCGCCCAATTTTGATACCTATTTTTATGACCTCTGGTGGCGCTTCACAATTGACCTCACCAACATCCGCAGTGATGCTCACAACATCACCAATTGCAGGTTTTCCCAAGCTAGGATCTTCCTCAACAATGCGTCCCAACAATGTCTCACACACAGCCTTTGCAATGGGTTTACCCAGCCCGTCATGTTTTCCAACAGGCACCAGAGCAACCCAAAAATTTGAGGACTGTTTTACCTCTATCTGAAAACCGGAAGTACTGTTGTCCCCCACAGCATAGCCCGCCACTGTCACATTTGAAACATTTTTCTTTTCACCATAGCCCAATCCAGTATCAAACATGCCCTTTGTCATGGGGTGAGATGTAAAACGATTGGAAGATCCACTTTTAGCTTTATCAACGGCTATAGCACGTTTACGCACTTCTGTGACCAAATCATTCGCCGCCATTTGCGCAGTGGCCATCGCAAACCATTTAATCGTGCCCATTGTCAACAAGCCAACAACACATAAAACACCGATGATTTCCAAAAGTGTGCGTCCAGTTTCAGATTGATTTTTCATTGTTTTTCCTTTCAATAATCTAAGTTCAGACTAACACAACAAAAAATCTGTGTCAACAAAAAAACACTCTTACCAAAGAGTGTAATAATAAAAAAAGAGGAACAACAAAAAGAAGGGGGGAAATCCAAACTTGTTTGCAAGGTTGAGGAGTATTACACAACAAGCCTTTCTGCTGTTCCGTGAGCATTTTAATACTTTTTTAACTATTTGTCAAGTATTTTCTAAAAAAATCACAGACAGAAAATTTGTTGATTTTATACCATCATTTGGAATTATCTGTCTTTCTGTTTCAAAAGATCGACAGCGGTCAAATCTTTTGAAGAAGCCCGATATCCCGCCGTAGCTTCTTTCAAAAGTTTCAGTTTGTCCAATTCTGTCTTAACACAATCAAAACAAGCATATTCAGATTTTTGTTTCTGTGCTTTTGCTACAATTGCAATGGCTATATCACATGCTCTTGAACAAATTTGATAATCTTTTAATTGACTGGGATCTTGTTGTGCTAGTCTGCCTTTTTCTACCAAATCAGATCCAATAGAATCCTCCATCAGGTCTCTTTGAGTTTGGACACTGAGCGGCTCGGATAACTTCTCAAAATCCAGAGAAGTTCTCAAGTATGCAAACTTTTTTAAATAACCTTCCACATAATTTAAAAAGAGTTGACGATCTCTCAACTCCTGTTGAGACAGCTTGGAAACACCTTGATTGGAGATACTCCACACAGCGCTTTTAGGATTAATCGGATAACCATGTTTTTTAAACAAATAATCCACAGAATTAAGAAATTCCGCAGTGCGTTGATTGACTTCTTTATTCTGATAATGCTGAACAGTCTTTTCCCCACCGAATACCAATGCTCCTGCGGCTGCTGTCACGGCAACTGCTTGTTTAAAACGTGCTTTTAAACTTCTTTTTTTGGGCTTTTTCTTGGCTATTTTGCGATTAAGATCTTCCGCCACCATTTTCGTGCCACTCCACAGATAACGAGCACTAGCCACTGTCCCTCGCCACAATTTTGACAAGGTCCACTTCGTCGCTTGTTTTGCGTTCTCTTTCACTTTTTCTTTATAGACCATTGCGTCCTCCTTTGTTTGGAACCTTTGAACTGGTTATTAAACTTTCTCTTAATCCACCTGTCTTTCGTACTGTTTTAGTTCTTTTAACAGCACCTTTGTCTTGTTCTGGTGTTGCTAAACCATCTGGAAAACCAAATTTTTTGTTCCACTCTTTTGTCAATCGTTCAGCTTCTTTCATTCTTTTTTTTCTTGCCTCATATTGCCTTAACACTTCTGGCCATTCTTTTTCGCTGTGATATACCAAAGCACAGCCCGCAGCCAAACGCGCTTCATCAATTCGAAATCTTAAATCAGGTCTTGGGTCAATCAAATAATGTACCGTCCCCCATCTAATATTACGATTGACATTTTCAAGCGCCTTTTCCAAATCAATAACTTTCTGATATTTTTCCTTTGATGTCGGCTTATCTGTTTTCATTCGGATTTTATATAATTGATTGAGATTATTTAATTTTTCCTCTCTCCTTTGATGTTTCACAAAAGCCCAAAACTCTTTTAATTTTTCAAAGAAACCCAAACCTCCTTTCTCTTTTTTACTACGCGCAGCCTCTCTCAATGCAGTTCTTAATTCGTTAATCCTTTGCTGCCTTCTGTTCCTGGCTTCCATAATGACTTTCGGATCACCATCCCTCAAAACGACGTCAAACTGAAGTCTATTTAATTCCCGACGCATCTCTTTTATTTCTTCTTCGGTGTACACCTTTGGCTGTTTGAATGGCATCACCCATTCTTCATTTTCCCTTTCTTCCAAGCTACGGGACTGAGTTTTTGATCGTGGTAATAACATTTTATTCCTTTCAGTTAATAGTTCTATTGTATCATGTTTTTGGTATCTGTCAAGCGTTTTTTGCTGACAAGCTCGTTCCTGGCTGTTGCGGTTCAAAAGTTTATTCATTCAGAACTCCTATTTTATATCTATTGACATACATATCAGTTTATGATAACTTCTTTTTGTTGGGATTGTTTTCATAGGAGGAAACTATACATGAGAAAGTTTTTAATTTGTATTGGTCTTGCTTTAGCACTCTCCGCTTGTGGAAGTGATCACATTATTCGCTTTAATTTGAGTCAACAACAAAACGCACAAGCCGAACCATCATATGAAGGCAAAAGTCATTTTTTCCTATGGGGAATGTGGCAAAAAACAGATTATGATTTGGCCAATATGTGTCCTGGAAGAGGCATTAAAGCCATAGAGGCTCATTGGACATGGTACGATTCCTTGATGGGTGGCTTAACTATGGGCATCTACGCACCAGAAAGTTTTGCAATTTATTGTAATTAATTTTTGGTATTGCTAAAAAGGGGTTGACAATGTAAGGAAAGTATGGTATAGAGGGTATAATTAACCAAGAGAGAGGAGGAAGAGAATGAGATGTCCCAAGTGTGGCAAAGAAGATTGTGTAAAGAATGGCTTTAATAAAGGCAAAC
>JAZLCF010000053.1:0-2905 GCA_045614105.1 Alphaproteobacteria bacterium | reverse complement strand
TGGCTGGGGTGGCTGGATTCGAACCAACGAAATGGCGGAATCAGAATCCGCTGCCTTACCACTTGGCGACACCCCAAAAAGCAAGGACGACCAACAATTCGTCAACCGTCCCACACTCAAAAACTCAAATTAAGAAGATTTTTTGGTAAAACCAGCAAACTTCTTATTAAACTTGGATAATTGTCCCCCTGTATCAATCAAACGATAAACACCAGTCCAAGCAGGATGGGAAGCAGGATCAATGTCCAAACGTACCGTATCCCCCTCTTTGCCCATCGTGGAGCGTGTTTCAAACGTCGTCCCATCAGTCATCACGACTGTAATTTTATGATAATCCGGATGAATATTGCTTTTCATTTTTTTCTCCTAAATCAAATAAATTGTTCTTTATTTATACACTAATTTTCAGCAAAAAGCAAGCACTTTTTTTTACTTCATCAAACTTTTTTCCATTTTTGGCAATAATGTACCATGTAAATACGGATTCGCCGCCAACATAGTATGTGTATGAATCAGGGCCTCCAAATCTGTGTCTCCTGAAAAGTCACTCACCTTACCACCAGCCTCTTGAATCAGCAGATAGCCCGCTGCAACATCCCACTTGTGGAATTTAAACTCAATTTGCGCATCGATTTGCCCAGCGGCCACCATTGCCATACACAAAGCTGCAGAACCAAAATAGCGCGCCGAAGCAAATTCTCCTGCCACCTTCTTTAATCCTTTTTCGCTACGTTCAGGTGAATAACCATTACTGGCCAACAAGCAATGCTTCAACTGACGTCTGCCAGAAACACGCAACCGAACATTTCCAGTCGGCGTCATCAAAAAAGCACCTTTACCTTTTTCGGCATAATACAACTCATTTGTCACAGGGTTAAAAATCACGCCAGCAATTACCCTATTTCCTTTCATCAAAGCCAAGGATAGCGCAAACAGTGGCAACGCATGAATAAAATTATTAGTCCCATCAATGGGATCCATCACAAAAGTATAATCACACCCTTCAGCCGCTGGCACCTCTCCACATTCTTCCGATAAAAAGCCATACTCTGGGCGCGCCTCATGCAAGATCTCCATCAACTTTTTTTCAGAATATAAATCGGCATTGGACACAAAGTCGCCAGGTCCTTTTTCGCTGATTTGTAAATTAGCCACTTCACGAAAATCATGGACAATATTTTGCCCTACCCTGCGTACAGCATTCACCATCACATTCAATGTAGGAGATAACGCAGCAATCCGTTTTTCCTCACGCGTTTCAGGCCTTTTAGGACGCAACGTTCTTGTTCTGGGTGTAATTTTTTGTCTTGTAATAACTGGCATAGGCCTGTCCTTTCATTTTAGGGTCTTATTCACTAAATCATCGGCACTCCCCCTGTGTACCTTTAGTGGTATTATATCAAATTTAAAAACAACTTGCAAGAAGAAAAAATCCCCAGCCGAAACTGGGGATTTATATCTATTCTATCATTCATGCGTAGGGGAATCTAACATCGCTTTGTGGAGAGCCTTACGCGCGCCAATTCTTGCCACCGCTTTTTCAGGCGTGGCAGGAGAAGTTGTTTTTCTCAAAACAAGCAACATATCCCTCAATGATCTCCGTTTAGGATTAGCCACTTTTTCTGCCCGTCGCTGCGCAGATTGTGCCCGAGCCGCCACCTTAGCCCTTAAATCCAATTGAGATTTAAGCAACGGACGAATTTCATTTCGTTTTTGTACAACCGCCTTCCGCATATCTTCCGAAATAAACTCAGAATTTTCCAAACGTCTCAGTTGAATGTTCGCCTTTTGGAAATCCTTTTGCTCTATATAATATTCTGACAACTGCTCTTGTGCCGAGGGATAACCTTTCATAGACAAACTTTCCAAAACTTCCAATTTTCCTTTTAGAAAGTCTGTATCATCTTCTTTTTGTGGTTTTAAAGCAAATATACCTCTTTTCATCCTTTTATCTGATTGCATTATTCTAGCATTAGCTTGAGTTCGTCGTTGCGCCCGAGACTCATCCAGAATATCTAATTTTTGAGCATAATAAGCTATGAGTTTTAAAGCACGCACTTTCTCCACAGAAGACAAATTTGATGCTAAAGCTTTTGTCATCAAATAGTTGATGCCATGTTCTCCAAAATATTCTTCCAAACCTTGTCGCATAAATCCCTGCACATTATCCCTTTCAATGGCAGACAGCATTTCTAATCCCTTTTCTGAGGAAAAGTCCATGTTTAAAACAGATTGATTTACTGCTTGTTGATATTCTCTCAGCATTTCGGGATATTCTTGCAGATGTGTTATCGCAAGAGCTACACCGGCAGCACCAAACCTTGTCAATCCATCCACTCTCATCAGGGTAATCTTTGTCATTGGTGGCATTTCCAAATGGTCAATAAATAAGTTTTCAAAGCTGCCTTTAGCGTACTCCTCTCCTTTTTTGGGTTCTGCCACCTTTTTGCCATTTTTATAGTAATTAACAGAAGAATTATCCTTAGATTGATATTGTCTTCGCATGAACTCATCATAGGCTACATTAAATCTGGATGTTGGATCAGAGATCATAAAACCTTTGTCATTACCACGTTTGATACTTGCCAATTCTTGTATCAAATCTTGTCTCACTTGCGGATCCGACCATCTTTCATTTAAACGAGCCGCTTTTTGTGCCCATTTATCCAAAGCCTCATCCACAGCCGTATGTGAGGCTGGATTTTGATCATAGGCCGTTTGTCGCTTATTAGCCCTTTCTATATAAGCATCCATTTCTGCTTTTGTTTGAAATGCGATATTACGCCCATCTGGACTCATTGCCACATACACCATCTTTCTTCTCCTTTAGTTATAAAAAAACACCGTGATGTCCAACATGGACATCAGTCGGTGTGTTAAAGTTGATATAGAGCCGTGCGCTATG
>JAZLCF010000052.1:0-1746 GCA_045614105.1 Alphaproteobacteria bacterium | reverse complement strand
GCATGGCTTCGCCAATCTTACCAAATCAAAAAGATGCCCAAAAACCCTTGATACATAAGGGTTTTTGTGCATTTTGCATTTTTACCGTTTTTTGTGATTTTTGCCCTTTTTCAATGCAAAAACCTTTGATGTAGATAGTATAGCACAAAAGGACGAAAAAAGCAATAGTTCCTTCCGACCGACCAAACATATAGGAAAGATGTTGAATAAAGTTACAAATAAATTCTTTAATTCTTTTCTGTTTTATGGTATAATCAGTTCGATAAATAAGAATTTAGCGGTCAATTTAATATGTTTTTATGGTAAATTACACTCTATAATCATTTATAGGAGAAAAATTTTATGAAGAAAATCCTTGCATTACTTTTAGCATCAATTATGTTCTTCACCCTTGCTGCTTGTGGCAATAACACCACAGACAACATCGATGAGGGCACGACCGCAAACACCGAAAGCAGTACGACAGGTACAGAGGAAAGCACCTCGGCAACCGAGGGAACGCAAGCACCCACAGAGGACACCAAGCCGACAGAACAAACAAAACCCACCGAGCCCACCAAACCCACAGACCCGTCTCACAAGCACAGTTATGACGGCAAGGTAACAACACTTGCCACCTGTACCGAAAAGGGCACAAAGACCTTTACTTGCTCCTGTGGTAGTTACTACACCGAAATCATTTCGGCAACAGGACATACTTGGGGCGAATGGAAAACCACAAAAGAGCCCACTACAACTGCAGAGGGTAACTCGCAAAGAAAATGCGATAGTTGTGGTGCAACTGAAAATAAGAGTATTCCAAAAGAAAACACACCATCAACTATGGAATTGAAAAAAGTGGGAAGTTTGCAGTATTACTTATATACTCCAAGTAACCCCACAAGCAATATGCCGTTGATTGTATATTTGCACGGTGGAACTAATAAAAAGGCAGATGTAACTGCATTATTAACAACCGAGGGGTTCCCCAAGTATTTATATGACGGATATTATGGCAATTTGAGGGCATATGTTGCAATCCCCAAATTGGATAACAGTTATAAAGGTTGGGCAGATATATCAGGGCAAATACGAGATTTAATAAAAAGTCTTAACACTAATTATGCCATTGATATGAACAAAATCGCATTAACAGGTCATTCAATGGGAGGAACAGGAACATACCAACTGCAAACAAAGTTATCAAATACATTTGCTTGTATTGCTCCTATGAGTGGCAGCATACAGAATACCCAAGAAAACCTAACGGCATTGAGCAAAACTAAAATATGGGCATTTGTTGGAACAGAAGATACAATCGTAAGTCCCGATTCGAGTAGAGAAATTATAAAAGCATTAAATGAAAAAGGGGCAAATGCAAAAATCACAGAATTGAACGGAGCAACCCATTTTGACGTGCCGTCGTTGGCATATAAGACCCCCGACTTAATACAATGGTTGGTAAATTGCGGTAAATAACAAATTTCATTTTGTCGAGCAGAACGGCGTTGAATGCCCCGGTGATTTTGGTGCAAATTTGGTGCAACACTTTATAGGGCGATACTCACGATATTCACGATATCGAACGAAAACACACGATAAAGCTACGATATCACACGATATTCACGATATCAAACGGTATTGCTAAAACTCCAAGAGATAAGTTATTATTTCTTGTATACAAAAAGCTCTGCTCACGCAGGGATTTTTGTTTTCACGGGCGGTTCAATTTGTAAAGAATTGAGCCGTCCTATTTACATTTTAGAT
>JAZLCF010000051.1:0-8133 GCA_045614105.1 Alphaproteobacteria bacterium | reverse complement strand
AATCCCTCTCTTTCCGCCACTTATCCCCAAAAAGTGGAGATGAGAACCCGAGGAGAGGGTTCGGTGAGCGCTAGCGAACGACGCCCTTAGGCGGTCCCGAACAAAAGCGAGTGGACGAGCGCCAGCGAGCAATTCCTCTCTTTCCGCCATTTATAAACGAAAGGATACAACATGTTAGAAGATGTATTAGAAGGCGAATCTCCCATAGAAGAAAAGTATTTGCATAATTTTACCCCCTATGAAAAAAGCAGATTGAATCTGCGAGTAGAATGCGGCATTGAATCACTAGCCGAATATCAGGCCAAGTTAGATCGCCTGATGGCAGAAGATTCTCGCGCTATTTTCTGTAATGATGATATCGATGGCTTCAGCACAGCCGAAGAAATCAAGTATGCTTTGAACAGAATTGAAGCAAATGATCCCAGACAAACCGCGTTTGAAGTGGGGGCAATGGATGAAGTTGATTATTCAGATCGGTTTGCTTTGGATATCGCAAAGGCATTTCGTAATAATACCACTTGTCGTACGGTTGTTTTAAACAATCTGAGTTTAACCGCCAATGAAGTAGATCTCATTTTACGAACGTTGCATCATAAAGATTTGCTTGAGTTAGATATTCGTGGCAATAAAATCGGCGAATGTTTACCGACTCTGACGTATATTTTGGACGATCATGATACGAATTGGGGAAAAGTCAAATTAGGAAAAGTACGACTCGATCCGGAACAAAAGGAAGCTTTAGAACAACACGAAAATGTTTCCTTTACAGCCTTGCCACCAAAACAAAAAATATCTCAAGTTGTACGCAATTTGTTCCAAAGACAATAATAAATAAGGAGTTGATCTTATGTTAGAAGATTTATACTTGGGATCCAAACCACCAAAAGAAGAATATATGCATAATTTTTCCGAGGAAGAAAAAGCAGCTTTTCGTTTACATATTCAAAAAGAGCAAGAATTTTCGGAACGCGTCAAAACCCAATTGGGGCACATAATGGCTGGGTGTTCAATGGAATTTTATGAATATAATGACCCCAGACCAAGCACCGCTTTGGACATTAAATATGCGTTAAATCGGATTGAAGCCAACGATCCAAACGCTCTTGAATTTTCTTTAAGTAAAGTAGATACAAACGTTATTGGCAATCCAGATCGGCTTGCACTTGATATCGCCAAAGCTTTTCGCCACAACACAACGTGTGGATACGTTACCCTAAATAGCATTGGTTTGACAGACAATGGAATGTTGCCTATTTTACACGCTTTGAGCAAAAAAGAATTACAATTATTAGATATTGCAGGCAACAAAATCACAACAAAATCTGTGGAGGCGGTATCTACGAGTTTGGCCAGTTTAGAGAACAAATGGCGGGTCGTCAATTTGGGTAAAATTCCGCTGTCCTCAGCGCAAGAAAAAGTTTTGGCAAGACATCCGAATCTTTCCTTCATCTGTGAATCAACCTCTAGACTTTATCCATCATATGAACGATAAATCTCAACAGCACAAAGATCTAAAATCTCATACCTCTCACAATCCGTTTGAACTTACTGGTCGTGAAAAGTTTTATGCGATCATGGGATTATTTGCCGTGGCAACGGTTCTGAGTGGTACATTAGGCATACTCTATCAGCATCGTCAGAAAACAGAACAACAACAAGCACGCCGAAATCAACTGTCTGCAACTTTAATTGATAAAAAATTTTATGCAGGCCCCAGTGGCAATTCCGTTGATTTATTTTTTGATTTAGATGGAAAAAAGGAAACAACAGAAGCCTTGGCCACGGGATTATTGAATGAATATGAACGAATGAGAGCGCGCGATACCACTAATGGGACAATCAAAACTATCAATACATGGCAAAAGGATTTTCCAAATTTAAGCTGGTATTTTTCAAAGGAAAGATAAATATAAATCAGGAGCAAATCTTATTGAAAAATAATTTTTAATTGACAAAGATTTCTGTTTTTATTATGCTGTGCCTATGAATAAAATAATTTTGATTATCTTCGTTGGATTAAGTATCACAGGATGTGGACGTATGAGTCCACCAATAGCGCCAGAAGGCTCCACCTATCCACAAACCTATATTGTGCAGGAGTAAACATGTCCAAGTACAAGGCAATTGCTATTTTCGGTTCCACCAGTGACAACATTGATCCAGCATTCAGAAAGCCCACATTTGAAACGGGAGCCCTGCTCGCCAAAAACAAAATCACCATGATTTTTGGCGTTGGCGACAATGGCTTGATGGGCGAATCCTTTCGTGGCGTTCGCTCTGAAAATGGCAAGGTATTAGGGATTACGATTCCTTCGCTTTTCAAAAAACAATGCAAAGATCCATCCATTTACAATAAAGGCGAATTGCACATTGTCAAAACATTGCACATGCGCAAACACTTGATGATGGAAAAAGCAGATGCCCTATTGATTGCGCCAGGCGGCTGGGGTACTTTGGATGAGATTGCTTCGTATGGTGTTCATACAAAACTTGGCGACAGAGCAGTTAAACCTGTTATCTTTTTGAATTTTAATGGCTTTTGGGAACCTTTAAAATCCCTGCTTAAAAACATGCGTACACAGGGAGCTGTAAAAGCCGAACAAATGGTATTTGTAGATTACGCCAATTCCCCAGATGAGATTTTCAAGGCCATTGAACGCGTGCGTAAAAAATTAGCGAAATAATCCTTTACTTTTTCCGGAAAAATCTATAAAATACTGTGCATGCAAGACGTCACCACTGATGATTTTTTGAATGGCAAAATAAAACTAAGGCAATCTGCCAAAGGATTGCGTGCAACGTCTGATGCGGTTTTGGTGGCTGCCGCAGTCAAAGCCAAAAAAGATCATACGGTTTTGGATGTGGGTGCCGGCAATGGCGCTATAGGCTTATGTATCAATGCACGCATTCCTGTCCAAATCACCGCCTTGGAAATTCAAGAAAACCTTGTACAACTGATTCAAGAAAATGCAGCCTTGAATGATCAAAAAATTACGGTTATTCGAACGGATTTATTTCAACAAAAAGATCCATTGAAGGGACGTTTATTTCACCATGTTGTGACAAATCCTCCTTTCTACGATTCCAGAGGAATCTCTCGTCATAATCCGGAACAAGCCAAAGCCTATGTCGCTAATTTTGATTTGGATAAGTGGCTTATTTACTGTTTGAAACATATTCGTTCCAAAGGTACTTTTACAATGATTCATCGGCCTGAAATGTTGGGTGAAATTTTGATGATACTGGAACAAAAATTAGGAGCCATTGAAATTATTCCGATTTATTCAAAAGCCAATCAAGCCGCTAAACGCATTATTATACGCGGCATTTTAAATTCTAAAAAAGCCACCGCCGTGTGCCCTGGCATTACGATGCACACACACCACGATAAACCAACCTCTAGCGCGACACGCGTTTTACGCCAAGGCCGAGAATTATAAACATCAATAACAAAAAAAATTCCCCGAGCAGACGCGTCGGGGATTTAATTTAAAAGCAAACTTGCTTATTTTAAAGCATCTTTGGCTTGTTTCACCAAAGCTTCAAATCCTTTCGGATCATTCAAAGCGATATCCGCCAAGACCTTGCGATCCAAAGCAATACCAGCTTTCTTTAAACCGTCCATAAAGCGAGAATACACCATACCGTTTGCACGAACAGCCGCATTGATGCGGACTATCCACAATTGACGGATATCTGTTTTCTTGGCTTTACGATCACGGTAAGCATATTGCAACCCTTTTTCCACTTTTTCTTTAGCAATTGTAAAGACCTTGGAATTACGGCCACGATAGCCCTTTGCCATCTTTAAAATTTTGTTATGCTTTGCACGAGATGTCGTGCCACGTTTAACTCTTGCCATGGATTACACTCCTTTCCCGTGAATAAAGAATTTCAAAATTTTGCCAACTGTGGTAGAAGCAACCTGAGTACGACGTGCTTGACGTGTGCGCTTTTTATCCTTATGGATAAACAAGTGACGCTTATTCACGTGACCCGTTTTGACTTTACCGTTTTTGGTGAGTTTGCAGCGTTTTTTCACGCAGCTTTTAGACTTTAATTTTGGCATTTTTTATCCTTTTGTTATTATTTTAACCACTCCCGCGGGGCAGCCAAATCATATTAGCCCTTTTGGGAAACAAGCGGAATTATACCAGATTTTGCCCCCCTTGTCAAGTGAATTTTATAGTCTCTTGAAAGTCATCGCCACGGGATTCGAAGTTTTTATATTGGTTATAGCTGGGGGCAGCGGGAGATAGAAGTACAATCCCACCCTTTGGTGTTATTTGTTTAGCCAACACCACCGCCTCTTTTATTGTGACAACATGATGTGGGGTTTCAACCCTGTCGCCCGTTGTCGGTAGGGCGATGGCTTGCACATTATGTTCTTTGACGTATTTATTTAATTCCGTATAATCTTGCCCGCGATCAAAACCACCTACCAACAAAGTTATAGGCCGACCTTTAAAACTTTCCATTGCACAAATTGCTGTTTCAGGCGTGGTGGAAATACTGTCATCCACAAAGGTAATACCATCCTGCTCGGCCACGATTTGCAAGCGGTGTGCCAATCCTTCAAAAGTTTGAAACGCCTGCTCTGCTTGCCGTAAATCTAACCCCAAATGCTTCAACACAGCCAACACGGCACACGCATTTTGGGCATTATGAATTCCGCGCAAATTCAAACGGACAATTGGGAACAACTGGGTGCCCATATCTGTGAAAAAATTGTTTTGAATTTGGATTTCATTTTTGCGATTATCTAATTGCCAAACACCCTGCTTCCACATATGACGCTTATCATTATAGTACTGCTTATGTGAGCCATGCCATTGTAAATGCTCGGGATACAAATTCAACAACACCGTCACATCCGGTCGCCCGATAAAATCTGCGCACTGATAACTGGACAATTCCGCCACCACATAATCTGCTGGTTCATCCACAAAATCCAACAAAGGCACACCGATATTGCCCCCCAAGCACACATTAAATCCGTACGTTTTCAAGGTATGCGCCATCAAACTGGACGTTGTGCTTTTTCCCTTCGTGCCCGTGACAGCAATCACTTTTGTTTTCAGATTTTTATTAGCCATAAACAGGTTTGTCCCGCTGGTAAATTGAACACCCTTGACCTTGGCTTCATAAATTTCCGGCCGATAAAGTGATACGCCTGGCGATTTGATCACCACATCAACCCCCAAAATATCCGACACGTTATCTTCCGTAATTGCAATGATTTCAGCGGTTGACACATGACTTTCCAGCGCCCGCTTAATTGCCAATCCTTCGCGCCCCATGCCCCAAATGGCAAGGCGTTTATGCTCTAAATTTTTCCATAACATCTTGCAATTCCTTTGGAATCAAATGTTCATCTGATACATCAAAAGGCGCCGGCGCATCTGGTACATCCAATGCTTTCACAACAGCATCATCTTGCCAATTTGGATCATTTTTTAATTGGTTAAACGCCCAACGACATTCATCCACCTCGCCAACGCACTCAAAGGGTTTATGCCCCATCAAACCCAACAATTCCCGATAACCATCCGCTTGAGCCATATCGTTTAACGGATTCGTGCCAACTGCATGCACCAACTTTTTCTGGTCCATAAATGGTGCTAAAATCAAAAACACAAAACGACATTTATCGCATGCACCGCACCACCTGTCCAATCGCTTGGTTAAATCCAACTTAAAAGCCTTATTGCAGCTGGTAAAGACATCAAAATAATTGGCACATTTTTCAGCAAACAACTTGGCAATGTGCGCTTCCGAAATCGGACGCAATAGCGAAAAATACCGAAAATCCGGCGTTATTTTTTGCGTCAAATTATAAAACATTTTTTCAAATTCAAATGATTTAGACCATTGATGATTGATGGTTAAATTGCCTTGGCTCATGTTGCCGCTGTTGGCTGATTTTTCACATGCCATCACAACGTATTTTTCTCCACGCAATAATGCCAATGCCCACAATAAAAATGCTAATATGCCCGTAATAGGAACATGTCCGTTATAAACTGTGTCAGCGTTGTTTAACTCAATCAACTTTGGATCTATCGTCCGCGAAAAGGTAATATAGGGCAGCCCCGATTTGTCAGCACAAGCACTTTGCGATTTGGATCCCCCACAAGAAATCCCCGTGGCAGGTACCTTGAGCTCTTTCAACAACTCCATCACAACACATGAATCCTTGCCACCACCCACAGGAACAAGCGCTTTAGCCTCAAGGGGCAAAACTACCTTTTGTGATTCTCCCACACCAAACGGGAAATGAATTTTGCCCTGTAAATTCACATTGTTTTTGATGGCAAATTCGCCCAATCCTTTTAAATAAAAAGCATCAAAAAATGTCGCCTGTTCGCGCGTTAAAGAGCCAGACAAGACTTGAATCTCCTCAGACAAAAAAGCCTTGTAATAGCTGATTCCAACGGCGATATGCGCCAAAAACAATACCTGATTTAAGGCTTTTTGTGTGTTCGGTGTTATCTTAAATGGGGCCCCCGGAAATACCACTTTTTCTTGAAATTTAAACCCCTCAGAAAAAGCATAAGAAAAAACTATCTCGCCCGTTTCAGCACAAAATGAAAAATCCTTAAAATAAAAAACCGATTTTGACATACTAAACCTTAGTAAATTAGTAAATACTCTACCTCTTTTTGCACTTTTTGTAAAGCAAAAAAATCCCCGACTCAATCGCCGGGGAAAATTTGGAGAATGAATTAAGGTTATCTAGAACCTTTTCCCTTTCGGCTGTTAGAACTCAAGAGCCGTGCTAACGTTCTTCTTAAACTCGGCACAGCACCTTTTCCTTTTAATCCAGCCTTGACAGTCTTGCCATACTGTCTTTTCCAATTGTTCGCACGTGGCGTATTGGCGGCAATACGCAGCACAGATTGTTGCTCTGGCGTTAAAACCAAGTCAAATGATTTACCTTTTCTTGCCTCACGTAACTTGTCAGTAATGTCCCTGAGGTCATCGCCGATTTCCTCGGGAATTCTGGTCAAATCGGTAAAATTCAATTCATTGGATTTTCCAGAAGCAACCAATTGGATGCGTTTTGCGGCAGCCCCCTTATCTTCCACATCTGGAAATTGTTTTTGCTGATCTTCAGTTCCCCAAATTGTGATTTCAGGGTGTTCCTTATGAAATGCCTCCATGGCTTTTAATTGCTCATCGGACAGCTCCCCATACGTTGAAATATCCCATGTATTGAAATCTGGACCATAGTAATGGGAAGCGCTATCTCTGACATTAGCATTTACTTGTTGGAAAGAATTTGTCTTTTTAAAGCTTGGTAATTTCACCAAACCCAACTTCCAATTCTTTTTTTCATTATCGGACATTTTTTGAATGTATTCAGCCTTGCGTTCTTCCTCCGTTTTCAAACCTCTATTTTTTTTCAATGCACGAAAATCCCGTGCAAATGGGGAAGCTATTTTTTCACCAGCAACTTCAGCCGTTCCCGTATAGCTGGCCGACTTATCTAATCCCCGCAAAAATTCAGCCAATTTAGCATTGACTGAGCCTTCTTTTGAATCCGCCTCAAGAGTGATATTTGTATGGGGATATTTTTGAACAAATGCCTGTATCTGCTCACAAATATGATCACTGACGGGGAAAGATTTATCAAAGCGCAAATGGGGCTGTGATAATTCTAAATTTTCCTTTAAACCATACGCCAATAATGCCTCCACAAATTCTTGTCGAATTTCATCAGAGGCCACAATACCTGCTGTCGTCATATTGGAAGGATAATATCCATCTGGATTCCACCACTCTTTCATCGCTTTTTTATCTGGTTTGGGAACAACTAAAATACCTTCGCCCCTTTGGTTGCTCCCCCAAGACCTTTCTTTCCCCGCAAAACGTCCAGCCTTCACCGCCTGCTCTACTTCTTTATAAATTGTTTGTTTATTCTGCGTAGTATCCGCCACATACACATAGGTATCAGTCCATGAAGGGTCTACCGCCACACGAAAATCTCTAGCTGGTACATTTTCGCTAATTCTTGCATAAAAATCATTGCCCATATAAACTGGATCACTCATTTTTCATTCTCCTTCTAGTTATAAAAAAACACCGCAATGTACATCATACACATCAGTCGAAGTCGGATCGTAGCCATGT
>JAZLCF010000050.1:0-3108 GCA_045614105.1 Alphaproteobacteria bacterium | reverse complement strand
GAAACCAGAGATTGTAAGTCCTGTTTTTTTCAAGGCATTTATACGGTTCTGTTCACAGACCTCTTGGTAGTGTTTACGGTCGGCATCAACGGATGCTTTCATCATTCCAAAGGTCATTGCAATGTCAGGTGCTACGGTTGGGTTGTCAACGCCGTCAAAAGCATACTGACAAAAAGCAGTCATCAAATTTTTGACCTGCTCAGGGGTGCCACCATAGATTGCCCCCTTAAAGTTCTGGTAAAATATCGCCTGTTCAGGTTTTTTAGATTTTGCCATTAGTATATTTCTCCTTTGCTTATTTTATATTCCTTTTGTAAGGTCAATAAAAGTATGAGCGAATAAGGAGAAAAAGGAATTTTCCTCATAAGTTTTTTTGCTTAATTGGAAATTTCATATTATTTAGTATAATACAGTTTGATAAACTTGAATTTGTAGAGCATATGGATGAACTTGCAGTTAGCGACAATCACTATTTGGGAGGATTAAATGGATAGCACAAAGAAATTGGTAAAAAGAGAAATTGGAATTGTCTGCTGTCTTGTATTTGCAACATTATTTATTGGCCTTTCCAATTTGCTTGCACCGCACTTTGACGGAGCGTACTGGTATATTGTCAGTAGTCTCCAAAGATTGCTGTTTGGTATCGTCGAACTCTTTCTTTTTATGAAAATCTTCAAAAAGGATAAGTGGACAGATGTACTGCACTTAAAGAATTTCAAACATGGCTTGGCAGCGAGTTCTGTTATGCTCCTCATAATCCTGTTTAATATCGTAACTTACTTTTTTATCGGAGCAAAATCATGGATTGATACAACAGTCCCGATTGTTGTTTCTTGCCTGTTCTTTCAGCAAATTACAACAGGGTTCTGGGAGGAATTGACTTTCAGAGCTTTTGTTGTTGAAGGATATTACCAAACAGAGAACAAAACAAAAAGGATACGTTTCGTGTATGCGTTCATTTCATTTGTAATCTTTGGTATGCTCCATGCGGTTGAATGTGACAGTATTTCGATGGCATTGTATAGATTCGTAACGACAGGTATATGGGGATTTACATTCGCTTCTGTTTATTTGTATTCCCATAATCTCTTGGTTGTGATGCTCATGCACTTTGTCACGAATATCTTTTCAAATGCGACAATCTTCATAGCGGAGTTTAACATATCCACGGCGTTTATAGTATTGAATGATTATATTTACTTTGTATTATTGGGGGCTATGCTTTTGACAGCAGTTGTATATTTGTGCAAAGAACCAAAGGTATAAATTCCAATATGTCGAACAGTTTGAACGGCAAGAAAGGGGCGGTTCGCACGAACCGTCCCTTTTGCTATACTCTGTCCAATATGTTTTCTATTGCATTCTGTTCTTGTTTTGTGAAGCACGAATAAACCTTAGATGCCTGTAAAAGACCTTGTGCAATGCCTTTCATTCTTTTACCGTGGTCAGTGCCTCTGCATTTCAATGCATGCACAACGGCATTTAAGGTGTCTGCCTGAATAGCTATCTTTCTCTCATTTTCCTGTTCGTGTGAATGGCGAATCATCTCTTTTAAGTCACCAATTTCCACCCATTCCATAACATCCATTTGAACCTTGTGTATGTCTTTGCTCATTGTCCTAACTCCTTTCTCAACTCGCTACGGCGAATTTTAAGGGCAGTTCTTTCTTCGTATGACATACGACCACCAAAGCGGCTCAATCAGCGGCACGCAGAGGGCAAGCTGCGCCGTCTGCTCCATACCAATTTCACGGCAAAGGACTTGTTCGTGACCTTGACCTACAATGATGCCCACTTGCCAGCATCGGTGGAGGATGCCCAGCGGACGATCCAAAACTTTCTCCGTCGGCTGAAACGGCGATACGCCAAGCTGGAAAGGTCGCTGAAGTATATCTACATACTGGAAAAGGGCCAGGAGCATGACCGCCTCCATATCCACATGGTGGTCAGCGGCGGCATGGACGAGGAGGAACTGGTGGCACTCTGGGGCATGGGTGAGGTTCGGTCGGATGGGTTGCGGTTCGATGAGAACGGCAATTTCCTACCAAAAGGAAGCACAGATGAGACGATAGTGTGTTTGTCCAAACTGGCAGATACCCACATCGAAATGGAGATTGACCCTGAGGAACTGGACACCATCACAGCAAAGGTCTCTCCCACATATCCCGAGATAAAGGCGTATGTTTTGGAACATCACGGCTTGAAGGTCTCAAGCCTTGCCATTGCCCAAACTAAAAAGAAATGTGGCTTGGAAGTTGGCGAGTGCTATAATCTCCCCTCGGGACACGGCAGACCGTCCACAAACCTAACCCCCGAACGGGAAGAAGCCATTCGAGAAGCATTCCAATATTATGGACTTATATGAGAAGAAGGCACCCACCACGGGTGCCGTCTTAATCTATTCGACAAATTGGAATTTGGCGAATTACTTAAACTCAATAAAATATCTTCCCTTATAAGTAAGCTCACCTGTTGTTCCTTCTTTAAGGCCACCAAATTCAATCTCATAAGCAAACAATTCTAATTCTTGGCCAGCCTCCGTTGTAAAGGTTACTGTATAAGAATATCCGCCTTTTGATCTGCCTGATTGGTAGGTGCCAGACTTTACTTCTTTTGAAGTAACAGTTGCCGTAACAGTTTTTACTGGTTCTTTTGAAGGTTTCTCTTGGAAGAAGTGTGCTTTCAAATAGGCGATTAGAAGACTGCTTATACATACTATGAGTACCATTAAAACAATTTTCATACAATATACTCCTTTCGTCAAATTCAAGTTTGACGAACTGCTTCGGCAGCTCGTGCTAATTGCTCTTTCAATGCAATCATATCACACAATGCAGAAAAGTGGAACAGTTTTTTATCCAAAAAAGCAGATCACCGGTAACAACGGTGCTCTGCTTTTTTTGTGTGATATGATTGTGCCTTTTTTCGTGTTCCTCGTCTATGCTCTTATTGAACACAAAAAGAGCATTGGGGTTGCAAGGGGTTCTCCCTGCCACACACTAAGGCGTGCCTTAGTCTAGTGTGTTAGACTTTCCTCGAAGCGGCGACGCTTTCGAAAAGCTGCTGCAGCTGCAAATATGACCGTTGAGGAAATATTTACGGCAAGGC
>JAZLCF010000049.1:0-10699 GCA_045614105.1 Alphaproteobacteria bacterium | reverse complement strand
AAAATGAAACGGAGAATAGATGTCAAAAGAATATACATTCAATCCCGGTGATTTTGTTGTTTATCCTGCGCATGGAGTGGGGCAAGTGACAGAGCGGCAAACAACAACCGTCGCCGGCGAAAGTTTAGATTTAATTGCTGTCCATTTTACAAAAGATAAGATGACAATGAAAATTCCGTCTACTCAGGCTTTGAAAAAGGGCTTGCGTCAAGTGACAACCCCGATTATGATGGAAAGTGTTGAAAAGATTTTACGCAAAAAAGCCAAAGCGCGTCGCATTCAATGGAGCAAACGATCTGCCGAATATATTGCTAAAATTGGCTCGGGCGATCCGATTGCTGTGGCAGAGGTCATTCGTGAACTTTATAAGGATCCAGCGATTGCAACTCAAACATATAGTGAACGCCAACTGTATGAAAAAGCAATGAACCGGTTGGTTCCGGAATATGCCATTGTACATAATATCTCAGAAAAAGAGGCAAATGCGAAAATTGAAGGCTTCTTAACTGGCACAGAGTCGGCTGAATAGGACAGGAGGAAATATGGGGGAAAACAAAACACGCAAACCATTTATGATGCCATCTTGGATTGTTGTTTTATTTCAAGCATTCATGTGGCTGTTGGTATTGCTTTTGGTGGGCTATACCATTCGACATCCAGAAACAATTGCTGTCATCTTTCCCAACTTTAAATGGAGTCAGATCAACTTTGCCGCCATTTTGAAGGCTGTTTTATTTGTGTGGATTGTCCTCAGCATTTTCCGCTTTATCAAACGCGCCATGATTAAATGGATTCAAAACCACGACAGCAAAATCGACAGAGGTATTTATTATTCGTTTGTCACATTATTGGGTTATCTTGGTTGGGTCATTGCTGTGTGGGGCGGCCTGTCCTTGCTGGGGATTGATTTACAAAGTTTAGCTGTCATTGTTGGTGCCTTATCCGTGGGCATCGGTTTTGGATTGCAGCACGTCGTCAACAACTTTATCTCTGGCGTATTGATTTTATTTGAGCGCCCCATTCGCAAGGGGGATTGGATTAAAATCAACGGGCATGAGGGAATTGTTAAAAACATTCATATCCGCTCCACAGAATTGGAGACTTTTGCCAAAACAAGCGTCCTTATTCCAAACGCAGATGTTTTATCCAACGATTTAGAAAACCTGACCAAAGCGGATCAGTTGGGACGCGTCATTATTTCTGTTGGTGTTTCGTATAATTCTGATTTACGTTTAGTGGAAAAACTTTTGCTCAACGTCGCCCACAATGAGGCTGGGTTGCAACAGGATCCTGCCCCTTTTGTTTTGTTGACAGATTTTGCAGATAGTTGCGTTAAAATGGAATTGCGAGGCATTTTAAAAAACATTAACACCGGTCTAACAACACGAAGTCAGTTGATGTTTGCCATATGGGACACCTTTAAAGAAAACAACATAGAAATTCCTTTTCCACAACAAGTTGTCCATTTAGAAAAATGAAAAAATTATTCTTTCTGTTCCTTGCCTTTCAGATTTCTGCTTGTTCTCAATTTGAACCATTTGAGGATATGAGGCGCGAGGCTGGCCAAATTCCAACGGTTGGACAATCTTCCAACGACTTCCCTGCTATATGTTATAATCCTATCTGGCACAATGAAAAACAATTGCAGGAATTAGCTAAAATAGCCTGCAAACGCACGAACCGCAAACCCATTTTCCAAAGAACGAAGGCCTTTTCTTGCCGCCTGATCAATCCATCAGTTGCCATTTATAAATGCAAATAATTACTCAATAATTTCACCGTCATACAATCCCCAGACAAAACGGCGCAAAAACCATCCTTCAATTTTTTTGTTTTCATAGGAAAATTGTAGCAAACAATAATCTCCGTTTGGACAGGAATGCACTCGCGCAATAACACCAGGTTGAACATAGGCCACAACTTTCCCATCAATTGCTGGTTTAGACAGTAATTTGTCTTCTTCTTGAATGATGACATAGCGCGCTTCTTTGAGCATTTTTTGATGAACCCAACCAATTGTGCCATCCACCTCGCGAATTTGACGCCACTGTTCAAAATTGTCTATCACCTCCACGGGATAATTTTTTTCTTGATAAACCCATTTGATAGGGAAACGTTCAGCAGGACCTGCACGCAAATTGACCTTATCATATCCCAAGGAGTAAAAACCTTCATTTTCCGCCCCCCCAACAGAAGACCCTAAAATCATAGAGCAAAAAAGAAATAAAAACTTATTCATCTTCATCTGATTGCTCCTCTTCAAAACGGTGCCGAGGATCTTTATAAATGCGCTTAGAGGAGTGCATTTTTGAGGATGCATCAGATTGCTCTGGTCCAGAACCTAATAAAACCTCATTGGCCTTGGTTGCTGTGCTTGACATAATTGTGCCTTGAATTTCACGCCAAGCAGCTTGCACAACTGGTTGAATAACCAACTGGGCCACTTTATCGCCACGGTGCAAAACCACTAATTGAGAAGAAATATTTTGAAGCAAGACAAATAAAGGACTTCTATCCGCTGGTGAAATCAGGCTGGGGGCATCTGGCACAACAACGCCATGGGCGTGCGCAAAATCCGACAAACTAACAACAAAACCACAATAACCATCTGGAATACCCACAGCAAACCCCGTCGGCACATACACGCGATCTCCAGGTCCCAAACGAATAGCAGCAGCCGTTGCCACCTGTAAATTTAAACCCATATGATACTTTGAGGTATAACTAGGCAGAGGCAACCCTATACCATCTGCTGTTCGTGCGATTGATAACGTTAAAACTTTTGTCATTTTGACTCCTTTAAGTAATCGCCGTAACTGCGCGGATATTGCCATCACGATTTATTTGAACCACACGCAGCTTTTCCTTCATTTCCTTACGCGTTTTTTCTTGATCCAACATCGGATTAGAGTGCATAATACGCGAAATAAAGGCTTGATACGCCGCTTCAGGACTTTCTGCGTGAATAGTGGCAAAACAATTATCATGTCCCGAATTCATCAGCTCCCAGATCGCCCCTGCATTTGTGGTAGAAATTTCCCCACCAATAATAGCATCCGGTGTAAACCTCACCACCAAATCCACCACTTGTGCATAATCAAATTTGTTATTTGCCTCAGTACGCGCTAACACTAAATGCACACGGTTCTTTTGATGTACAATCAACTCACGCGTATCTTCAATGGTAATAATGCGCTTATGCTCATCCAACAATTTCAACATATTGTTTAAAAAAGTCGTTTTTCCTGTAGCAGTTCCACCACTGATCAAAATATGATCTCCACGTTTAATGGAAAGCAACAACCGCTCGTATGGATCATCTGGATCTTCCACATTCTTCAATCGATTGATTTGATGTAAGCGCCCCCCTTGGACAAGACCAAATTGATCCATATGAATATCTACATCAGGCCGATACACACGAATATCCAAAGCAACTCCCCCCTCTAAATCATTATCGTCATATTTCACATTTTGTCCGATAATTCCTGCGAAACGGTGGCCTCCTGGCAATTCAGTATAAACCGCCGGCACACCGACCTCATCTCCAAAAGGTTTATCCTGAGTATTCGCAATAATATACATAATATTGCGCAGATATTCCCGCGTCAATTTGGGATCTTCATAATAATGCCACGGATAAGTATGTCTTCCCCGCAAGCGCAACCAGATTCCTCCTGGATTATTCACAGCCACATCTTCAACATTATCTTGACTGTACCAATAAGCTAAAGGTTTTAAAGCCATTTCCAAAATACGTTGCGATTCAGGTCTTGTTCCCATCTAGACACCTCTAAAAATAACTATTCGTCTTATCTGGCTGAACCCGAGGCTGAGAAACAACCTCAACTGTCCGATCATCTAAATCAGGAGGAACATAAATCATGTCTGCCTCTGGAGGAACTTCCATCTGCTTCCGCGTATCCTGCGCCTCACTTTGAGCAGGTTGTGTCCTATTTTCGTTATCTTTGGAACGCTTATTCGTCCAAGAATCATTGTCGGGCAAAAGGGTGTTTGCCTTGGGCGTTTCTTTCCAACTATCAGATTTTTTCTCCACATTATCCTCTTCCGCCCGCAACCATAAATCCTCACTGGAAAATGCTGTTAAACGAGTTCCAGATGGCACATAGACAACATTCGGAATCTCTCCAGCCATTGCCATCAACTCTTTCCACACATCCTTGAAATTATCAATAAACATTTTGCGCGTTTGAGAAGCGGCCGTTTCCGAAGTTGTTCCCCCAGAACTTGTTGTTGTCGCAGCAGTCGCACTGGCTTTTTCATTCCATTCTGTCAGTTTCAAAATAACCCCTTCGCCCAAACTGCTAACAAATGGCAGAGCAAACTTTTTCAGCAATTGTAAATCCAGATAAGCCGCAACACCACCACGCCCTTGAGCATCACCCGATACTGCTTCAAACTTAAATGCCGCACCATCTGGGCGAATTAGACGCTTCCACGAAATACTGATTTTTGCAGCCTGATCACGGCCAAAATCAAAACCAGATCCTTCCAGCGACCCAATCAAACGACTACCTGCTGGAATCAAGATATTCCGCCCTGCTTCGGCATAAATATGGCGTTCCACAATCGCCGTCACAGGCACTTCTGGATAGCGAGAATCAATGGATCTCACAAGAACCGCTGGCACTGCTTTATCGGCCAATAGAACACGTGACATATCCACGGGCCAAGTGGATACATTACTCTTTTCCACACCTACGCTACTCCAATCTTTGCTGACCCCATTTTGAGTCATTTCTTCCACCTTATACCCCGGCAAAACCAGACTGCCCTGTTCGCCAATTTTTTGTTTCATTTGCGTTCTTCTTTTTCGCTGGATATCCGCATAATCTCGCAACACATCAGGTGGAATTTTATAAGGTTGTGGCGTAGGAGGAGGTTCCCGATCTTCCTCAAAGGTTTGTCTATCTTCATCCCAAATATATGGACGATTAGTCAATGGATTCCACACGCCAACAATTTCTCCCTTCTCATTGAGAATCATACCTTCAGGATCTACCGTATATTTTTTATTTCCCCATATAATAGGCTGCCCACTTCCGCCTTGGCCAGATTCCGCATCCACGCCTGTTGTCGCGGAGGATAGGCCACATCGTCTTAGATCCAATCCTATACCCCCAAAGCGTCCAAATTGTGTCCGATCTGGATTATAAACCCTGCCATCAGCTTCTGTTTTTAAAATCACCTCATTGTTCTCATCTCGAATTTCGCCATTTGCTAAGATAGAGCCCATTTTTTCACCAGACGGATGCTTGAACAACTCACATCCATGCAACCTGGCCACAATATTGTTTTGCATATCGTATAAAAACACCAAATTTTCAATAAAATGCTCATCATTTAGATTTCCAATTTTCCTGCCTTCTGTATCATAGACATCACCTGTTGTTTGATCCACCCTAATTCGTTTGGTATTTGTAGCATCCACGACCCAACCTTCTCGATCTATCGCCGCTTCCAATGTTCCATCTGGATTCAAGAGTAATCGTTTTTCCCGATCAAACATCCAGCCACGTTCATTTCCTTCTGTATCATACCACACATCATCTTCGCCACCACCAATAACACCCATCACCTCTCCTGTAAAACCGACAACACGTCCCATGGCATCAACGCGCCCCACCATTTTTTTATTCTTATCAAACACGGGCCCACGGTTTCTAAGACGTCCTAATTCATTCCCATTGGCATCCACTAAAACCCTATCACCTCTGACGCAACCAATCCTGACACCCGCAGGATCCACCACTGTTGAATCGGGCAAAGTTCTTCCAATAAAGACACCCTTTTCATCCATCGTGGTGACAGGGCCATAGCGCACAGAGCGCCCCAATTGACGTCCTTTGGAATCCACAGCAAACAACGTTGGTTGAACACGCGCCACCACCTTTCCTTGACCATTGATTACCTCTCCTGTATAGGCAGGTTGACCAATCACGGCACAAGAATCATTCACAATCAATGTCTCGGGGATGAGCCCACCTACCTCTTTCAATTTAGCCACCATAGATTCAGAAGTCAGTGTTTGAGGCACCAAGGCACCGTTTGTTGAAACACGTGCAACCTCATTACCGTTCAAAACAATCTGGCCATTGCCATCAAACACACCCAAATATTCATCGTGATAAGATACAGCAGGTCGGAACGTTAAAATAATACCTTCCAAGGGTTTTTCTTTACCCAAAATCGTCCCATCATCTAAAGTCTGATAAATAATTTTACCAGAAGCATCAATCAAATCACCTTGTACTGTTGTACGACCTAAAACTTTTTCTGAATACCCCATCGGCAAGCCTTGTGTTGTCAAATGTCCCACATAAGGCATTGTATTATACACAGCCTGCTCACTGACGCCAGCCGCACTTCCATCTGGCAAAATACGGCCCTTAAAAATATTTGCATTCATAATGGTACCATCTGCCATCACAACCCCAACCTTATGCGCATAGTCATCCACAATCGCCCCTGTTTTCAAAGGACCTCCAGCCCAAATGTTTTCTGGTGTCAAGGCTGAATCAAAAGCCATTCTGGAGGCAACCTTTTTGCCCGCGCTGTCCACAACACCAGCCAACGCATTGGTCTGACCAATCTCACGTCCAGTCCAATCTAAAATAAATTCTGGCTCAAAAACACCACCAATCACGCCCTTAGGTCCTTTTAAGGCCAGTCCAGAACCTGATGTTGCGCCAATTATTTTATCCGTCAACCAAAGAGCGCCCATCATATCTTCCGCACCTAATGCTTTCAAATTCGTTGAATATCCAAATCCAGAATGCACAATCCCTGCTATCACTTTTTTAGCAGCATCCACGATAAAATCATTCATCATCAACAAACCAACTTGACGCGCGGTATTTGTTCTGAAAACCAACCCATCTAAATCTGCCACACCCACCAAATCATCGTTTGTCATATTTCTAGCGAATAAAGAATCCGAACGAATACGCCCCACAATCATATTATTTTGCACAACATAATCAGGAGCTGACGCCGTTCCGACTGTGCGTCCAGCAGCAGAAACCACCGCGCCTGTTTCCGTCACAACACCACACATTTTTTCATCATCTTGGACAGAAGGTGCACCCAGTGGCACAAAACCCGATAATATCTTGCCATCTGCATCTATCACACGATCATTCAAAGTGACAGAACCAATCAGTTGTTCTGCATTCACAACGGAGCCATTCAAAGTCGTCCAACCTAACACTTTCCCTGAATTTGAAATAGCTATCCCTTCTGATAACAAACGTCCATTTGTTGTCAGATTATTATTCAGAACGAAACGATCGGGTCCCACAAACAACCCTGTTGATTCTCCTCCATTGTAAATAAATCCATCTGACCCTACGCGTCCCATAAATTTTCCTGTGGCATCAACGACAGTTCCTTTACGTAAAACTTTCCCAATTAAGGTCCCTTCCGCATTTAAGACTAAACCACCCTGTGTTAAAACACCTAATTCTTGCCCATCAGCATTGACAACAGAACCCGAAAAATTGACCCATCCCATCAATTGATTTTGCAGATTCATCACCATAGAAACAGGCACTGCTAGCCCATTCAAGCGGCCATCTGCTCCCATCAAAACACCAAAAGGCGATAACACGCCCAAATAACTTTCCATTCTGTCATATCCCGCTAATTGATAGGACAGATTGTCTCCACTGACGGCCTTCGGCACAATCGTTCCAATAACTCCTCGGGAAGAAAGAAGCACAGAAATGGGGGGACTCACACGTCCTAACACACGATTGTCAGGTGTCACCGCTAATCCATTCGGCAACAAATTCGCAATACGTGTTCCTTTTAATAACACTTCGCCATTGGCATTTGCCCAACCAATTTGCTTACCATTTGATGCCAATACTGTACCAGACGAAACAACACCACCTATCAATGTACGATTTTGATCATATAAAGATCCATCTGCCAAAACACTTCCCAATTCAGTTCCTGTTTCTCCAATAACAGCGCCTTCATAGTTCAAATGTCCCAAAGGCTCCCCATCAATCCCCACAAAAGTTGCATTTTGCGGAATTGCAGCACCCAAAATCTTTGTCCCTTTTTCATTCAACACCGTCCCATCCGGCATCAAGCGTCCAATAGTCTCTCCTTCATCATCCATGACGGCGCCCATAAAATGACTATACCGTCCCACAATCGTTCCTGTATCTGAAAAAACAATACTATCAGACGGCATAAATCCGATCATCCGCCCTTGTTTCGTAAAAACCCAACCATTAGAGGACACAGATCCAATTTCCTCATTTCTTTCATTAAAACACTTCCCTGCCAATACCGTCCAAGGGGTCAACAAACCATTTGCATCCAGCACAACGCCTTTATCTTGGCTGCCACGCTCTTCCGCAGGACTAACACAATCAATGATTTTACCTTGCTTATCAATCACACGTCCATCATAACGGATGCGTCCAATCACCCTGCCATCTGCAGCCAAATCAGGTCCTGTTGGAGTGATTTTACCAACTTCTTTACCGTCCAAGTCTACCGCTTGTTTTTGCATATTGATACAACCAACAGACATTTGTTTTTCGTTCAAAATTTGCCCTGTCACAGAAATAACACCAACCAACCGACAATTCTCTGCCATCACTGTTCCATGTGGAACAACCATACCCATTACTTTATTAGATGCATTCAGTGCATAACCATCTGCCCGCACTTTACCAACTTCTCGCATATCTGGAGACATCACTTTTGCATCTGGATAGACAGACCCAATCACACCACAACCTTCTCCTGTCACCATTCCCTTTTGCAAAACACCGCCCACCATTTTTTTACCAGCTGCCACCGTTCCATTAGGAGCCACACAGCCCATCAAAGAACCACGACCATCAACAGCCTTTCCCTCAGAATTGACAAAGCCAACAACATTTCCCTTCATATTGACCACCAATCCTTGATTGACTGCGTGTCCAATTTCGTTGAAGTTCGTATCTACAATACCCCCGTCTAACATAGCCCGACCAACAATTTGTCCATATTTATCTTTGACTTTTCCATTCAGCTCTACTGCACCATAGGCACGACATCCCGTGCCCACAGCAACACCCCGTGGAATAACTCCCCCAATCAATGTCCCATTTTCATCTGTCGCAAAACCATTTTGTTGAATATATCCAACTGTTTTTTCATCTCCATCCACCACAGCACCTGAGGGCAAAATAAAGCCCATATAATTACCCGATAAATCCAACACACCACCCCATGGACGCAAAGTACCAATTTGGACCCCTGTTTTATCAACAACAGACGAATCCACCCGAAGCGTTCCAATGACTTGTCCCTCTTTCTCAATATCAACAACACGAACCCCTTCTTCATCCACAACTGTTTTTCCAATAATTTTTCCCTGAGCATCAATCACAGATACAACTGGAACCGCTGCTCCTAAAATCTTAAAATCGGAATCCACCAAAGTATTATCACCCAATAAACGCCCCAAAACAGTTCCTTTTTCATCTTTCACTGTCCGATATTCTGTCACGCGACCTAGATACTCATTATCCAAGCTCAAAGCTATATGTTCAGGCGCCGTAAACAAAATAGGATCGCCCTTTTCATCCATTCCAACGCCCTCTTCTATTTTTTCGACTTCTGCCAACTGCTCTGGACTGATTTCTTCTCCCTTAGCATCCACAACCTGTGGTATTTCCTTTTCCCCTTCCTTTTCAATTTCACAACACACACATTCTTTGGAATCTGTAGAAGATGCTTTTAACTGAACCAGCGTGCGTTGATTTTCACTTTCAAAAACTCTAGAGCTATCCTCTCGCCATATAAGAATCAATGTATTTTGAATGCTTTGAACAATTTCAGGTCTCCACGAAACTTTTAACAAACATTCCTCACCCTTTTCTAACTGAGTTTGATTCCAGCAGGAGCCTGACAACTCAAAGCCATTGTGTGTTATTTCTGCCAAAGATTTTTTGGCGAAGCGTATAGGACCTTGTTCTGCACGAAGAACCAAGATCGCTTCTGCCGTGGAACCTAGCACTACATTATCCATAGAAATCTCTGTTGGTGTCACCACCAATTGTGCTCCCTTGACGCCAAATTCAGGCATCACCGCCCCCCCTTGAGAATCTGATATCGTATCTTCCACCGTTGTTGGATGTATCGGGGTAGGCGGCACGACTGGCGGTTCTTTCTTTCTTACAGAACACCAAACCATGATAAATAAAATCAGGACAACCAACCCCAACACAGATAAAATCCATGAGGTTCTGCGTCTGGCTTGTTCTGATAAACTTTCACGATTTTGTGGCATATTGCGTTCCTATTTAATTCTAACAACTGAACAAGAATAGCCCCTTTTACCCAATTTGCGGCAAAGAGTATCTCCCGTTTCTGCATCTTTGACAGGGCCTGCACGCAAACGGAATAAATCAATCACGTCGCCATTCGTCGTTGCATCCACAGAATAATATGGATCATAACCAGACAAAAGATCAGCATTTTTCGTATAAACTTGATCCCACAATCTTTCCAAATCCGTAATTTCTGCGGCCGTACCAAATTCAAGAGCGATATTTTCTTGCGCAACAACCGGCACCGTTCCTTGTGGATTGACCTGTTGTGGATTAGATTGTACCGCATCAATACCTGCTTGAGCTGTGGCAGAGTTGCGCACCGAACTGGGAATCGCATG
>JAZLCF010000048.1:0-14915 GCA_045614105.1 Alphaproteobacteria bacterium | reverse complement strand
AAACCTTGCTGATACGCCTCATCCACAGCAGGCATAAAAACCCCTCCGCGTCCTTCCTCAAAGCGCGCATCACATTCTGGCGCAATTGTCATAGGCTCTTGTTCATCCGTGAACGACCAAAACAAATTTTGTGCTTGTCCTGCAAAACACGATAACAACACGCTTAAAAACAATAAAACTTTCATATAGCAACCCTCTTTCTTTATATTCATAACCACTTTTTTGAATAAAATCAAGGATAAATTTTATTTTTTCCACCAAGTCATTAAATCCATCCCTTGCAAGGGCGCTTTGTCGGGACATTTGAGCGATGGAATATGCAGCAATCTTGTTTCGGCACTGTACCAATGCGGCACAACGATATAGGCATGAAGCAAAACCCTATCCAAAGCATGCACCGCCGTTTTTAATTCGTTTTGATTGGATGCCTGAATAATTTTATCCGTCAGCATATCCACAACTGAATTTTTTAAACCCGTTAGATTATTACTCCCTGCGGTATCTGCCGCCACACTCCCCCAATAATCTTTTTGTTCGTTGCCCGGCGTCAAAGAGGCTCCCCACACCGTCACAATCATATCAAAATCAAACGCATCTACACGCGTTTTATATTGCAAATAATCCAGCGTTTGAATTTCCGCCTGAATACCCAGACGCTTTAGCTGAGCAATAAAAGGCAAGGCAACTCGTTCCCAAACGGGCGCAGACACGGCGTCCATCAACAAGGTAAATTGGAAAGGTTGACCATCTTTTTGTAAGACATTATCTTTGACCTGCCAACCAGCCTCCTCCAACAAATCCAACGCTTCACGCAAATCTTGTCGTGTGACTGTTTTTGGCAAAGTAAAGACTTGATCCAAAGCGCCCTCTGGTAGCTCATTTTGAAAGGGTTGCAATAATTTTTTTTCAGCTTTATCCGGCAACGGTGGCGCTTTCAACTCGGAATTATCAAAAAAACTTGTTGTTCTGTGATAAAGCCCAAAAAATAGATTTTTATTGATCCAATCAAAATCCAATACTTTTGTAATGGCTTTGCGCACACGGATATCCTGAAATAATGGATTGCGCAAATTAAACACAAACCCTTGCATTCCGCTGGGTAAATGATGAGGAATTTCCTCAGAAATCAACCGCCCTGATTGCACCTCAGGCCATTCTTGTTCAGCATGCCAGCGCTTTGCCACATTTTCCACATGCAAATCCAATAATCCAGAACGAAAAGCCTCCACCATCACGGTACTATCTAAATATGTATCATAACGAATTTCATCAAAATTATAAAAGCCCACATTGACATTTAAATCTTTTGCCCAATAGTGTGGATTTCGTTTGTAAGTAATGCTGCGATTCAGTTGAAACTCTTGAATCAGATAAGGACCACTGCCCACAGGAATTTCCAGAGTTGTTTTTGCAAAATCTTTATTCTGCCAATATTTTTTGGAGAGAATAGGCAGCTGCCCCAAAATCAAAGGCAATTCACGATTATCTGTCTTTTTAAGAACGAAACGAATCCGATGTTTATCCAACACTTCCACGCGCGCCACATCTTGGTAATACACCCGATAGATCGGCAAACCTTTTTCCTTTAATGTTTCAAAAGAAAACAGGACATCTTCTGTGGTAATAGACGAATTATCACTAAACTTTGCTTTTGGATTCAGTTGAAAAGTCACTACTTGTCGATTTGGTGAGACCTCCACCTCTTGGGCAATCAAGCCATATTGCGTAAAATCTTCATCCATGCTCATCTTCATCAACGAATCATGCATCAAATTGATCCCAGCCGGCGCAATCCCATTGATACCAAACGGATTAAAGGTATCAAATCCGTGGAGCATCGCCACTTTCAACTGTCCCGCTTTGGGAGCCTCTGGGTTCACATAATTAAAGTGTTGGAAGGTTCGTGGCAACCTTGGCTCACCATACAACGCCAACCCATGACCTGCTAAAACAGGCGTGCTGAGCAAACATAAAAAACACAACCAAAATTTCATTCTTTTTTGTCCACAAAGGAAACATCCACATTTTCACCTGGCACAAAATTGGCATACTTTGCAATGGGCTCATCCCTTGAAATTTCCACGCGGATAGGCTTTTCCTCACCTGCTACAAAAGATTTTGCCTGATCAGCCATAGGGCCTTGCAAAATTTGTAAAAACATTTGCTTTTGTCGTTTTAATAGCAACCACCCATATACCACAAAAACAACCACCAACAACCACACGCCCACAACTAAGCTCATCAATTCCCAAAACAAATATGGCGCCATTTTTGCTCTCCTTTTTTAAAACTGGACATTTTCAAGTATAAACTGTATAATAAAAAAAATCAATGAAAAAGGAGTGCTATGCAATACCTTGATTTTGAGCGAACGATTAAAGAAGTAGATGAAAAACTGACACGTTTAAGTTCGGGCGAAAAAGCGCTGCTAGACAAAAACCAGTTGGAAATCAAACGATTGACAACCAAACGCACCAGAGTTATTAAGATGGCTTATAAAAAATTATCCCCTTGGCAAAAAGCTCAAGTGGCTCGGCACGAATCGCGCCCCCATACATTGGACTACCTGCAAAACATTTTCACCGACTTTGAACCCTTATACGGTGACAAACTAGGGGCAGAAGACGCTGCGATTATTGGGGGATTAGCACGTTTTAATGGGCGCACAGTAGTTGTTATTGGACACGAAAAAGGACACGACATTGATACACGTTTAAAACACAATTTTGGCATGGCAAGACCTGAAGGATATCGCAAAGCCATTCGTCTGATGCATTTAGCAGAACAGTATCATATACCTGTCATTACATTGGTAGACACTGCGGGGGCATTCCCTGGTGTAGAGGCAGAAGCCCACGGACAAGGGCAAGCCATAGCCTCGTGTATTGAAACATCTCTCAACTTAAAAGTCCCCATCATCAGTTGTATTCTTGGAGAAGGGGGGAGTGGCGGTGCTTTGGCTTTGGCTGTTGGCAATGCTGTCATTATGCTGGAAAACGCTATTTACTCGGTTATTTCACCAGAAGGATGCGCCTCCATTTTGTGGAAAGATTTTAAATATGCACAAAAAGCAACGGAAATTTTACATTTAACAGCCTCTGATATGCTGAAATTCAAAGTAATTGATGAGATTATTCCAGAACCCATTGGGGGAGCACACCATTTTCCTCAAGAAACGATGAAAAATGTTGCAGATTGCCTTGAAAAACACCTCATACAATTTGAAAATATGACATCTGCTGAATTACAGGCTCAACGTCACAATCGTTTTACTGCATTTTAGGTATTTTTTTGAAGAAAACTCGGAATAGGCAAATCCAGCTCAGGCAATGGTGGTTCTTTCTCTTTTTTGGAAGAAGCCTTTTGCTTACTAGTATTGCTCAAATTCCACAATCTTGGCACCAACTTAAACAAATCTGGTTTGACCGATGTCACATTCACCTCGGCCGTTTTATGAGTTAAATCAATACCCTTTTCCGTTTGAATTGGTTGCACAATTTCATTCGTTTGCCCAATAACTGGCGGTTTATCAGAGATCAAGGTTTCTTGCGTGGCTGACACTTTTTCCACCCCATCCACAACCAAAGGTTCCGCGGGCTCAGCCGCCGCTTGCCCCACAGGCATAAACTCAAAATCATTGGTTGGAATCAACGGAGGCTCCTCAGCCGCTGGCGTTTCTTCCTTATTTTCAAAAGGCACTTGCGGAATCGGATTTTCCGGCGGCGCCACCAAAGTTTGCACAGGCGCCACAGGTTCCGCTACCCGCGCAGTTTGTTGCGCGTTCAAATCCAAGCCTGTCGCCACAATGGACACTTGAATCGCGTCACCCAAATTTTCATCAAACGAGGTTCCCCAAATGATATTCGCATTCGGATCAGCCTCGGCAATAATGCGTTGAGAAATAATATCATTTTCCACCAAAGTCAACCCACGAGGTGCAGAGCAAATGTTAAACAACACGCTGCGTGCTCCCTTCATAGAGTTATCATCCAACAACGGATTGGACAGGGCTTTTTCAACCGCCATATTCGCACGATTTTCACCCGAGGCCACACCAAATCCCATCATGGCACGTCCCATTGATTTCAACACAGTTGTTAAATCCGCAAAATCCAGATTGACGATTCCTGGATTCATAATTAGGTCTGTAATGGATTTCACTCCTTGACACAACACATCGTCCGCCATCTTAAATGCATCTTCAAAAAGGGTACAATCATTGGCAATTCGGAATAAATTTTGGTTTGGCACAACCATCATTGTATCTACATACTTTTTGACTTCTTCAATACCCGCCTGAGCCGTTCTCATACGCACAGGTCCTTCAAAACTAAATGGCGTAGACACAACCGCGACCGTCATAATGCCCATTTCATGCGCCATTTTGGCAATCACAGGCAAAGCACCAGTTCCTGTACCACCGCCCATACCAGCCGTTAAAAACAACAGATGCAACCCCGTAATTTCTTCTTTGATTTTATCGGCAGATTCTTCTGCAGACGCTTTGCCCACTTCAGGCCGCGCCCCAGCACCTAATCCTTGCGTTGTCCGAATACCTAACTGAATCCTCTCGGAACACAATGATTTGGATAATGCCTGCGCATCCGTATTGGCCGCAAAAAAATTCACCCCCATCACCTTAGAGGCAATCATATTGTTGACCGCATTACCGCCAGCTCCTCCCACACCAATGACACCGATATTGGGCGTCAATAACACCTCTGGCATAGGCGTTGCTAGCCCAATTTGCAAAGAATTTACAGGTTTTGTTTCAGCCATTCCATCACCTTTCTGAGCCAACCATTTCTGGCCGACTTTTCTTGAAAATTATCCATTATTTCCTTTTGCGTCTGCATTTTAGCATAAACCAACAAGCCAACGCATACGTTTAGTCTACACGAATCGCAATCATTTGGCAAGTTTTTTATTAGCTGAAATTTACCAAGCCGTGCAATACCCCCCAAAACAGCGCTTACTTTTTCCGTCAGATTATCAAATCCAGCCCCACCACCTGTCAATACGTAATGCTTTGCCACAGAGGAAAAAGTATCATTTTCTTCCAATTCGTTTTTCAACTCATCCAAAATATTATCAAGGCATGGCAAAATAGTTTCCACCAACTGGGAACGCATCACCTGAATATTGCCACCCGCTTCATCTTTTAAAATCGGGAAAATAATGGGCTCAAGGCCATCCTTTGGCGCCAACATGGCCGCCCCACGCACAATTTTTTCGCGCTCCGCACTTTGCAAAGTTGTCTTAAAGGTTTGCGCCACCTTTAACGTCATTTCATTCCCGCCATGCGGCACAAGGCCCAGCTGCATCAAGCCGCCCCCCACAAAGATGGCATAACTGGTTAAATCCGCACCAAAGTCAATAACCGTTGTTCCTACAATCATTTCTTCTTCGCTTAAAACTGCCAAGGCACAAGCATACGGTGTTGCCACTTTTGCCACTACCGTCACATGACACCAATCCAACACTTTCAACAAGTTCATGACCTGCGTTTGAGGAATGGTAATCACATGAATTCTGGCTCCCAAAGTATGCCCATATATACCACAAGGATCTACCCTTCCATGTTCATGATTCACGGAATAACCAATCGGAATCACATGCAAAATTTCCTCATCTGGCGCAATATGAGTGTTGAGCATACCATCCACCAACTGCTTCACATCATCGCTGGTAATCTCACGTCCATTGGGAATATCCATTTCATCGTAAAGCTGGATAGACTTCATCTGACTAGACGAGATATTGACATAGACGCCTGAAATGCGCCGTCCTGCCATTTTTTCCACTTGACGCAAGGCATTATCCACGCACAATTTAGCCTCTTCCACATTCCAAATTGTCCCGTTTTGAATGCCTTTGGCTTGCACAGAACTATGCGCAATCACCTCGGGCGCCATACCCTCGGCCATCCGCACCATCAAACAGGCTATCTTGGATGAGCCAATATCTAAAACGGTATAAATGGATTTATTATTTTTTTTCATTTTTTAGAAACCTTCTTAGTGGCTGCTCCATTTTCAAGCGGTTTTAAAATGACTTTATCTTTGGTACGCAAATCAATAGCAGCCACTTGCCGTTTAATCAATTTTTCTTTTTTATTGTGATTTTCCAGCCGTTGCAACGCACTCAAGACCCCCGTTTCCGGCAACAATACATCCACCCCTTTTTCAGCATTAAAAAGTTTTAAATTCCAGCGTCGTTCGTTAATTCTGACGGCGGCCCGCACATATTGATAAATATCTGGCACTTGTTCCAAATCATGAATCAGCCCCATTAAATGCTGCGGTGCATCTGCCCCCACAACCAACAATAAATCGGCAGGCAACTGCTTCGTAGTATTGATGACTTGCGCCGATTCATCCAACGGATGATATTGCCGATTATTTTGCCATAAAGCGAGTGGCATTTTTTCTTCTACCGTCATTCTGATTGTATCAGGCCAATAGCGTTCCACCACCACATTTCGTACCCACGGCAACCCTTCCACTTTGTGTTGAATTTTTCTTAAATCAACATCTGCCATTGCTGCCCCTTGCGTGACAGCCACAGCTTTTAAAATTTCCTCTGTCTTAGTATAATGCATTGCATTTTGCCACACAACCTCCATTTGCTGCAATCGGAAATCTCCCTTTTGGCTGATTGAGTACCATGTTTGAGATGTCCAATTGACAACACTTTTGCCTGTGGCCGAACAAAAAAAAGCCACTAATCCCACGCACAACCATATCCCACAAGCCACCAATGCTCGTGTTTTACAACTGAATTTAATGGTGTGTTTTTTCAATCGCATTTTGCCCCTTTGACCAAAGATTCAACCAAAGTATCATACGACATTTTTTTGCTTTTGGCAATATCTGGAACCAAAGAAAGTGGCGTCATTCCTGGATTTGTATTGATTTCCAAAAAAACAAGCCGCGGTTTCTTGGGATTTGTATCATCATAACGAAAATCACTGCGGCTGACCCCCCGACATCCCAACGCTTGATGAATTTGCTCAGCATATCTAGCCACTAATGCCTCTTGTTTTTTCGGGATAGGAGCCGGCACAAGATGCTTTGTTTGTCCATCGGTGTATTTGTGTTTGAAGTCATAAAATCCTGTTTGGGGTACAATCTCCACAGTGCCCAAAAACTTGTCATTTAAAACGGCCACCGAAAGTTCACGCCCAGGGATATATTCCTCCACCAATTTATACGGCTCTTTACCCCATTTTTTCAACAAATCTTGATGCTCCTTGGCGGTACGCACAATCACAACGCCCAACGAAGAGCCATCAGCATTTGGTTTTGCCACATACGGCAAGGGTGGTCTTTTTTTGGTCATTTCTGCTTTTGTTTTTAATCCTCCCTTAGCAACAGGAATACCTATTGATTCCGCCATTTTTCGCGTCGCGGCTTTATCCATTCCCAGCGCCGAGGCCAATACACCTGAGTGCGTATAAGGCAAGTGCATTAAATTGAGCAATCCTTGCACACAGCCATCCTCTCCAAATGCCCCATGCAATGCGTTGAAAACAACATCTGGCTGAAACTTTTTTAAAGCACGCACAAAGGCCACAATGTCCTCGGTTAAATCGATGCTTTTAACGGTATACCCTTGTTTTTTTAAAGCCTGAGCCACGCCTTTACCCGAGGCTAAAGATACCTCTCTCTCTCCAGATAATCCACCCATAATCACGGCAATTTTTTTTGATTTTTTCATATTATTTCCTTTTCCCTAAAAGTTTCACTTCCCATTCTAATTGTTGACCAGTTTTAGAAGCCACCATGGCACGCACATGCTCCCCCAACGCCTCTAAATCCGCGGCACTGGCTTTGCCCATGTTGATCATAAAATTAGAATGCTTTTCGCTCATTTTTGCCCCTTTGTAAGCATAGCCACGCAAGCCCACCGCGTCAATCAATTTCCATGCAGGCATTTTGGATGGATTTTTAAAGGTTGAGCCCGCCGTACGCACTTTTTGAGGCTGAGTTTGAATGCGTTTTTGACGCAATTGTTCCATCGTGGCCAAAATAATTTTTTTATCTTTGGGCGCCCCTTGCATCGTGGCCTCCACAAAAATCCATCCCTCAGGCAGTTTGCTATGCCGATAGGAGAAAAAAGCTTCTTTTTGCGGCTCAATTTTATGAAGTTTGCCATCTGGATCCATCATTTTTATTTCCGTCACAATCTGTGACATATCCGCCCCATAGGCCCCTGCATTCATTTTTAAGCCTCCTCCCAACGAACCAGGAATACCCGACATAAACTCAAAGCCAGACAAACCATTTTCGGCGGCTATTTTTGCAAGTTCTATCAAAGACAATCCTGCTGCACACACAATTTTATCTTTCACAACTTTATATGTTTTAAAGGCTTTACCCAGATGAATCACAATACCATCCACACCGCCATCACGAATGAGCACATTACTGCCCGCGCCCAAAATCGTGATGGGCAACGCGCCTTTATTTTGAAAAATTTTTTTTAAATCATCTAAATCCGCGGGTTCAATGTAATACGCGGCGGGGCCGCCCACACCCAGCCATGTCTTTTTTGCCAACTCATAATTTTTATGAATTTTGGCTTTTAAGTTTTCAATCTTGAATGTTTCTTTTTTTCTCATCTTATTTTCCTTGACTGGCTATTTTCTTGGCCAGCGCCGAAATAGAACCCGCGCCCAAGAAAACCAATGTATCTTGCGGCTGAACATGCTGAGATAAGGATGATTCTAAGCCATCAAACGCCACAAATTGCACGGGCTTTGTGCCTGCCAATTTTTCGGCAAACTCTTTTGGGGTAAGCCCATCATTTTGAGTTTCGCCCGCAGCATAAACATCCGTCACAATAATTTCATCCGCCATTTCAAAAGCATTTAAAAAATCAAAGTATAAGTCATGGAAGCGACTCCATCTGTGGGGTTGCCATACCGCCACCAAGCGCCCATGCACGTGAGGTTTAAGGGCCGCTAAAGTAGCTTTGATTTCATTGGGATGATGGGCATAATCATCATAAACAGGCGCTCCCGCCACGTTTCCCCGCAGTGTTAGACGACGCTGAATTCCTTCAAAATGCGCCAAGGCTTCTTTAATTGTTTCGGGCTGAATGCCCAAATGCAACGCCACAGCAATGGCTGCCAACGCATTTTGAACATTATGCTCGCCCATCATATTTAAGCATACTTGACTTAAAGCCATTTTATGCCCCTTGATGGTGGCCGTCACATCAAAGCAAATGCCCGTTGGCACCACCTGGATATTCGTGGCAAAAACATCCGCCAAAGACGTGAGTCCATAGGTAATCAAGGGTCTATTTTTAATTTGAGGCAACAACGCCCGCACCACAGGATGATCCAAACACACCACGTTCACGCCGTAAAAAGCCGTTTGATTCAACATAGTCACAAACGCCGCTTTTTCATAATCAAAAGTCTTATAGTAATCCATGTGTTCTGGGTCAATATTTGTCACCACCGAAATTGTGGAAGGCAGGCGCAAGAAAGAGCCATCCGACTCGTCCGCCTCGGCCACCACCCAATCGCCAGAGCCCATTTGCGCATTGGATTTTTTGGAATTTAAAATACCACCAATGATAAAGCTTGGGTTCAAACCCGCCGTCATTAAAATGCTGGCAATCAAAGAGCTAGTTGTGGTTTTACCATGCGTACCGGCCACACAAATGCTGTGTTTTAATTTCAAGAGTTCGGCCAACATTTCGGAACGGTGCGCTACCGCAATACCTTTTTTCAAGGCCTCCAAAACCTCCACATTTTCCTTAGTCGCGGTGGAATAAACAACGGCGTCCGCGTTTTGGATATTTTCAGCTGTTTGCCCAATAAAAATTGTCATCCCTTTTTCGCGCAGCCGTTTGATATTGTCATTTTCTTGTTTATCAGAACCTTGCACGGTAATCCCCAACGCTTGCACCATTTCGGCGACAGCGCTCATACCAATGCCACCAATCCCCACAAAATGAACACATTGAAAGGGTAGATTCACGTTCATGATGCCGCTCCTTTAATCACATCATCGGCAATTTCAGCCATCCGCTCGGCCGCATTCATAATGGCCAGCGTGTGCGCCTTAGCCGCCGTCTGTTTCAGCTCGTCGGGATGATCCATTAAATTTTTAATTTTTTCCGCCAACTTATCAGCATCAAACTCTTTTTGCTCTAATACCCAGCCACCACCAGCGGCTTCCAGCTGTTTCGCATTGGCCACTTGATGATTATCCGCCGCACTTGGTAAGGGAATCACAATCACAGGACGCCCCACAACCATCACTTCCGTCAAAGTGCCGGCACCACCGCGCCCAATCACTAAATTCGTTTGACTTAAAAGGTTTGGCATATCTTGAAAAAATGGTGCCACTGTCAGGGATTGGAAGCCAGCATTTTCATAGGCTTGACGCACCATTTCTTCATCCTCAGGGCGCGCTTGTTGTGTCACACATAGCCTGGTGCGATAGGATTCCGGTAACTTCATCAACACTTCGGGCAATCGCTCGCTGAAAAAATGAGCCCCTTGACTACCCCCAAAAATCAACAAATGAAACGCTGAGTCTTCGGGCATCGGTGTATTTTGCTTGGCCAAAATCGGCGCGCGCACAGGTTGCCCCACATGAATGGTGGGGATTTTTTGTGGCACACGATCCACCTGTGGGAAAGAAGTGGCAATCATTTTCACACGCCAAGCGGCCACACGATTTGCGCGCCCCAAAATGGCATTTTGCTCATGCAAAATGGTGGGGATTTTTAGCATTTGCGCACTCATCACCGCGGGCAAAGACGCATAGCCTCCAAAGCCAATCACCAACACAGGCTTGATTTTAGCAAGCAAACGCATCGCTTGACCTGCCCCCAAAAATAATTTGAAAAATGCCCACGCTTTACCAAAGATGGAACGCCCTGTCACCGATTCCGCCACCAAATGATAGGTTTGCACCTCGGGCAAATTTTGAAACGCATTGCCACGTTTATCCGTGATAAACACAACTTGATAGCCTTTTTTAATCAGCTCACTGGCTACACTTTGCGCCGGAAAAATATGTCCGCCTGAACCACCTGTTGTCAAAACTATTGTCTGAGTCATTCTAACCCCCTTGAAAAAGTTTGTTCCTTTGTTAAAGCCAAAATCAATCCGAAAGCAAACGCCATGGAAACCAGCGATGAGCCACCGTAAGAAATCAGTGGCAACGTCATGCCCTTTGTGGGTAATAAATTCAACGTAGAACCTAAATTTACAATCGCTTGGAAGGCAATTTGCGTCAACAATCCGCCCACAGCCAATTGCACAAAATAATTGTTGTTTTGACGAATCAGGCGAGTCCCTTTAAACAAAATATACATAAAAGTGATAACAATCACGCTGGACAATAAAAAGCCAAACTCTTCGGCCGATACAGCCATAATAAAATCGGTATGAGCGTCGGGAAGCGTATATTTCACAATACCTTCGCCGGGTCCTTTACCAAACCAACCGGCAGTCTTTAATGTTTCCATGGATTGTCGCACCTGATAGGCATTTTCCGTTGTCGGGTGCAAAAACACATCAATTCTGTGGCGCACGTGCTCCAACATCAAGCAGGCAATTGGAATTAAAGAGGCGCCCGCACCTGCCAAAATGATAATGATTTTCCAAGGCAACCCCGATAAAAATAACTCTATACCAAAAATGGCTGTCACCGTTAAAAGCATCCCAAAGTCGGGCTGTTTATATAAAAGTCCACACACGATAATGTAAGCTATCCACGCCAAACGACCTCCGCGAGATTTATGAATCAGCTTGCCCCGCGCCAGCAACCACCCAATCACAACAGCAAACGCGGGCTTCGTAAATTCCGATGGTTGCACAGAAATGCCCGCCACATTGATCCAACGGTTTGCGCCCTGGAAATGCGTGCCAAAAATCAACACGGCAATCATACCAAAAACAGACGCCACAAACACCAAAAACGAAAAACGCCGTGCCCATTGCACTGGCAACAACGCCGTACCCAGCAAAATGCAAATGCCCACAGGCATAAACATCAAATGCTTATAGACAAAATAGGACCATTCATAATTGCGCCGCTCGGCCACCACTGGCCCCGCCGCAAAGGTCAAAAAAAGCCCAAAAAACATCAAAATCAAGGCACTATACAAAATACCGCGGTCAATACTGCGCCACTCAGTGATAATACTTTTCCGAAAAGTACTGACCCACCGCATTTTTACCTCAACTTTAACGTCGCCAAGGCCATCAATGCCAACACGATAGACACAATCCAAAAACGCGTCACAACCGTGGTTTCACTCCACCCCATTTTTTCAAAATGATGATGAATTGGTGCCATCAAAAACACCCGTTTTTTACGCAGTTTATAGGAACCCACTTGAATCATCACGGACAAGGCTTCCACCACGAAAATAGCACCCGCTATCGCCAACACAATTTCGTGTTTAGTGGCCACGGAAACAGCGCCCAAAAAGCCGCCCAAAGCCAAGGAACCTGTGTCCCCCATAAACACCTTGGCCGGATGCGCGTTGTACCATAAAAACCCGAGGGTCGCGCCGATAATAGCGGCACACAGCACCGCCAATTCTCCCGCATCTGGAATATAGGCAATTTGCAGGTATTCTGTGTAATCCGTGCGCCCTGAAATATAGGCAATCACCATAAACACCAATGTACACATGATGACGGGGAAGCTGACCAATCCATCCAACCCGTCGGTTAGATTGACGGAATTCGCCGCCCCCACCATCACAAACATGGCAAATGGAATATAAAAATAGCCCAAATCAATTAGAATATTTTTAAAAAACGGAATCGTCAATGTTGTTTGCATGCTGGCATCCGCCAAATGAATCATACCCAGGCACGCAAAAAATGCCAACGCAAACTCTATCGCCAAGCGTGTACGCCCTGCAATCCCCCCATCACTGCTGTTATGGGTCAGTTTCAAATAGTCATCCATTCCCCCAACAAAACCAAATCCCCAAAAAACAGCCAATAAAATCCATATGTACGGATTGTTCCATAAGCCCCATGATAATGCCGACACTGTGGCGCTGATTAAAATCATCAAACCACCCATTGTTGGTGTGCCTTTTTTAGCCAAATGTGTTTCGGGGCCACACTCGCGAATCGGTTGTCCAGCGCCTTCTTTGCTTTTCAACCATCGAATAACCATTGGACCCATCCATAACGTCATAAAAAACGCCATCAACAGAGCGCCCCCCATTCTAAATGTCTGATATCTAAAAACATTTAGAACAGATAAATAATCAGAAAAATTTGATAAATAAAACAACATGTTATTCTCCTTTTAGTTCTTTGATGAGTGCAGCCAATCCTGTACCATGGGAGGCCTTGAACAACACCCAATCTCCATCTTGCAAATCACGCTGAAGGACTTTGGTAAGTTCCACAGCCGACATAGCTTTGGCACCTTGTATCCGCTGTGAAGCAAGATCAAAGACCTGACTCATCATTGGTCCCACTGCATACAACTTATCTATGTTATTGTGCTCTAACAACGCCAAGATGTCAAGATGCATTTCATACGATTTTTCACCCAACTCTAACATATCCCCGATGACGGCAATTTTACGTCCCTCACGCAAGCCAAGCGCTTTAATGCTGGCCGCCATAGAGACGGGGTTGGCATTATAAGCATCATCAATCAGGTGCACCGCTTTACCCGCAATTTCAACGGTTTCAATTTGCCCGCGCCCAGACACAGGTTGCACCGCTTGAATATCTTGCACCGCCTGATCCACACTGGCCCCCATGGCGTCTATGGCCGCCAAAACCGCCAACGAATTTAGGGCAAAATGTGCCCCCACAAAATTCAAGGTATATTTTAATTTTTCCCCATGCCACTCGGCCACAATAGAAGTCCTATCTGCATGAAAACTATCTGAAATCAAACGAAAATCTGATTTTTCACTTTTACCAAAACGAATGATTTTTTTAACCCCCGCCGCCACAGCTGTATCTGCCAAATACTGATATTGTGCATCATCCATATTTAAAATAATACTACCTTCTTTATCTTGATAATCTACAATATGGATTTTTTCGGCCGCAATAGCCCCTGTATCGGCAAAAAATTCTTGATGAGCCGGCGCTATATTGGTCACCAACGTTGCCGTTGGGCGCACCAAATCGGACAGTGCCATCATTTCGCCTGGATGGCTGATCCCCATTTCAATCACAGCATATTGCGTGCCCACCGGCATATTTGCCAACGTAAAGGGCACGCCCAAATTATTATTGAAATTTTGCTGAGTTTTATAGGTATTGCCTTGCTTTTCCAAACAAGCGGCCAACATTTCTTTCGTGCTTGTTTTACCACAGCTGCCCGTGATGCCAATTACCTGCGCGTCGGTACGCATACGGGCAAACCGTGCCAAAGCCTCCAATGCCTCCAATGTGTTGGGTACCACAATTTGATTTTCCGGAAAAATATCGGGGATCAAATGATCCACAATACAAGCGCTTGCGCCTTTTTCCAAAGCTTGACGCACATATTTATGGCCATCGTTATTTTCAGTCTTTAACGCCACAAAAAGGTCGCCTAATTTTACCATACGCGAATCAAATGTCACGCCATAGGCCACCACATTTTCAACCACCTGAGTGCTTAACGCCATTTTTAATTCAGCCGCCGTCCACAGCGGATTTTCTTTCATTTTCTTTAACACGAGTTGTCCTTCCACTTTATCATTAAACGGATAGTTGATGCCTTGAATCAGCTGACCCGACTCATGCCCTTTGCCGGCCAACACCAACACATCCCCTGTCTCTAAATTTTGAATCGCCGCTTGAATAGCCTGACGCCGATTATCGTATTCTTCCCCTTTCGGACAAGCCCCTTTAATGGCCGCCCGAATAGGTGCCGCATCCTCATTTCTGGGGTTATCGTCGGTGATAT
>JAZLCF010000047.1:0-8513 GCA_045614105.1 Alphaproteobacteria bacterium | reverse complement strand
GCTCCTTTGCCTCTTTCAATTTTTGCGCCGCCTCTGCGTTCGCCTTCTTTGCTGTGTCTGAGTCAGGATTTTTTTTCAGCGCTTCTGCGGCTTTCTCAAGATCAGTTTTGGCTTGAGCAAGCGCCTTGTCTGCCTCTTTTAAGGCTTTCACATCCGACTGAAATGTCTGAGCCGACGCCATTGCGGCCACCGTTGCAATACCAAGATCTGAACCATCCGATTCAACACGATTTGCTCCATTATTTAATATAATGCCATAAGCCGCCTCCAGTCTACTCTTTTGTGTATCATTGGTGTAATGTATACTACCATTGCCATCTATAACTGGTTGCAAATCTGCATCCGCCTTCCAAATGGACCGTTCACCAAATATGTTGTCAAACCCCAAAATACTCGCATTCTCTTTGGTTAAAGCCGTGATCGGGAAACGATCAACAGCCGTGATCTGCGTATCCAACTGAGTAATATGGACGTCTCCGCCAGTCTCGGTGGGAACAAAATATTCACCATTCCCCCATGGATGCGCTTGCCCACTTTCTACCATTTTTCTCATTGCCGCCACTTCGGCGTCATTCCTCGGAGTATAAATATGCCCGCCCTCAATTTTTCTTTCAGTCGCTGGAACTGCTCCCTGCACAAAGTCTGCTACACTGACATCTGTGCCTGCTATTTTTCCATCGGAACCAACAACATAGGTTGCACCATCTCTACTAATTTCTGTAATATTTCCTTGATTATCAACTTTTCCAGATATCTTACCATCTGTAGATGAAAATCCGCCCGATAGATCTGTGCGTAATTCAACACCACCAGTATCTTTTGTTGCTACCAATGCAGGCAAATCTCCTTCAGTTTCTGCCTTTTTGATTTTCTTGGATTGCGTCTGTTTAGTTTGTGGTGCCTGGACTTTCTCTTGGCTTTGTCTAAATGCTACTACCTGACCATCCTGTTTTAATAAACCATCTGCACTAAAATCATAAACGACCGGTTCCTTGCCATCGCCAGGAGGTGTCACTTTGAGCTGAGTAGCATCTGCTGTATAGTCAACCTTATACCCAGCCTGATGTAAACTCTGAATCCTTTCTTGTTGTTGGGGACTGAATGCGGGAGCACCACCGCCAGAACCACTGGCACCACCGCCAGAGCTACTACCACTATTGAGGAGGGCATTCGCAGGTAGTTTATATGTTCCGTTTGCTCCTGGTTTAGCTTCTTCATATGCCAGACCACCGTCCCCCTTACGAACTAGTACACGTACTTTTCCACTTGAATCCTTGAATACCGTCGCATCAGAAGATGCTGGAAAACTATGATACTCTCCATTCAATTGTACGAACGTGCCGTCCTCGAATTGTATTGGTGCTATTGCCGGTTCAGGAGGTGGGGCGACGGGTTCTGTTGCCTCGGATTCTGCGGCAGCGGGTACTGGTGCATCGGAGGTGGTGTCAGCAGGATCGCTTTCAGCAGCATCGGTGCGAACCTCACCATCTGAAGGGACATCGCCATTCTCTGGAGTCCGTTCTGCCCCTATTCCAAAAGCGTCCTTAGTACCTTCCCACGCACCTGTCAAAATATCTGCCTCTGTTTTCAAAATGAATTTAGTTCCTGCCCGAACTCCCCTCTTTAGTAGCGATGGGTTCTCTTCCGTATAAGCATTCACACTCCCCAGCAACAGGACAGCAAGCAGCAAGACTTTCACGAATTTTCGCATAGAAAACCTCCCTTATAAAAGATTCCTTTTTGCTCAGTCTACTCGCTTTTTTCAATGAAAGCAATACTTTTTTTGGAAAAAACACACAAAAAAACGCCACAGGAAATTCCCGCGGCGCCCCAATTTTTTTTCGTTTGCTTATTTCGGCGAGACGAGCAGACTCATATTGCGCCCTTCCAGCTTTGGCGCTTGCTCCACTTTGGCAATCTCTGCCACATCCGCCGTTGCCCGTTTCAGCACGGCCTCGCCCAAATCTTGATAAGACATTTCGCGCCCACGAAACCGCAGCGTGAATTTCACTTTATTGCCCTCGGCCAAAAACTTTTTCGCGTTGCGCATTTTGACTTGATAATCATTATCGCCAATATTTGGAGTGAACTTGATTTCCTTTGTCTCTTGCACTTTTTGTTTTTTGCGTGCCTCATTCTTGCGCTTTTGCAGTTCATACTTATACTTACCGGCGTCCATAATTTTACACACAGAGCCCGAGGGCGTACACGAAATTTCCACCAAATCCAGATCTGCCTCTTTCGCATGGCGCAACGCCTCACGCAACGGCACCAACCCTACGTTCACACCGTTTGCGTCAATCAGCCTTATTTGTAATGAAGTTATTTTTTCGTTCACACGCGGTTCATCTTTATTTACACCAGGGTTCCGCGCATTTGCCCCATCAAAAGTTTGAATAATGTTAAAATCCTCCAAATTGGTTAGTCACTTGTTTATTATATTCATTTTTTTAAAGACAATCAAGTTTTTTTTTGCTATCTTGTTGAGTATGAAAAAATTTTGCAAAAAATGGGAACTTCTTTTTTGGGGCTTGACCATCGGAATTTTCTTAGGCAAAACCGCCGACGCGGACTTTGCACAAACAACAGATTTTGGCGCACTTGAGCTGATTTCTTGCACAAACAACGTGCGAATGCGCGAGCCCATTTATTTAGGGGTGGAAATCACGCCTGCTGATGGGTGGTCCATTCAAGATGTAGAGATACAAGTGACAAACTCGCAAAACTTACCAATTGACTGGTTTGTGCCATTTAAACAGCCCTTTTCTGACCGACTGATTTATCCCATCAGCACGGTGATGACACATCGGACAACAAAACCATTGACAATTGAGGCAAACGGCTTGATCACTGCGTGCTTACAGGATCAATGTGCGCCCTATCCTTTTCACCTTACAAAAACGCTAGGGGTGCAAATGACATGGATTATGCCGGAATGTGATGGCTTGTCACAGGCTTTATCCTATACGCCCATTCCCATGTATATGAACAAAGTAAAAGGCTGGGCCATACCAAATGACGAAAATATTTCGGTGACATTGGCTTTTCCTAAAGCACCTAAAACTATTCAACTTTATGATGCTGACAAAAAACCGATAGCAACAGCCCTGCAAGTCAAGGGCAACTATGTTCAATTTGCTCTACCTCTACAAACTGAAAATTTACACTTTTTCGCCAAAACATACTATGCGTACTATGAACTAGAGCTGCCCCTTTTACCCAAGACAACCAAAATTCCGGTGTCACACACCACTTGGCTACACATTATAGGTACTGCGTTCATTTTTTGTTTGTTTTCTGCCTTTCCGATTTTTTGGAGCCGATCCACCAAGGCGCCTTATAAAATTTTCCGAAAGCAAGCCAAACAAGCCTTTATTTTAATTATGGGAGCAGGCCTCTTTTTATGTCTATGCGTTTATTTTAATGGCATCCTGTCACTGGCATTTAATCCCTTCAACAAATGGGGAACACTGGGTTTGATGGCCTTAGGATCAATATTCATTCCTGCTCACGTTTTATTGCCTTTTGTATTCACTTTTTTAGCACCAAGGCCTTACCTAGCCTCTTTACAATCCTCTTTTGAACAACTCACTTTTATTATTCTCAGTACAATCTTGATAACAATACCCTTTGTATTCCAATGGATTTGGGCAAAAAAAGTCTTTCAAATTTTACAAAACAAAGAAACATCTGGATCTATTTGGTGGTGTGCCAGAATTCCATGGTTTTTCTGGATTATTTACACGCTAATTTATTTGTAAGAATCCCGCTGGGCAACGGCCAACATATCCACGCGCTCATTATAGGGATTTCCTGCATGCCCTTTTACCCAATGCCAGACGATTTGATGACGCGATAAAAGAGGCACCAAAATTTGCCACAAATCCACGTTGATCACAGGCTTTTTATCCGCTTTTTTCCAACCCTTTTCTTGCCAGCCTTGCAACCATTTTGTGGCACCTTCCAATACATACTTGCTGTCAGTGTACAGTTCCACCTGACAGGATTCCTTTAACGCCTTCAAGCCTTCAATCACGGCCGTCAATTCCATGCGATTATTGGTGGTTTCCAACTCGCCTCCAGATAATTCCTTCTCTGTGTCTTTATAAACCAAAACGCATGCCCATCCACCAGGGCCTGGATTTCCTGAACAAGCGCCATCTGTGTACAAAGTGATCTTTTTATTCATCCTGATCATTTTCTAGGATTAAATGATATAAATCCTTGGCTGACTCAGCCTTACGCAATGCTTCAACCGTGGCCTCATTCCTGAGCAAGCGAGACAAGCGAGCCAACGCCTTTAAATGATCTGCACCAGCAGCCTCTGGTACCAACAAAACAAAAACCAAATCCACAGGCTTGCTATCCACAGAATCAAAATCCACAGGCTCACTGGTTGCAAAACCACAAAAGATTTTCTTCAGTTTTGCCAATCGTGTATGAGGCAAGGCAACGCCCATACCAATACCTGTTGTACCAAGTCTTTCCCGTTCAATGAGAGCATCTAAAACAACCGCCGCATCCAAGCCTGTTTTTTTGGCGGCTAAGCCGGCCAATTCTGTTAAAAGTTGCTTCTTACTCTTAGCTTTCAAATTGTATAAAACAGCATCAGATGCCAATATATCAGCGATTTTCATAGCCACTCCTTACTTGTTTTTAGGATCAACCCAGCCAATGTTGCCATCAGCCCGACGATAGACCATATTTAAGCCGCCATGGGCCGTATTACGGAACAACAGAGCATTTTGACCCGCCAAGTCCATACGCATAACAGCCGTGGCAACTGTACAAAGTGGCAACTCCGTCTGCATTTCAGCAATAATCACAGGGGCATCACCCACCTGCTCCTTATCCTCCTCTGCATCAATAACGGCCATATCCACCATTTCAACAGTACTGTATTTATGGCCCACCAACTTGTTTTTGTATTTATTCAGTTGGCGGTGCATTTTTCCCAACGCTTCATCAATGGACGCATAGGCATCCCCAGCCAATCCTTCGGCAGAAATCACAGCGCCTTGTACAGGATGTACCATCACTTCCGACTTCAACAAATCTCCACTACGAGAAACTTTAACGGTTGCATCCAAAGCATTTGGAAAATATTTTTTAGCAATATCTGTCAATTTTTCCGTTGTATAAGTGCGCCAGCTGTCACCCAAATCAATTTGATGTCCATTGATAACTACTTGCATTTTAATTCCTTTCAGTTAAAATCTTGATAGATATACCTTACTTTTTTTTAAAAGGATTGTCAAGTGGGAACAAAAAAAGCAGATGAATCAAGTTTATTCGGACTCTATGTCCATTGGCCCTATTGTATTCACAAATGTCCTTATTGTGACTTTGCCAGCACTATATGCAAAACACCCGATGAAACAACTCTTTTAAAAGCGTATGTGCGCGATATGAATTTATTTTCAGACAATCGGCCGCTTACCAGCCTATTCTTTGGCGGCGGCACACCCAGTTTAATGTCGGCGCTCTTTTTTGAAAAATTGATGAATGAAATTCAAAAACACTATGCCTTTGCAAAAGACATTGAAATCTCCATAGAGGTCAATCCAGATACAGTGGATAAAAACAAACTGTATGCCTTCAAACACATGGGCATCAATCGTCTTTCCATCGGAGTACAAGCTCTCAACGATCCAGATTTAAAGTTTTTAGGGCGCACGCACTCGGCCAAACGCGCCATTGAATGCATTTATGAGGCACAAGAAATTTTTCAAAATATCAATATAGACCTGATTTACACGCGCCCTCATCAATCATTACAGGCATGGGAAAAAGAATTAAATCAAGCCTTGAAATTTGATTTACCCCATTATTCGCTCTATCAACTGACCATAGAAGAAAATACCGTTTTTGAAAAAAAGAATCAACAGCCCGCATCGGAAATTCAGGCGCGCCGTTTATATCAGCTGACAGACGACATAATGACTGCGGCACACGAACCAGCTTATGAAGTATCTAACTATGCACTCAAAGGATTTCAATGCCGACACAATATGACTTATTGGCTAGGCGACGATTACATTGGCATTGGTCCCGCTGCACATGGACGATTGGGCTTGCAGGCCACCACAAACGAACGTACTGTCCAACGTTGGATACAAAACAAACCTCACATAGAAATACTGACGCAACACGAGAGAGATTTGGAAAAATTGTTGATGGGCCTGCGCCTCAGGCAACACCCTTTTCCCGCGAAAAACTTAAATCCCATAAAAGTTCAAACTGCCCTTAAAAAAGGGTGGATTACAAAAAATAGCAGGGGAATTTTACCCACACAAAATGGGATTTTAATGCTTAATCAGCTGATTCTGTTGTTAGCGGATTAAACCACATATTATTAGAAACGGGGGCCGCAAAAAATGATTCTGCTGGTTCAATCAAGATTTGACGATTTCCTCGTTTTTGCTTCAGCAACAAGGCACGACGATTCGTTCCATCTGGATTCAAGCGCACCAATCCATCAACGCCCCAATAACTGTCCCGCAACCTTAAATCATCCAAGGCAATAGAGCGCCCTGCTTTTGCCTCAGAAAAAACAAGTCCCATGGCATCATACATTTGAGAGGCTATGCGCACAAGATTTTCACCAAAGTGCGCCTGATATTGACGCGCAAAATTTTGGTAATTTGTATCGTCTACATCAGCATAATAAGCAAAATTAGCATTATTATCATTCATTTGTTTGACCACCGTCAAGGCATACACAGGAATATCCTTTGGCCCTGCGTCATAAAATGCCAAAATACTGAGTAATTGACTCAATTTAATTCCTTCTTCAAATAAAATAATCGCATCCACCCCAGCTCGCTCTGACATCGGCTTTGCCAATTCCCGTTCTTCTTCTGGTGTTAAGTCTTTCTTTTTAGGATTGATGAGCGGGGGGACAATTTGTTGAACAGCCGCAGTAAAATTCATCGTATTAGCATCATAAAGGGATACTTTTTCAAGAACCATCCCTGGACAATCTGTCACCGCCTCTGACAACGCATTCATCGCAATCTCGCCTGTTTTACTGTCAGGTCCTAAAACAGCTAAACGCATTTGTCCAACCGAACAGGCGTGGCGCACCATTTGACGCACTTGCTCGGCCATCGTAATCGCCATCGTCCCCACCTTTTCATCAACGATTTTGGTATCCGAAGTAAAGGAAAGCAAAGGCACCGAAATACCTTTGTTCTGAATCGCTTGTACCTCTTTTGAAAAAACGGGTCCAATCACTAAATCTGGTTTTTGCGCTACAGCCCACAAATAACTTGTTTGTGCACCTTCTTCCGAATTTTCCGTATCAAAAAATAATACTTTCATCGGGGTTTCTTTGTGTTCAAAGGCGGCCATCAAAGCGGCTTTTTGCATAGACGCTCCTACTTTTTCGGATTCACCAGACAAAGGCAACAATATCGCCACCGTTGGCACTTTAGTCTGTGTACTTTCTTCACCAGAATGGTCTGACCATAGCACTGGATGTCTTTCCAAAGCGCACCCAGACAACAAACCCAATACAAGCAATAAAAAAATTTTTTTGAACATTTTTTCCCTTTTGTTCTTTTTTATGATATACTGAATTTGAAATTTTTTCAAGGAGATTTTTATGCTGTACCTCGTTTCAACTCCCATCGGTAATTTAGGCGATATCAGTGGGCGCGCCAAAGAAATTTTAGGTATCGTGGATTTAGTGGCCTGCGAAGATACACGCACCAGTGGTAATTTATTCAAACTGCTTGGCATTCAAGTCAAAGCCACAACCGCTTATCACGACCATAACGCTGACCAAGTACGTCCCAAATTGATTCAAAAATTAAAAAAAGGCTGCACCATTGCTCTTGTTTCAGACGCAGGCACACCACTTGTTTCTGACCCTGGGTATAAATTAGTGCGCGATTGTATAAAAGAAGGCATTAAAGTTTCCACTGTCCCTGGGGCGAATGCTGTTTTATCCGCATTACAATTATCAGGTCTTTCCAGCGCCAGTTTTTATTTCGGCGGTTTTTTACCCACGAAATCTGGCGCTCGTCAGGAACACCTTAGGTCTGTACAAAATTTAAAATCCACCTTAATCTTTTATGAATCACCCAATCGCCTAATCAAATCTTTACAGGATATCCGAACAATTTATGGCAACCGAGAAATGGCGGTTGTGCGTGAAATAACCAAAAAATTTGAGGAGGTGCGTCGCGATTTTGTGGACACTTTAATTGAGTATTATACCCAAAATGGTGCCCCGAAGGGCGAACTTGTTTTAGTTATTGAGGGGATCCGTGAAACTTTGGAAAAAAAGGTTGGCGATATGCAGCAGTCCAACGAAAAGAAGCTGGATGAGATGCGACAGACGGTTGATGAAAAACTGCAGAAAACCCTTGAAGACCGCATAAATCAGAGTTTTAAACTTGTAAGTGAACGTTTGGAACAGGTTTACAAATCTCTCGGTGAAATGCAGAAGGTGGGCGAAGGCGATGACGACAAGGGCTTACAGCAGATAAAGCGTGAAAAGGAAGAGC
>JAZLCF010000046.1:0-9271 GCA_045614105.1 Alphaproteobacteria bacterium | reverse complement strand
CAAATAATAGTGTCCGTCTGCGTCCGTAAAGACACAGGCAATCACACTGTTATCGCCCCCATTTGCTCCAAAGGCGGGATCCCACCAACACGACACGGAAACCATTTGAGTGTTGCCAATTTTAAGTGTGGCCGAATCATTGGCTTCGTGATAAGACAGCTCGTCATCATAAAAAATCAAGCGCTGCGCGTCTAAATGCGCCTCGGTCGTTTGCACCGCATTCAACATCATCTGGCTTTGAAATTTCGTGGGACTTGTTTGCTTTTTCATTTGCTCTATTTTTTCCAACGAATACTTTTCCGGCCAATTTGATTCTCCAAAACGGTTCACAACTGGAATTTTTAAGATAGGCCAGTTTTTCAAAAACCCATCCGTCGTGTTGTACAGCGTATCTTGCGTATGCGGTGTACCAATATACAATGTCATGCCATTTGGCGTCAGAACATATTCCAGCTCGCCCAACTTACGCCTGAGCTCTTGCCGCTTAGGACCTGTATCACAGGTTTTGGGCACCTCCACATCATCGCAAATAATCACATCCGCCCGACAACCGGTCAGGTTTGAGCCGAGCCCACGCGCCAAAACAGATGGATCACGCCCCGTTGCTTCACGCCGAATGGACAAACAATCCGATGCCCATTCTTCCAACCGATCAGGCTTCATATCCCGACACAGCGGATGTTGATCAATAATGCGCTTGATATGTTGCACCATTTTTTTGGCCAACGTGTGATCCGCCGCCACAATCAAAATTCTTAAGTTCGGATTTTGGCGCAATAACCACGCGCAAAAAAGCCCCACCAAAGTGGATTTGCCCGACGCTCGAAACGCCATCAAAAGACCTTGTTTTTCATGGGTCCAAAGGCGTTCCAAAAAACGGCACATGGCCCGATGATGACGGGGCAATTGAAGGCAAAGCTTCGTCATCCAAATCCAAGCAAACTCAATCAAATGAATCGTCATGATATTCTTCATCGGTTGCCTTTCGTGCTTGTTCCAACAGATCAAAAAGATCTGGCTCTTTTGTTTTTTCGTCTTTGGGCTGCACTAATTTTTGCAGCATTAAAATATGCGCCAAGGCGGCTTTACAAGCATTTTGATGTGCTGTAAATTCCTTGGCGTCCAAAGAAGAAGCTTGTGTCGCAAACGAATGATAATCTTGAATTGCCTTGTTTAAATACTCAGTCCATGTCTCAGATAAAAGATGATTTTTATCCGACATGAAACCTCCTTATTACTTCATGGTCTTACCGGCGGACAAAGCACTGTTCAAGATATTTTCTTCTTGCGCCAAGCGAGACTTGCTTAAACTCAGCAAATTACGGCTGTTTGTTTGACTCAATCGATTCGTTAAACTTTTCAATGCATACTGCGTTTTTTGTTGCTGATATTTATTTTCCATATCAGTTTCTTTTTGCATGGCATCCAAAACAACCTGCCCAGAACCAGAACTAGATGTCAATCCGCTGGCGCCCAATTTTGCCTTATAGCTTGATTGTTGTTGCGCCAACAAATTTTTGTTTTTCCGCTCGGTTTCTTTTAAGGCAGCTAATTCCGATTCGCGTTCAATAGCGGCTTGTTCATTGGCTAACCTGTTGGCTTGCTTTGTGGCTTTTTTCTCTGCCTCATGCGTTTTATGTGTATAATAAGCTGAACCCAAAATGGATACAACTGTTGCAACTGCTGCTGCGTTTGCCATATTTAACCTCCTAATTTTATATCACTTGTCACAGATACCAGCCTGAATGGTTGCGGGCTGGATCCTTTAATTTCCCATAAGGGTTGAGTCGGGCTTCTGACCCATCCCAAACACCTTAAAACTAAATCTTTAGTCTTTTGTGTGTTGGGGCTGTCTAATTCATACACAGATAGATCTGGTACCATTTCTTGATGGACGCCCGTTCCCGTGTCAATTTCCAACGATTGCGTGTCGACTAAACGCAACACCAACCGCACTAACCGACAACTGGGCACAGGCGCATTGCCATCGTTGGCCGACGCCACGGGTGGCAAAGGCACCACCTGATGGGCAAAAGGCAAACCCACTTCCACCACCGTGGAAGGATAAGGAACGGGGCAAACACCATCCGTCACCGTTTGTAAATCCAAAACAATGCCATTACCCGTTAGAGCAACTTGTTTGCCCTCTAAATGCGACAAACTGTCAATCTCAGATGTCGGCTCATCAAACTCAAATAAATGTCCGCTATCCGTATGTAAATGCTCATCAAAACATTCCAAAGAATAAGCTGTGCCCCGTTTCACCACGAAATAAGCATGATTGCCCAAAATAGCAACGGATAAAAAGTCACCGTCCGTAATTTGTTCCGTCCAGCTTTGCAGGTTTTCCGACCTAAAACTGGTCAAAACCACCAAATGCCCATTATTCATCACGATATAGGCTTGACGTTCGTATTTATCATAGGCCATATCCAATGGAGTTTGAATTAAATGGCGCGACAACAAAGATAAATCTGTGGCCTGATAAATGCCCTCTAAGTCCGAAAACAAAAACTCGCGAATTTCACGACCATTTGCCCCTGCAAAGATGGTTGCCCCATCAATGGCCAACGGTGGTACAAAGATATCCGACCGACTGCCCACCTGCGTTTGACGCTTCAATTGAATTTCGCTGGGCGTCAAAGGATCGCCCGACACCATCCACTCAGCACTGGTTGTAAAAACTTGCAAATGCCGATTCGCAAACAACGCAGCAATGTAGTCCGACTGATCCGATAAAATCGTAAATTCAATCGCTTCAGCATCATAGCCTGCCCCCGTCTCAAAGTTGGTGATGTCTCCCGTTTGGCTGAGCCACAAAGTGCTGGGCAAAGATTTACTGCCCCCAAAAACCAATCGTGATTGATAAGTACAGACCGTTTGCGGCCACCCTTTGGCGGCACAAAAAGCAGGCTCGCCCCAACTGCGCGTCGCATTTAATGCGGTGGAATCACCTATATTATCGCCTTCCAACAGCTTCTTTTTGACAACCGCCGTTGCATGTGTGCTGTCCGTCACAGATTGAATTTCGGCATAACCATCAGCGATTTTAAATTGCACACCTTCGTGCCGACTTTCAAAAACATCAGCACTGGCTGTCAATGTCACCGTTCCACCACATCCAGAGGAAGCGATGGTCACCGCATCCTTACCAAAACGAGAATAAGGTTGCAAAATACAACTCTCCTCTGTCAAGAAACTAAAACTTTCAATGGACCAAGTGTCATTGGCATAAACAAAACGTTTGGGTTGCACATCTGGATGAACCACGATAATGCCATTTTCAACTTGACTCCAATTGATTTGACGTAATTGTGTTGAAGTCCACGGCGTTGTTAAAGTTGTCACCAAAGTATCGTTCTTATAAATTTTAGTACTGGCATTTTGAACCACCAACAAAAATCTCTTATCACTTGAGGGTTCAAAAGAAATCAAACGACCAAAGCCTCCTAAATCAGCCACATATTTTAAACCAGGGCGTCTGTGAATACCACCGGTCGGCTCTAAAAACACGTTTTTGAGGCTCATCGCACCATTCGCATACGCGGTCAAATCAACACGCCCCAATAAATCGGTGGAAAGTTCTCCCGCCGAAAAATTGGTTTTGCTTGAAAATAAATTTGTCATGCCCGCACCTCAATTAAAGAAAAATCTTGAAAACAGGCAGGAATATCCTGTTGACTATCAGTCAGTTTTGCAGCCCTGAATTCTTCCTCGGCGCGGTTATACATATAATCCGTTCGCGTTGTACTTTCCGTCAAGGGCAAGCAAAGTTCGGCCGCCAAGCGTGCAATCAAGGCATTACTAAAAAATGGCGGAAACGCCTGTTCATCAGGACGTGCAATATAGGAAATAATCACTTGTTCAGCATTTGTATGCAAAGTATTACCTATGATTTTGTATTTCAGCCCTTGGCTCTTGGAACCATTGCCAGCCGACAACACTCGCACATAATCGTTGGGCAGCTGATACGCATATTGATAATCCGCCGTTGGCGTCATGTTCAGGCGAGCCAGTTCGGCTTTTTCCAGCGCAAAGCGCCACGGATAGGCAGCCAACAAACTTTCCACAGTTGGCTCGTATAATTGCGTACAAACCTTTGCTTCCGCCGTTGCTTCGTTGAATGAGGCAATGGGATTGGCGCCCAGTTTGACCAACGCCCGAGAACATAAATCAATTTTTGTATAAGACATTTTGGCTTCCTTTCAAAAAGAAAACCCCCTTGAAAACAAGGGGGTCGTGATTAAACAAGTTTTTTTGCTTACGATGCATCTGCGGCAGGAGGTGTATCCAAACACACCATTTTCACCACACCGTCATCATCAATCAAACAAGCACCTTGGCTCATCATGTTATTCACATAATGGGCGGCGTAATCGCCATGCCATGTGATGTCTGTGGTGATATCTTGACCAGCGGCCAAGCCCACAGCAGATTTATGATAGATAAAGCAAGTTGTTGTGGCGCTGTCACCAGAACCAGAGGTTGGCAATCCCGTGTGCATAATCCAGTTGATGCCCATCCATTTGCGGGCTTCAGAACCAGCCACATAAGGATGTTCTTCTCCAACATAGTTTGCATTGGAGAATTCGTCCAAGTTCAACAGTTGATTCCATTGAGCAGGACCCACCAAGGCATAGCGATCGCCATCATCTGGCACGTTATTGCTGTTCAAGGTGGCAAAAGCGCTTAAAATGCGCTCTTTTGTCAAGGCGTCACTGGATGTACCAGCTGTATGGGTTGCATTGCCCAAGGCGCTGATGATTAAAGCGTCTGTCTTGCGGCCCAAAGCATAAGCACCGGCTGTGGCCAAAACTTTGCGTTCGTCATGGCCGATTTTCAATTCGTCCAATTTGTCCACCCACTGACCTGCATACCAGTCGGACAATTCACATTCCACAGGAGCATGAGTCACGGCAGATGGTGTCAGCTGAGCGTTGCGAGAAGATTTTTGGTTAGCGGATTGAGCCCCAATGACCTGAAAGGTCGTGCTGGTGCCTGTAATACCGCCTTTGAAACGCACGGTGTTTCTGAGCTTAGAACCTTGTTGTTGATAAGCGTTATGAACTTCGGCTTCAAAATGTTTAACAAATGAAGCGTCAATTGCTGTTGATGTCATATTTATATTCCTTTCGTTATTTGTTATTTTTATTTGTTTTAAAAGATGGGTTATGAAGTTTCCTTCGCCCAATTTTTCCATGGGGCCATCAAGGCTTATCCATAAAAATATTAGCCGTATAGGCGTTTAAATCCAGCCTCTACACGTTTCAAAAGTTCTGGATCTTGGTCACGCCAATACTTCGGATTTTGCATCAATTTTTTTAAAGCCGCCTCATCATCCATGGGGGCCATTTGACCACGTCCTTGAATCAGAGGAGCTTCCAATTTCCCTTGCATCATCCGATAAATGGTTAAAATGCCGTTTTTAGATTTACAAAGAGCCTCAAAAGTGGCCGCATCCAAATTCTTTTCGCCCCAATCTGAAATTTGTCTGGCAATGGTGTTGAATTGTTCTGCGCCACCAAATTCTTGTTCCAACGCTTGCAATTCACGATCGGTCGCAATATCCTCCACCATTTCTTGCATCAATGGCAAAATTTTATCGGTGGCCAAATCGTACACAACCTGAGCCTGATCATTGGTAAATCCATGTTGAAACAAAATTTCATTGATTTCTGGATCGGATTCAATCAGCTCATTTTTAATCACGAGTTTATAATCCGCTGCGGATTTAGGCATTTGAGATTCAGGCGCTTTTGGCTCGGACATCTTTTTTTCTAAAGCCAAATACGATTTTAATAAATCATCCGTTTTTAAATCACCATTTTCATCTAAAAATTTTTCTGGTATTTTTGTTTCTTTTTCTGTCATTTTATTCTCCTTTTATTTTATTGTTGAAATTGAATCAGAGGCGCTTTTTGCTCTGGGTTAAACAGCGAATCGGGGATATTTAATTTTTGTCCCAACCATTTTACAAACGCGGGGATATCCACCTCGGCCAACGCTGCTTCGCCCAATTTAGAGATTTCTCCCAACCAGGTTAAAGCATTATTTGCATCTTTTTCCGCCTGTTTTTGCGCACGCCCAGATTGATACGACACCTTTAAATCGCGCCCATCAATGTAAATATCCGGAATTTCACCACGCTTGCGCAAAATAGCTGCCGCTCGCTCAATCAAAGGCATCAATAGTTCGCTTTGCAAGCGGCCATATGTGGCCCCTAAAACAAGCAGCATATCGTCCGTTCTCTCCATCACCTCGGTTGCCGTCATGGTGGCCGTGCTGTCCAACTGGCCCAACTTATCCCCCAACAAAGCGTGACGAATATGATCGCGCAAATCTTTAATGACCAATTGCGACACATCAAATTTCCCAGGGGACTCCAACGCTGTCAAGCCTTTTGAACCCACCGCTTTTGGAATAATAGCACCCGGGGTCAGATGGATGTTGGCGGGATTCAAAACGCCATCATCCTCGGCCAGCCAAATACCTGTCACAGCGATTGTGGCATTTTTAAGGATCAGTTCCACAACCTTGTTGGCCGTTTTAATATCTGGCAACGCCTTCATGACAGGGGAACGACCGTAAACCTCCCCCGGGGCCTTCAGCCAACGAAATGCAATAAATGGCGATGTCTCGTAAATGCTTTCTTTTAACAAGACAGGCTCACCATTATTGGAGAGCAGTTGGCAATGAGGATCTAAAAAGGCTGTGTAAGAATAAGTTCCCTGCAAATTAGGTTCCACACATTCTATCACATCCAAAGTCAGTTGATCTTTTTTGGCTTTAATCAGCGTGTCTGTGGAAAGCATCATATCACCAAAGCGCGCGACAAAGCTGTCACAATCCATCTGGGTCATTCTGAAAATATGATTCAGGCGCCCCGTGGGCCCTTCGGCCAAACACAACTGGGACAAAGGCACAGCGGTAAAACGAAATGCCGAAGCCGACCCAAAGGGCGCTTCTTCAAACATCAAGCACGCTGTTCCAACCGTAATTAAATCCAAATAGCATTGATGAATTTCCATGGCAAAATTACTGCGATCAAAATTGATTTGCAACGCGTCTTTGATTTTTTCCAAACACGGTTCTAAATTTTGACGTTCCTCTTTGGAAAGTTCCGAACCAGCACTAAGCGAAAACCAATTCATCCATGGAGGCGTCAATTCAGACAACATCATCGCACCCAATTGATCCACAGCGTCAGGGGCTGTACCATCAAACAAGCGATTCGTTTTTGTCGTAGAAGATGAAAAAATGGTTTCCCTTTGCGGAAAAGCATACTCATAGCATTCTTGCCACGTGGGTTCCCAAACGGCCCGCTCGGCCAGCGCTTTTTTGTATGTATTGTATAACAGTGTTATGTCTGTCATGAGTTTATTCCTTTCAATTTTAAATAGAAAAACCACCCTTTAAAAGAGTGGTTTTGTGTTATCGGATACAGTTGTTCCTTTTAACTGTGACACAGTATATCACATTTTTTTGGAAATGTCAAGGATTATTTTCCTTTTTTTGAATTAAATAGCGAAAAAGTTGGTATGGCGTCCATATATTCGGGGCCGAAATTCCCAAAAAACGCTTCACCGTTTCCACACATGTGCAAGGCCTTAAATGAAAGCGGATTTGCTTGGGAATAAAGGGTGTTGTGCGCACAAGCTGATAGCCTTTTTCTATAAAAAATGACTCAATATGCAACGTTTTGACCACAATTAAATCTGTAAAATGAATCACAGGATCAATCACGCACCATTCACGTCCATTTCCCAAAATTAAAAAACAATGATAAAAACCTTTTTTTAAAAAATGTGTCCACCAATGAGTGGGCGCGCCACCAAAGGCTACATAGGCGAACGCCGGACGATATCCGATTGAAAAAGCATAATTAAACATTTTATCCTCCTTTAAGCCGCCACAATTCCTTTTTTCTTTAATGAAAGCCCCAAAAAATCCAACGCTTCTTGCCACAGCGCGCAAATTTTCGAATCGTCACCAAAATGAGGATGTGGCGGTGTTTGAGAATAACCATATTTTGACAAAACTTTAATATGGGCCGCCCGCAAAACGCCTGATTTAAATAAATTTTTCAAAGTGATAAAAATATCGGAAGTTTCACAAGGACGCGCCATTGTACTATTAGTATTCAAAGGACGTGGTTGACCAATTTGCTCACACCGGCAATACCAAAACCACGCTTCTTCTGCCGAATCGAAAGGTTGTGTTTCTTTGTCACGAATAAAAGATAGGTATTTATTCCTCATTTTTCCTCCTTTTTTACTTTAATATGAGAACAAAATAGGAACATAATACAAAAAAATTTAAATGTCAATATAAAAATAAGAAAAAAATCCTATTGACAAAGATAAAAAAATATGCTAAAAAATATCTGCAACTAAAAAGTGAAAGGAGTCACTATGCAGCTTTCGTATCATGAAATTTGGGATGGATTGGAAAATTTGGCCAAAGCAAAAGGTCTGTCTTTATCCGCCATGGCCCACAAGGCAGGTTTAGATCCTACCAGCTTTAACAAATCCAAACGAATCGGGGCAGATGGCCGCAAAAGATGGCCTTCCACTGAAAGTATGAACAAAGTTCTGCAAGCCATGAATACCACCGTTTTCGAATTCATGGAATATGCAGGGCAACCCTTGCCAACACCCAAGCACATGATTCCTTTGTTGGGATTGGCCAAAGCAGGGCGAGAAGGCTATTTTGATTCGGATGGTTATCCCTTATCCAATGACGATTGGGACGGCATTGAATGTCCGATGCAAATGGCAAAAGGCGTGTACGCGCTAGAAGTTTCGGGCGACAGCATGGAACCCGTGTATCGCGAAGGCGACAAGTTAGTGATTCAGCCAGATTCAGAAGTACGTATCAATGACCGTGTTGTTGTAAAAACAAAGTCAGGGGAAGTGATGGTCAAAGAATTAAAGCACAAAAGCGCCAAAAAAATTGAATTAAAATCACTGAATCCTCTCCACAGTTTAATTACCTTAAGTCCTGATGACGTATGTTGGATGGCCAGAGTGATTTGGGTGAGTCAATAAATCTGCGCATAAATACCTGAAGACCAGATGGCAATCCAAAATCTTTTTGTATTTTATTATCAACCAAAATGTATTTATCTCCCACACAACCTTTTTGCTTGCATTTTAAAACAAAATCTGCTATAATTGTTGTCGTTAATTGAATGCTTGGGGTGTCGCCAAGTGGTAAGGCAACGGTTTTTGATACCGTCATTCGTTGGTTCGAATCCAGCCACCCCAGCCAA
>JAZLCF010000045.1:0-22010 GCA_045614105.1 Alphaproteobacteria bacterium | reverse complement strand
GTTTATCAAAATAAGTATTTGATAAATAAGGATAATTTTGTGAGGGGGGGGGGCTTGCTGAACCTTTCATAGACGGGCGCATAGCGCACGGCTTTATATTAACTTTAAAACACCGATTGATGTGTATAATGCACACAGTGGTGTTTTTTTATAACTGAAGGAGAAAAAGGATGAGTGTTTACTGGGCTGATCAAAGATACGGGCAGTATTTAAATAAATTAGATGTGGAGAAATCCGATTCAGATTACGAAAAAATGTGCGAATTAGCATTTGAATGGGCTAGACGTAGTAATGCCGATTTAGGGTTGGCGATGTGTCAACTTTATGAAAAAGTTTTTTTTAACGCACTGGAAACTTCTCAAGAGCAGTTTGATAAATTGCATAAAGGAAAAAACTCTGCAAAAGCATTAGGTAATGAATGTAGCGCTCTTCGCTTGAGTGCGGAAGAAATTGCTCTTTTGGCTGTATTGCAGGAAAAGTTAGATAAAAGTAATCGTATGCCAACTCGTAAGGAGGGTTCTTTTTTAACTCATGGTTCTTGGTTGGATACAGATTTATGGGCTATGATTGGGGCATGGCCAGATTTAAGAGAGCCAAGTAGAGAAGAAAGTTATGCCTATGATTATGGAAATGCGTGTGACCCAAAATTAATGAGTTCGTGGAAGGTGACCATGGATGAATTAAGAAAACCTAATGATAATATAAGGGGAATAAATATACAGGCTACTAGAATTAAAGCAAGCGGTCATGCCTTGGGGGCATACTTAAGTAATTATAAAGCTACATATGATAGTCCTAGTGATTCTAGGGATTTACCAAAGAATAATGATAAAAAAGTTGTTCAAAGACTAGCGGTTGTTTCTCTTAAAGATGTTATTAGCCAATTGAAGCCTCAAAAACATTATGAACGGAGTCAGCCTGAAAAGAGGTAAAAACAAATCCCTTCCGAGGTGGAAGGGATTTTAATTTTACCTAAACAATCTTAAACGTTTGAACCAGCGGCGTTGTTTCATCTTGCCTTTTTCCAGCTCCAACGTTTTGGTTGTGGCATTGGTGACATCATACGGGCCATCATATTGAATTGCGCCAGGGAACAGATAGTCGTCATTCAAGGCCCATTTGGAGCGGTTATCAATCAACTTTTTAAACACAGGTCCATCCAATTTGACCAAAGCTTTTTGAATGACGGGTTTAAATTGCCCATGACGTTTTTCCATAGTCATCATCATGGTGAGTGGCGTACCACCTGCAATCCACTTATTGGTGGGTGCTGTCAGGTTTTTGATGCAGGAGATATATCCTGTGCGTCCACTTTGCAATAAGGCACAAGCATTATATCCTAGTGCATAGCAATAGTTGGCGTCAAAGTTGGAGGGGAAGGCGCAACGACCTTCATATCCAAAGAAGTGCGCTTGCCCAGAGAATTTGCCATGATATTTATCTTCGGCGCGTAATTTTTCTAATTTGGCTTTAATCATATGAATCAATAATTGCTCGGTATCAATTTTAGATACTTGAATGTTGCCATGTGGATCTCGGTCCAGCAATAATTGTGCTTTAATCAAAGCGGGCAAAGAATCAAATACTTTTGCACTTTCAGGTGCACTGTGGTTTAGATGATCAATGACGGATTGAAAACGTTCTGCATCTGTTTTGGCATTTTTGTAAGCGTCGGAGCTTTCCACCAAAGTCATTGAATCATTCAGGTTAGTAATCAGTTTTTTCATCTCAGGGATAAACTCAATCAATCCCTCTGGAATAACCGCTACACCATAGTTTTTACCTGCTTCAGCTCGTTCTACAATGATATCTGTCATTCCTTGCACCAAAGCGTCCAAAGACATTTCAGAGGCTTCCACTTCCTCGGAAATCAATGTAATATTGGGATGTGTTTGCAATGCGACCTCTAATCCAACGTGAGTGGCACTGCGCCCCATCAATTTTACAAAGTGCCAATATTTTTTTGCAGACAGGGCATCTCGTTCAATATTGCCAACTAATCCCGCATACGTTTTTGTAGCAGTATCAAAACCAAAAGATGTTTCAATCTGGGCATTCTTTAAGTCCCCATCAATGGTTTTGGGACAACCAACCACGCAAACGCCTGCATTTTTTGTCTTTAACCATTCAGCTAATAAGGCAGCATTTGTATTGGAATCGTCTCCGCCAATAATGACGATGCCGGAAATGTTTAGGTTTTGGCACACCTGCCACACCTTCATAAATTGTTCCTCGGTTTCCAATTTTGTGCGGCCAGAACCAATCATATCAAAGCCACCCGTGTTGCGGTAAGAATTGATGAGTGCATCATCCAATTCAATATATTTGCCATCCACAATACCGCTGGGGCCACCTAAAAAGCCGAACAATTTATTATTTTTATTGATTTTCTTTAAGGCGTCATACAAACCCGTAATAACATTATGGCCGCCAGGGGCTTGGCCACCAGATAAAATCACTCCAAAATTTTTAGCCTCTAATTTTTTTGGCTTTTTCCCTGTTTTGAAAGTGATAACACTTTGTCCATAGGTTTTTGGAAACAGTGTCTTCAATTCTTGTTGATGGGTAATAGAATCGGTTTTGTCACCTTCCACAACTGCGACACGTTTAATGCCTTTTCTTAAAGAGCGGGGCAGCTCTGGTTGATATTTAATTCTGAATGATTGTAGAGTTGAAATTTCGGTCATTTTTTATCCTTTCTTTTGTTTGGGGGAGCATAGCACTTTTTTGTCTAACATACAAGAAAAAAATTGAGGCTTGACAAGTTTCTCATAAAAGATTATGTTGAAAAAAGAATGGAAAGTTTTATGGCTTTTAGTTTTAAACAAGAATTTTTAAGAAAATTAATTCATCTCAGTTCCTTTTGGATAGTAGGGTTGATATGGTTTTGTCCAAGGACTATTGCAATTTTGTTGATTTCTGTGGTGACTGTTTTTGTTTTGCTGACAGAATATGAAATGCATAAAAATCCATTCTGTGCGCGCGTGTATCATTTGTTATTTTCCCCTGTTTTGCGCGAAAAAGAAAGTCAAGCAACCTTTGGGTTTTCTGGGGCTCCTTATGTTTTATTAGCGGCATTGATATTAGTGATTGTGATGCCAAAAGATGTAGCGATGTTCGGCGTTAGTGTCTTGTTGCTCTCGGATACAATGGCAGCTATAGTAGGGCGAGCCTTTGGGCGACATCCGTTGTGTGGTAAGAAAACTTGGGAAGGTGCATTGGCTTTTTTAAGTTCAGGTTTCTTAGTTTGTTTCATTTTTGATGTATGTTTTGGTTTGCCTATTTATCTGGGCTTTGTTGGGGTCTGTTTGGGGTGTTTAGGAGATTTATTGAACGATTATATACACATTGATGATAATTTTTCTATTCCGCTGTTGGCGGTTCTACCATTTTTATTTTAGTGGAGCAAGATGATGAAAAAAGTGTTTCCCTTTTTATCTTTTAATGCATATAATTTTATGTATGCGTTGTGGACAGTTTTGGGAGTCTATAATTTTTATTTTTGGAAACAGGTATGGCCGTCGGTTTCATGGCCTGTTTTGATTTTATTGATGGGAGTCGCTTTATTACTCGAGATGATTTTGCAAGCGATTTTATTTCATCCAAAAACAGTCAAGCCTTTATCCATTTTGTTTTTGATAACCAATGCATTGGCTGGATACTTTATCAACTCATATCATTTTGTTTTGAATAAAACGACGCTGGCGAATATATTTGATACGAATTTTTTTGAGGCGACGGAGTGGATGGGCGTTGCGTTTTGGATGTATATGCTGGCCTTTGCTGTTGTGCCCAGTTTGTGGGTGTGGAAGCTCAAAATTCGGTTTGAAAGGTTGCCAAAACGTATTGTACAAACGAGTATTTTGAGTTTGCTGGTGGCTCTTTCCCTGGCGTTTTTTATTCCTTACAAAGCAGATGTTAAAGTGTATTTAAAAACGCATTTCAATTGGCGCTATCAGTTTGTACCAACAAGCTATATGTCCGCTTTATTTTCTTTAGCCAAAGTGTCGTTCACAGAAGGGGAAGTGATCAATTCAACACGTGGGATGAAGCAGCAAGTTTATTGGAATCAGCAGAAGAAAAATCTGATTGTGTTCGTGTTGGGGGAATCTGCCCGAGACGCTAGTTTTTCTTTAAGTGGTTATCAACGAGAGACGGCAGAGCCTTTGCGCCCCTATTTAAAAGATATGATTGTTTTTCATCATACAGAGGCATGTGGTGTGGTCACGCGTGTTTCTGTGCCATGCTTGTTCAGTGTTTATAATCGTGATAATTATACTGAAAGAGCGGCGTCATATACCCCCAATGCATTGGAAATTTTGCAAAAAAATAATATGGATTTAGTCTGGCTGGATAATGAATTAGGTTGCAATAAGGTATGCCGAAATATCCCCACAGAATATACTTGTAAATCTCGTGATTGTTTAGATATGTTATTGAATGATACTTTTCGGGAAAAGTTGTCCACCTTTGAAAAGAATACATTTGTCGTGCTGCATCAACGGGGATCTCATGGACCAAGATATGATTTAAGAGTTCCAAAAAATTGGCTCAAATGGGCTCCCTGTTGTAAGCGGAGTGATCAGCAAAATTGTTCTCGCAAAGAAATGATCAATGCTTATGATAATACCATTTACTATACTTCATTTGTAGTGGCTGATTTAATTCAAACTTTGTCCCACTTGACAGAAGAGTACAATCCTGTTTTAATTTATATTTCAGACCATGGTGAATCTTTGGGTGAAAATGAAGTTTATGGCCATGGTGGAGATTTTAAAGATGCGCCAGATGAACAAAAACAGGTTCCTTTTTTCGTATGGATGCCAAAATCAACACGAGAGGCTTTTGGGTTCAATCAAAAATGTTTAATGGATAAAACAAAGAAACAACAAAGTCAAGATGTGATTTTTCATTCTTTATTGGGATTAGCTGGGATTAAAACCGATACATATGATGAAACGCTGGATATTTTTGCAGGTTGTCATCAATAGACTAAAGTTTATCTGTTCTTTTTGACGTTTTCTCCTTATCTCTGATTGAAGAAAAGGAGGATCAAAATGAAAAAAATTTTATTGTCTGGATTTTGTTTAATAGCTGTGCCTGCGTTGGCTAAGGTGAATTTGGCCAAAGATTATCAGGATTTTAAGAATATGCTGAACAAGGAAGCAGGTCTAACTTACTCGTTGGATGCATCGTTCTTGCCTCAGCGAGGTGCGCCTAACGGCAAAGGAACAGCATGGCAATCGCAATATTATGGTACCATTGGATGGAATGCGTTTAATTCTGATGTGATTGGTTCTGGCACGTTTAATGCGGCGTATACGGCGGTGCGTTATTGGGGGATGAGCGCCAACACTTTGGACAATCGTATTGGTGTGTTTTCCAGCGTGAATGATTACCCCTCCAATGGCAATTATTTTGATGAGTTGAGCTATACCCATATATTGCCAGGGATGTTGAAAAGTTTGTCTGTGACGGTGGGGCAATTCCCGTTGTATAACTTTGATGGTACAGATTATGACAGTAATCAGCAAGTGAACTTTTTGAACTACGCTTTGTCGCAAAATGCGTCTGAGGTGTATCCAACAGCCAGCTTGGGAGGCTTTGTCACATGGACGCCGAATGCCGAGTGGAGCATCAGCGCTGGGGCTCAAAATGCCAACAATGTGTCGGGAGAAACAATCAGCTGGAACAAGTGGAAAAAAGGCAAGATGACGCCATTTGCTTCAGTGATGTGGAGTCCATCCTTTAATGGCTTGGCGGGCGAATACAGCGTGATGGGCTATTATCAACCTAGCGTGAGCGTGCAACCCACTTCATCGCGTGGATGGAGTTTGAATGCACAACAATATGTCATGGATAAAGTGGCTTTATTTGCACGTGCTAACGGCGTCAACAAATCGGAAAATAGTATCAAGCAATCCTATGTATTTGGCAGCATTGTGAACGATCCGATGGATCGCAACAGCTTGGATCAAGCGGGCGTTGCGGTGGCGGTGAACAAGCTGAATAAATCTGCGAATGGAGCAGGGACGCGCTCTTGGGAGACGGTGTTTGAAACCTATATGGCGTTTGGCATTTCTTCGTTTGCCACGATTACGCCGGATGTGCAATTCTATATCAACCCGGGTGCTACGCATAAGCACGATACCGCTACGGCAGTCAGCCTTCGCGCCACATTGATGTTCTAATCAGTTGTTTGTGCAATTGCCTTCGGTATCTTTGCCGTATCCGCTGCTGAGTAGACGACAAATGTTACTATTGTTTGTCCCATCAAAGCACCTTTCACTACAGGCTTTGCAAGATTCTTCATCAGCATTTGATGGTTGCGCGCTTCTTGAATCACAGTGATACATCCTGCCATTCGCATAAAAATCTTTTGTCAAACATTTATGGGCTTCACTGACTGAGGTAGCAGTATCTGTTTCATATCCTGTTTGACAATTTCTACATCGATTCCAATCGCGTGAAAAAAAATAGTTTGTACCACAAGCACATGTGCCATCTGAGTTCCGAATATTTGCAGAATTTAGCAGTCTACATGTATTGTTTGCTCTGATGTCTAGACATCTCTCTTCACATGCTTTGCATGATTGAGTGTCGCTATTTTCTGGCGTGTTAATACTATGGCAACGATACATTATATTGTCGGCATAAAATGCTTTTTCTAAGCATTTGTGGGCCTCTTTTGAAGGAACAGAAGTAATATGTTCACTAAAACTCGTGCAAGCCCAGCATTTGTTATTTTCGCCAAAAACTTGGTTTGGATTGCATTTAGAGCAGTGCCCTTCAAAACAATGAGGTGTTGACTCATCCGTGCAGGCGTTTCCTTCATTTGGGAAAAACCCCTTCACAACACTGCACTTGCCACACTCGGTGCCGTAATCTTCGCATGGAAAAGTTTCCGGTTGGCAAGCGGTACAATCGGTTAAATCATTTAAAAACATAAACTCCATTGTTTCATCCGAACAATTTTCAGGGATGATTTTCGCCAACTTCCAATCCATCCCAATGATTTGTTGGCACACCTCTTTCGGCACATTATCCACTCGCATTGTAAATGACTCAGAAGTGCTTTTTAAAGTCCGAGAAATGGGATATTCGCCATCATTTTCGTCAAACTCGTGTAAAGAAAGGTTTTGTCCGAAGTTGGCTTGTCCGGCCACGACAACAGCCCGTCGCATCAAGCGTTCTACCGTTTGGTTGGCATAGTGTTTATCCAGCGCTAATCTAAAGCCGGCGATACCGATGATAGTCAATACGCCTATGACAGCCAAAACCCCCAACATTTCCACCATAGAGCGTCCTTGTTCGTTCAAAATTTCTTTTTTCATTTTGTTTCTCCTTTCTTTATAACAAAATTGCGCCCTGATGAGAGGCGACTGGAAGGTAGAAACTATTTCAAACGACATAGTGCGGTCTATTGACCAAAAGGCTATTTAACCGCCTTCCAGCCAAATGACTAGAAGGCTTCGCCAGTATTGGCGTGTTTGAACGAGGTCTCTACACCTCAGACAAGACATCAACCTTGCCCAATATTACTTTAACAACAAAAAATGATAAATTGCAAGAATAAAATAAAACAAGAGGCTAATTTCTTATCCTCTTGTCATATTTTATCAGTTTCTGTCCGTTATAAGTAACGATCTGGATGAGTATTGCTGACACGCACTGTTTTGTGACATGCAACACGAACATCACGGAAATCTTGTGCTTTTGCTTGACACTTTATTTTATAATTTTCAAATCTCTTGGCTCTTAAAGCAGCACGCACCTGACCAGCTGGGGACATGCGCACCTTTTTTACACCTGTAATGACTGGCTTTTCAAGTAACATTGAATTGCGTGCGTTTAATTTGCGTGTTTTAGGATTAAAAGATAATCCTTGTAGCAACATTTGTTCTTCGTGTTGTGCATTTTGACAGGAAGTTTCAAAAAAGAAAGGAGCATAGCCTTCTGCACGCGTGTAAGCTTGACGCCAATCTTGCATTTCTTCATCGCTGGCTAATACAGGGCGGCCTGTCAATCCTCCGCAAATATAAATAAAACCAGTAAAATCAGGCGATACATAGCGCAATTGCCTTTGGTTAACATAAATGCTGTCAACCCCTTTTAAGGCCTTAGGGATAACAAAAATAGACGTTCTCCGCATATCTAAAATGCCTTTCTTATCTTCGGTCACAGAATAAGATAGACCCGCGGGTATTTCTTTTACAAAACTCATTGCCCTGTCCTTTCATTAAAAACAACAGGATTATTGTAGCATAATTTATGTTTTTTGTCAAGAATATTCCTATTTTGACTTTTTGAGAACAGTTTGGCCGCCTATATAAGGTTGCAATGCTTTGGGGATGAGTACAGAGCCATCTGGCTGTAAATTATTCTCCAAAAACGCAATCAACATACGTGGTGTTGCAACAACGGTATTGTTTAAAGTATAAGGAAAATACTTTTTACCATCTTTACTTTCTACACGAATTTTGGAACGACGCGACTGGGCATCGGTTAGAGTAGAGCAAGATCCCACCTCAAAATATTTTTGTTGACGAGGAGACCAAGCCTCCACATCACATTGTTTTGCTTTTAAATCTCCTAAATCACCCGAGCAGCACTCCAATGTGCGTACAGGAATATCCATGGAACGGAAGAAATCCACTGTATTTTGCCACAGTTGGTTAAACCATTTCATGTTGTCTTCTGGTTTGCACAGCACAATCATTTCTTGTTTTTCAAATTGATGAATCCGATAAACACCTCGTTCTTCAATACCGTGGGCTCCCTTTTCTTTTCTGAAACAGGGAGAATAGCTTGTCAGTAAATAAGGCAAGTTTTCCTCGGGTAAAATCTGATCAAAAAACTGACCGATCATGGAATGTTCAGATGTTCCAATCAAATATAAGTCCTCGCCTTCCACTTTGTACATCATAGCATCCATTTCCGAAAAACTCATGACACCTTTGACAATTTGCGAACGCACCATAAATGGTGGGACATAGTATGTGAAGCCACGATCAATCATAAAATCTCTGGCATACGATAAAATGGCTGAATGAAGTCTTGCAATATCACCTTTTAAATAATAAAAGCCATTGCCGGCTACGCGTCGCGCATTATCCAGATCTAACCCATCCATGGCTTCCATTAAATCAGCATGGTAGGGAATTTCAAAATCGGGTACTTTTGGCTCGCCAAAACGTTTGACTTCCACATTCTCGGAATCATCTTTGCCCAAAGGAACAGAGTCATCTATAATATTTGGAATGGCCATCATGCGTTGCTTGATGTCGTCTGCCAATTGTTCTTGTTCGGCCTCTAATCCAACAATCTTTTCGCCGATTTGTTGGCTTTCTTTTTTAATCGCTTCGGCTTCTTCCTTTTTGCCTTGTCCCATTAAAGCGCCAATTTGTTTAGAGAGAGAGGTTCTTTTGGCGCGCAAGGATTCGACTTCTGTAATGGCTGCACGATTCTTTTTGTCTAAATCAACAACTTCATCCACCAATAACACTTTTTGGTCTTGGAATTTCTTTTTCATATTTTCTTTCACCAAATCCGGATTTTCCCGAATAAGTTTAATATCAATCATTTTCTCTCTCCTTTAAACAAAGATATTGACAAAGCCCGCCAGAACGGGATACAATGTGCCAATAAACCAGCCCACAATATCCAATCCCATCATAGGTAGCAAGAATAATACACCAATTAGAATAAAAAGTCCATACTTTTCTGATTCAGCATATATGTTGGCATATTTTGGTGGCAGGATTGACCAAACGATTCGTCCGCCATCCATGGGAAGAATGGGAAGCAGGTTAAAGCAGGCTAAAATAAGCGAAAAAGAAATGCCATTCTTGATGTTTTCAATCAACCAGAGGGTTGCTGGTAAATCATGGGGCAGGGCAAAAAGAATTAGGCGTCCGATCAACACAAAAGCGATGGCCAATAATAAATTGGCTAACGGACCAGCGGCGGCCACTAAGCCCATGTCGCGTTTTGGGTTGTTCAGTCTTGAAAAATCAATAGGCACAGGTTTTGCCCAGCCGAACAACATCGGGGATTTAATTGTCCACAAGAATAAGGGAACGACAACGCAGCCGATGGGATCAAAATGTTTGGCGGGATTTAGGTTTAATCTGCCCAACAGCCACGCGGTTTTGTCTCCTAATTTGAGGGCAACATATCCATGAGCGATCTCATGCAAAATAATGCATAAATACAATTGGATAATCCAAGTTGTTAAAGTATATATTGAATTCATTGTGACTACTCCGTAATCTCCACAGAGTCGTTTGGAACTACTTTCTTCTCCTTAAAAGAAGCTTTCTCTTTCAAGCGATCTTTCCAATCGAGGCAACGCCCCTGAGCAAAAGCTTGCGCTGCATATTTCTCGTTTTTTTCTGTAACATAGCACTGGCGGCAATGTCCCAATAACTGTGCTCTGCCTACTAGCTCTTCAAAAAATGTATCAGGACACTTATAGCAATTCTCTCTGGTTGTCAAAGCATCTTCCCATAAATCATGACAAAATTCACATTGCTCCTGTACCCTATATTCAGTGGCCGAACGTAGTCTGTGATAAGTGAGGCCGCCTCCTCGTGACGTAGTAGAAGTGGGATAGCCATATCTTGTTGCTACCCTGATCATACCATCGGGGCAACTATTTAAAATACAGTAACCATCTTTAAACTCTCTGTTAGGCCACTTGGAACATATTTCTGGTAAAGTGACGACATCCGCATCAGTGTCAGCTTCGTGGATCAAATATCTAAACTTATCCTCATAACGTCCCTGCCACTCAGATTCATCAAACTCAGGTAACGATTTAGCAAGCATCATACTTAGATCATCATCAACCCCTATTGCTCTTAGACGACCATCAATATTTTCAACCACTATTTGTCTAGTCAAATCTACCAAACCATCTTCAACATTTTGAATACAGATATCTTTGCCTGCATACACCCGCGTTTCATCATTTTGAAAAATCGTATAACCTTTGGGTAAAAACATTCTATCAGGACACTTTTCACATGCCTCTTTTGGGTTATCAGAAAACACATCTGCATCACAGGCAAAACAGGTTCCACCTGCCAACACTGGCCGATCTTCTGGGCAAGTTTTCCACTGACAACGGAAAACCTCTTGAACGTCGTGGGTCCACTTATACCCTACCTCTCGGTTTGGACAAACTTGACAATCGGCTTCTTGTGTCACAGGAACAAAGTAGATCCAATCGCAAGGTATACAGTTACCATACATATCCCGCACAAAATTTTGTGGACATTGTTTTAATCGACTATAGCCATCAACTATTTCTCGTTCCTCACATATCTCAAAATCTGCTTCATGCCCCTCAGCAATCTTCATAGAGTGAAAGGTATCACACCCCTCACACGACTGCAAATGCAAAGGCTTAAAAGGCTTATCGGCTGGGCATACTTCGGATTTTTTGTAAACCTGAGGCACATACGCCAAGCATGGCGAGGGCAGCCCTAGCAAACAAAAACTCAATAAAAATATCTTTTTTATCATTTTTTCCTCATTTCACGGGGATGCAATCTTGCTTTTTCTTTTTCAATTTAGTACACAGATTCGCGGCCATTTCTTTTGTTGCAAATTCGCCCACCTGCAAGCGCCAGAAAGTCCCTTTGCCGGCGATTGTGGCCGATACAATTTGATAGGGCATATCGGACAATAACGCAGCTTGTTGTTTTGAAATTTCTTTCCAAGAAGTTTCTACTTTTTTCTTATCAGCGGAGGAGAGCAATTGAGCTCGCCAAACCACTTGATGCGTCGTGACAGCTTTAGGTAAAACAGGTTCTTCTGCAGGCTGTTCTGTCGGTTTCTCGGTGTCCTCAGTCATGGCTGTTTGTGTTGCTTGTTCAATTGGTAAATCAGATGGCATCGGCTCAGAAGAAGGAAAAACTTGCTCATCCAAAATTGCCATTTCGGACGTTGGCTGGATAAGAGCTTCTTCTTTGTTTTCGGGCTCTATGGTAGTGGTTGGTAGCATGGGTTGCTCAGGCTCTGGAAACAAATTTTCAACAACGGGCGCGGGTGCTACAACCTCGGTGCGCTCATAAACAACTTTGTCACGATTAGGAATGCTCAGCCCTCCTGGATTTTCAGGCAAAACTTTCACTGGAATGGGAGTAGGCGCGATGACCACAGCTTCTTCCTCTTCTTGATGAGACAAACGCGGAAATAGCACGAATGCAGTTGCAAAGGCGATTGTTGTGCAAAGGCCTAGAACAATCCATAGCAAATTCTTGGATTTCTTCTCTTCTTGAGCTGGTACAGCCCGAAAAGTGCTCAAATATTGTGGAAAATCAATATCTGGCGTGTTTTGTGTCTCTGGCTGATTGTTCACATTTTGTTGACGTTCTGCCAGCCCTTCAGAAAAAGTCTTTATTTTTTCAAATTCATCCATGAGCTCTCCTTACTTTATTTACATTGTAATTATTTTTTTGCTTTTGACAAGCGTTTTATTCATTTTTTTTAAAAAAGTCTTGACGATTTTGTTTTTTTCGGCTATGCTATAAAGGCTATCAGCGGTTGCGGATATGGCGGAACTGGTAGACGCAACGGACTTAAAATCCGTTGGAGGCAACTCCGTGCCAGTTCGATTCTGGCTATCCGCACCATTATAATAAGTCATTGAAAATATTTAATTTTCTTTGACTTATTTTTTTGTCTTTAATCCAATTTAATGATTCCAAAATTTCCCCGTGTACGCACTATGTACGCACCAAAAAGTAAAATTAGATGATCCGCCTTTTGGTTGGTAGGTAAGGATTTGGGATATTGACTTTGGTTATGGGATTGGTTAGCATATCTGTATGCAAGTGAAACAAATAAAACAGGAACTCAATCAGATTAAAAGAACAACTTTTGGGATTTGTATTCCAGATTTAAGACAGTTGGCCAAACGCGTTGCTAAAGATAACTATCGTGAATTTTTGGACGCAGATGATTATTCCAGTTTTGAGTTGAAGCTTTTGCATGCCTTTGTTATCGGTTATGCCCAAGATGATATCAAAACCTTGCTCAAATATTTTCAAAAGTTTGCGCCTTATGTAGATGATTGGGCTATCAATGATTCTTTGTGCCAAAACTTTAAAATGGCTCGTAAATATCCCGAGCTTGTATGGGATTTCTTTATGCAGTATCAGAACTCAGATAAAGAATTTGAAAGCCGAATTGTGTCGGTGATATTGTTGTCACATTATTTAAATGATACCTATATTGACCGAGTGATAACAGTGTTGGACAACCTCAATACAGACGCCTATTATGCCCAAATGGGTGTGGCGTGGGCAGTTGCTACGATCATGGGAAAATATCCCGAAAAATGCCTAACTTACTTGAAATCTAAACAGTGTCGTTTGGACAAACAAACTTATCGTAAATCCCTGCAAAAAATCCGAGAATCTTATCGAGTTTCTGATGCAACTAAAAATGAAATCAAAGCAAATTTTGGTTAGCCTTTTGACGAGTGGGAGGAGGAGGATGTCTGTTTGCGACTTTAGTGCATTCTTGCGCATGCACGTAGAGCGGCTTGGTATTGAGCATCTGCAATTTTTTTGTAAGCACCGTGTGCTAATTGCAGAGAGGTGTCGGGATTAATATGCATATGGACATCATTGATAATGGCGTGAACATGTTTTTCTTGTTGTTTTGCCATAATAATTGCCCGTGCGAGCGCCTCTTGTATGGTGAGTCCTGCAACAGGATCATAGACCAACTCGCCCTGTTTAATGCTTTTATCTTCTTTTTCATCATAAATGATTTTTTGATTCTTTGACATGTGTACTCCTTTAATAGATGACAATATTATATCACATTTTTGCAAATCTGTCCAAATGCCTTGTGGAATTCTTTTTATAAGTGCTTGAAAAATAAGGCTTCTGATATGGTGCGGGCGAGAGGACTTGAACCTCCACACCTTTCGGCATTGGCTTCTAAGACCAACGTGTCTACCATTCCACCACGCCCGCAAAGCTGTATTCATTTTACCGCAAAGTTGATGAAAAAGCAAGTTATTTTAGATATAGCTCATCAAATGCATTACAATGAGGACATAGAATTTGCCAATCATTCATGGTATGTCCGCAATTTCGGCAAAACCAAACCGTATCATCTTCTGCTTCCACCCCTTTTCGTTCCCAATCCTGTGCTACTGGTTCATGATGCCATGCTGTGCGTTCAATTGTGGCCATCATATCTGCGACTTGACGGGTGAGGGGATATTTGTTGATATAAATTTCTAGATTTTCTTTAGCTCTCAACCAATTTTGAAGTTCCATATCCATATCTGCTCTGGCCAACAGAGATGCGCGTTCATCACGTGTTTCACGTGTTAAATCCAACAAAATTTTAAGACGCTTTTTCTCTGGCATAGATTGCAGGTGCTTCTTTATCGCTTGATAAATCGGCCAACTGGGGGTTTCTTTCCACGCTTGTTTCAAGATTTTCAGGGCTTTTTTGGGAACAAAATGGGCGTAGGCTAAAGCAATAGCAGGATGTGTATCGTCTGTATTGTAAGCCTCTTTAATTTTGCCTAGTTTCAATAAAAGACAGGCTTTTTGAGCTCTATATTTTGCTTTTGGCAAATAGCGTTTAGCCTGTTCAACTAAGCGCAAAGCCTCCGCCCAGTCTCTTTGTGAAAGAGCCAGTCGGGACATTGTTTGTTGAACCCATGGTGTTTGTTTGAAGGTCGGAGGAACTTGTTGTAATAATTCCGCCATTTGTTGAAAATCTCCAGCTGTTTCTGCTTCTTGGATGAGTCCGTACAGTCCAACCAATTTTGTGGTTTCCGATTCTGTTGCGTTTAAAGATTGAAAAACCTCTGATTGAGGTTGCAGCAAGGCAGATACCAAAAGAAACTCTTTTGAGCCTGTTCCATACAATTTCTGCGCCTGATGTAGTAAGGGTGAATAATCCTTGACATTGTGGGCTAAAAAGGCTGTCAGGACTTCGGATAAATAAGCATTTCTTTTTTCTTGGCGCTTCTTATGCCTGAAATTTTGAAATTGGTGCCACCATTGAAAAGGCTTTTTGACGAATGCCAGTAGCCAGCCCAGAACACATAGGCAAAATAAACACAAAACAAAGGACATAGAAATAGAGTAATCACTTGTATCCAATGTAACACGCCAAGGATCATTGAAAATTAGTGTTGCTAAAATCGCCAGACAAACTAGCGTCCAGAAAATTTTACCCATGAGTGCCTCCCTTTGCCAATGTTTGAAGCAGATCTTTCAAAATTTGATAAATCGTGTTTTCATGTATAGCGCATTGCCTTAGATCATAAAGAGCCAGTTGGACATTTTCAGGGAGCTGATCAATGAGTTCTAAGACTTTTGAAAAGTGATTTGCTTGAACAGCATTTTGTATATGGTACAGTATATCCATTGGGGTGTTGCCAAAAGTTCCTTTTTTGTGAATGTCTAAAAAAGTGTACGGAATCATTTTTAAATAAGCGATGATAGGAGTGTTCTCCTTTTGTAAAATGCGCAAAATGGCTCGTTTTTTGTCTTTATAAAAAGCGGTTTGAATTTGTTCCGATAATGGGTTTTCAAGACAAATTGTCAATAATTCATTGATACTGTTTTGTACTATAGGATTTAACTCAGAAAGCGAAATCAACTTTTCTAACAAAGGGCGACATTGACCATTTTGTTGAAACGTTTCATATAATTGTACAACATCCAGCAATAAATCATTTTGTCTTGCTGTTTTTTTGTCTTCTGTTTTGGGTAAAATAGAATCAGCTTCGTTCAAGTTTATAGCTGACACGGTTGGATTCGTGTCGGTTTGGAATTCAGGTGAAGCTACCTCTATCTTAGCTGTGGGATCTGGCAAAATAACTGCAGGGGTTGGAGCAGAGTTATCAGTTTCTGTTTCCACAACATTTTTTTCAAGAATGCTTCCATCAGAAGCAGGCGCTAGCTTATCGCTCTTTGAGACAACAGAAATAACTTGATCTTCTTTCACAACGGGCGTTTTTGACAAAAAGGGAAGAAAGATGGGAGTTAGATAGTAAGAAATTCCTCCAACAAGTATCAGAAACACAATCAATGCAAATAAGGTTTTTCCCGAATGAGATTTTGTTATTTGAGAATCGGCGCAAGGGAGCTGTTCTTCTGTTTCTAATACCTTTTGCTCGGCATTGGGTTCGTTTGTTTTTTTGATCATGATCATCTTCCCCTTTATTTTTCAGATTGATAGACAGAAAAGGCCTCTTGTATCATATGGGTATTGATTTGGATATTCAACTGTTCGGTATAAGCGGCTATAATAGCATGGTGCAATTTTTGAGCCATTTCTTCTGCAAGAGCCTCTTCTTGTTCTGTTTCAACAGATGCTTGGATCACAGGCGTTTGAACGTGTTTGACAACGCTGATAAAGGATCCATTTTCTAAAGGTGTCAGCTGAGCGTTTTCATATCCAAGGGATTGCATAAAAATTTGTGGCAATGCGACCATGGGAACTTGTTCATTCCCCTCGGCTGTCAGTTTGCGAATAACAACGACTTGTCCTAATTTTGCAGGGATATTTCCCGATTTCATCTGGTCTAAGGCCTTTTCAGATATTTCTGCTAAAGCCGCTTTTTGTTGTTCATGACGCCATAAATCTTTTAGGTCATTTTGAACTGTCGCAAAGGATTTTGGTTGCGCGGGGTGAATTTGTTGAACTTCTGCAATGATAAAGCCATTATTGTGATCAATCAAAGCAGTTGTTTCATTTGTTTTTAGCACAAATAAGTCTTGCAGTAATTCGTTGTTTTTAAACTGTTGCGGCAATGTTTCCCCTGTTATATCTATCTCTTTTAAAACAGCTGTGTCCAACTGCAAGTTTTGCGCAGCCTCTTTCAAAGATTGTCCAGCACCCAGTAAATCTTCTAACGCACGAGACAATTCTTCCATTTTATCATAGGCTTGTGCTGTTGAGAGTTTTTGTTTTATGTCAGCATAAATTTGTGTTTTGTTTGGATTGGTTGCAGGTTGGACTGAATCAACCAAAATTAAATGCCATCCGACAGGACTTTGTAAAGGTCCTATAATTTCTTTAGGTGATGCCGTGAAAGCACCTTCAGCAAGTTCCGGTAAGATTTCGGAACGTGGCACAATGCCAAAATCTGTTTCTTGGGGCGTTTGGCCAAAGGATATTGCTTTTGCCATAAAGTTTTGGGCAGTTAAATCTGCTTTTGCTTCTAAAGCTTTCTCTTGTGAGTCAAAATGGATTTGGTAAATATGACGTTTTTCAGGAACAATATACGATTCTTTTTGTTCTTCGTACGCCGCATCTAATTGTTCTTGGGGAATGTGAATGTTTTTGGCAATTTGCTCAGGTGTTAAAAGAACTACAAGCGCATCGCGTGTTTCGGGTTGCATAAATTCGGAAATATAAGCTTCATAATATTCTTTTAGATCTTCTTCGCTGGGTGTGGTGGATAGCGCAATTTTATCCTGTTCAATCAATAAGGCTTCTATATCTCTGATCTCGTTTTGTTTCTGCCATTTGAGTTTCGCCAACAATTTGGGAGCCGGTGCCACAAAACGTAGTGTTTTACTTAAATGCTGATTTGCCAACTCGTCTCTTAATTGTTCGGCCAGTTGTGCTTCCGTTGTGCGGGTTTGTGCCATATAAGCAGTAAACAGATTTCGATCAAAATTGCCTAGGGTATCTTGAAAAGCTGGATGACGTTCTACATATTTGCGCACAGCCGCATCAGAGGCTGCCAATCCTAGATCATCTTGAATTTGTTCATTGATCAGAGCCATGACTTTATTTTGAATTGTTTTTTGTAATAAGCCTAGTTCCATTGCCTGCGTGGGGGAAACATACTGCCCCATTAGTTGACTCAGTTGTGCGCGTTCGGCATCAAATGCTTGGACAAGTTCGGTCAATGAAATCTTGTTGGAGCCAACTTGAATTGCTGTCTTGTCTGTGCTGGATGTGTTGGTAATGCCCCCCAATCCCCAAAAGGCGGTCATACTAATCAATAAAACGATAAAAATTATTTTTGCAAACCAAGTGTTGCCAAGTTTATTAAAAAAACTAATCATTTTTTCTCCTTATTTTTTTGCCAGTCTAACCTAAAATGAAATTTAAAGCAAGAATTTTGTGGTTGTCAAGGCTGGATATTTTGTTTTTTTGGAAAAATTGGTTTGAAAAATCAATAAAATCAAAGTGGTATAAAAATGTGTCAAAAAAAATGTGAAAAGGGCTTGCATTTTGATTTATTTTAACATAAAAGAATATGGAACGAATTTTGGCGAATCTCGTCCAGTTAAATAGAAAGGAGTTTCTAAAAAATAGAAAAGCAATTGCGCCATAAGAAAAATGTGCGTGATACGGGTGTGGCCGTTTGTTGAGTGATGATCAATAGATGTCTGCCTAAGAAAATAAAAACAGTATTAACTTGTCAAAGAAGAAAGGATATAGAAATGACAGTACAAACAGCGGAACAAAAGGTTCAACAAAAAAAGGAACGTTTGAAATGGCTACGCGATCAATATCACAAAATGGAGAAAGGGGCTACTTCTAAAGAAGATAGTGCGGCCTTAAAGCTTCGTGGTATGGAATTACAAATGAGATTAGATGCGATGGAGGCAAGATAACGTTTTGAGTGCATCAATTTTCAAAGGGAAATGGGCGGTTGTTGCTCATTTCCCTTAAATTTTTGGTTGATTGATTTAAAGGCAATCCGCTATATTTGTGAGTAAACGCGCTTTTCGCGTTCCTTTCGCTCCAAAATAAATCCCCGTCAGATGACAGGGAAGTGGCGACTCCGGGGCGATTGCTGCGGCCGATGGCCTTGTCCTCGTTCCTCGGACCGCCTGACGGCGTCCACTCGCAAGGCTCGTGAGCAAACGCTCTTCTCGCGTTCCATCGCCCCAAAATAAAATCCCCGTCAGATGACAGGGAAGTGGCGACTCCGGGGCGATTCGAACGCTCGACCTACTGCTTAGAAGGCAGTTGCTCTATCCAGCTGAGCTACGGAGCCGATGAAACTTATTATAATCAATTTTTCCAAAATCGTCAAGGAAATTATCTTGTCGTTTGATTGGGTTGAGAAACGACAGGGATTCGTTGTCTTTTTCCATTGTTGTTGGTAACGACATTGACCAGTCTGCCTTGGCCATTGTAAAAGCAATAGTTTCCTTTGTGATCCTTTTCACAAAGCCATTTTAATTTGTTGCCCTTGAGTGATAAATCATATAGTTGTGTTAGACAATCACGTCCATATTGTCGCCAATCTATGCGTAAGCAATGTTGTCCCTTTTTGTCCACAAATTCGGTGACGATTTTTTCCAAACAGTCCTCGTCCATTGTGCGTGTCTTTTTGTGAACTAAAGTTTTGCCATCTTCCGTCCAAAGTTTTTCTTCCGATGTGCCGATATGTGGAATATGGTTTTGCATAACAGGTCGCCCTTGAGAGGCTTTACTGTATAAACGGTGTATATAGCCCGTCTGATTACTTTGGCGCTCTTCCATCAGAGTTCCGTTATGAAAGGTATAAGCGTACATATCATCATCACGGTTACCTTGAATATGAAAGCGAGAATCTGGATTTCCATACAGGACAACACTGGAATATCCGTATGGAGGTTTAACATAAAGTCCTTCTATGTTTCCAAATTTATCCATGGTGAGTGAAACAATCTCATTGCCAAACGGATCCCACATCTTACCGTTGGCATCCGTAATCAGGACATTTCTGAGGTTTTGATAATAATTTTTAAATAAGCTATAAGAGTGTTTTGTTTCTGTGACAATATTTTTCATTTTATAATCCTTTTATAATAATACGCCAGATGGTCTGTAAGCCGGGTTCTGTCTAGGGCAATCATTCGTCTGGCAATGCTATTGCTAGCACGCTCAAGCAACCTACCTAGCGCCGGCGGACCTGAGACTGTCCTTTTACGGTGTGCGAACACCGGCCGTCTTGTTTGGTCTTGCTTCCAATAGGGTTTGTCCTGCCACTAGGCCTCTCAGCCTGCGCGGTGAGCTCTTACCTCGCCGTTTCACCCTTACCTGTGCAAGCACAGGCGGTTTGTTTTCTGCGACACTGTCCATCGGGTTTCCCCGCCCGGACGTTATCCGGTATTGTGTCTCATACGAAGCCCGGACTTTCCTCCATGGATCTCTCCACAGCGATTGCCCAACCATCTGACAAAAAGATTCTATCATAAAGTGAAAAATAAGTCAAGAGGGGTGAAAGTTGGGTTATGGTAATATAATACCTTATAAAAAAGTGCTTGACAGATGAGCTCTTTTGAGGTATAATGCACACGTTTTTAACAAAAGGAATAAAAAATGATTACAAAAACAACTAAAACAGTAAAGCCTGCGGATGCGGATATCAAATGGTATCTGATTGACGCTGACGGTGTTGTTTTGGGTCGTTTGGCCAGCCAAATTGCTACTATCTTACGTGGTAAAAACAAGGCTTGCTACAGCCCGAATCAAGATTGCGGTGACCATGTTGTCGTTATAAATGCCGAAAAAATTGCCGTCACAGGACGTAAATTGGCTCAAAAAGAATATTATCATCATACAGGGTACATCAGCGGTTTAAAAACTGTGACTTTGCCTGAACAATTGAACAAACATCCAGAGCGCGTTTTAATTCAAGCGGTGAAAACCATGATTTCGCGCAACTCTTTGGGTGCAAAACAAATGAAGAAATTGCATGTTTTTGCGGGGAGTGAACATCCTCATGCAGCACAACAGCCAATTGTGTTGGATATTGCTGGCAAAAATCCTAAGAATAAGAGAGGTGCATAATGGTTGCTAAGAAAAAAGAAACAGCTGAGAAAGCTGAAGTAAAAGAAGAAAAGAAAGTTGCCAAAAAGGCTCCTGCCAAGAAAGCAACCGCTAAGAAAGAAACAAAGACGGCCGCTAAAAAGGAAATAAAAGCTGCGGTGAAAACCGTTGTGGAAAAGAAAGTTTCCAAAACTGCCAAAAAGTCTTTAGATGAGTTGAAAGAAGTGGTGAAAGAAGCCGAAGCTCCTAAAAAAGAAGAAGTGAAAGCTGAAGCCAAGGCTGAACCAAAGGCCGCCGAGCCACGTCAACCAAAGAAAGATAAATTTGGTCGCAGCCAAGCTGTCGGTAAGAAAAAGGATGCCATTGCTCGTGTTTACTTAAAACTCGGTAAAGGTAAAATTACCATCAATGATCGTGATTTAAAGGATTATTTTCCACGTCCAGTGTTGCAAATGATTATTAATCAACCATTTGTCGTGGCTGCTCGTGAAGGTCAATATGATGTTGTTTGTACTGCCGTTGGTGGTGGTTTGTCTGGTCAAGCTTATGCTTTGCGTCATGGGATCAGTCGCGCATTAGATCTGTTTGAACCAGAATTGCATACAGTTTTGAAAAAAGCGGGATTCTTAACGCGCGATAGTCGTGTTGTTGAACGTAAAAAACCTGGTTTATCCAAAGCTCGTAAGAGATTCCAATTCTCCAAGAGATAAGGAAGGCAAAACCTGTGGGTTTTCAAGAGTCATCTTCGGATGGCTCTTTTTTTCTTGACATTGGAAAATAGATGCTGTAAGTTAAGGGTATGGTAAAAGAATATATGGTACGAAATTTAAGAGTAGAAAAAAGGGGCGAATACCGCGATAGCCCTTATTTTGTACACACACACACACACACACACACACACACACACATGTAATCGTTGCCAAGAAATTTTTGCGCGCAAGCGCAAATAACCCACCGTATTTTATCGGTGGGTTGAATTGTATTTGAAAAAGGAGACAAAATGAGAAAAGAAAAATTGAATCAAAATGAGTTCGGACGCAGTATGGTTGAAATGCTGGGCGTGTTGGCTGTGATAGGTGTGTTGACGGTGATAGGAATTGCAGGATTTCGGATCGCCCTTAATAGACACTATGCTAACGATCTGTTGCATGAAGTCCATCGTGTGGCGTACAGCTATTCCGGTCATTTGTTGACGGCGGGCAATGGGGCCAGTTTTGATATCAGCAGTGTGGCACCAT